>JAFDWO010000119.1 GCA_018268415.1 Actinomycetota bacterium | reverse complement strand
TGAGGGGGGACACAGGGATGGGAGGAGGTCGGACCTCCGTGACGGGTCCGTGCGGGAGAGGCCACACCTGGCCCCGATCGGTGACGAGGATGCCGGGAACGTCACCCTTTCCGCAACCTTCGGTCTCTTTTCGGGCCTGGAAGGAGGGCCCGGGGACGCGTTCCGTACTTTGACCCTGCCATGGCATGGTCAAAGTACGGAACGTGTCCGTGGGCGTTGGACAACACGGGAGGAGGCGTGGAGTTCCCTACGTCTCCGTGACGGGGTCCCGGTTCCGTGACGGTCCGGTGAGGGATCCGTGGCACCCTCCGGCCCCCGGACGCCGGGATCGGGAGGGTCCGTGGGAGCCTCGTGTCCCTGGCGTGAGGGATCCGCCCGCACCCTCCCGCGAGGGCCTTCCGTGCTCCCCCCGCCCGCTCCCCGCACCCCCGGCCGTCTCGGCCACGGCCACAGTCTGCCAGGGCCGTGGACGGGACGGCCGCGTCCGTTTCGCCTGCGGGCGCCGCCCCTGGCCCGAGCCTCGAAGCCTCGAATCAACCCTCTAGTCGACCGGGGCGTGGCAGACGGCCTCGACGTTGTTGCCGTCGGGGTCGAGCACGAAGGCTGCGTAGTAGGAGGAGTGGTAGATCGGGCGCGGGCCGGGGGCGCCGTTGTCGATGCCGCCGGCGGCGAGGCCGGCGGCGTGGAAGGTGTCGACGGCGTCGCGGTCGGGCGCCGGAAAGGCGAGGTGGACGCCGCGCGCCTGTGGTCGGCCGCGGCCCATCAGCCAGAACCAGGGCTTGCCCTCGCTGCCGATCCCGACCATGTGGGGCACCGGCTCGGAGACGACCTCGATGCCGAGCGGCGCCAGGGTCACCTCGTAGAAGGCGCGCGAGCGCGGCAGATCGGCGACCTCGATGGCGACGTGGTCGAACACGCCGCGGAGGCTACTCCGGCAAACCTGCCAACGCCAGCATCCGCGGCACGTAGAAGTCGGCGACCTCCTCCAGGGGCAGTCGTCCGTCGGGGCGGTACCACTGCCAGACGCTGTTGTAGGTGCCGATCACGATGCGGGCCAGGAGATCGGCATCGGCGGCCGGGATCGCTCCCGCCGACATCCCGTCGGCGAGCAGGTCGCGCCAACCTTCCTCGTAGCGCTTCAGCAGGGCGAAGGCCCGTTTGCGGGCGTTCTCCTCGCGCGGCGCGGCGCTCCGGTGGCGGACCAGCGCCTGCTCGGCGACCAGGACCCGGGTGCGGCGCGCCTCGCGCCCGTCGCGCTCGAAGCTCCCTCGCACCAAGGTCGGGAAGGCGACGGCGAACTCACCCCGACTCAGTCGCGCGAACTCGTCCACCGCATCGTCGACCGCTTCGACCAGGATCTCGAAGAGGCAGTGCTGCTTCGATTCGAAGTAGTGGTAAAGGGCCGTCGGCCCGAGCCCGACGGCGGCGGCGACGTCCGCCCACTTGGTGTCTTCGTAGCCGTCGTCGCCGAAGAACTCCGTTGCCACCGCGACGATCTCGGCCCGCTTGTTGCGCGGCGACGGCCGCGCCTCCGCTCGCTCGTCGCCCCCGTTGTCCGCCATTCCCCGCCTCCTCGGATTTCGGTTGACCGATCGGTGTGCGCCTCTCAGGACGCGCGCAACCCTACACGGGAATGTGGTGGGTTTCCGGGGACTTACCGCGCCTCCGCCGACCGTGCGACAATCGTGACGATGAGCGCCGCCGCGACCCCGTCGGGCACCCCCGCAAAGGGCTTCCAGGAACCCGGGTGGTTCACCCGCAACGTCTTCAACCGCGCCGTTCAGGGGTTGACGGCGCTGGGGATCAGCGTCCAGGGCTCGCGCGTCCTCGAAGTGAAAGGCCGCAAATCTGGCCAGTGGCGCTCGACCCCGGTCAACCTGCTCGAGGTCGACGGCAGCCGCTATCTGGTCGCGCCTCGCGGCAACACCCAGTGGGTCCGCAACATGCGGGTCGCCGGCGGCGGTCGCCTGCGCCTGGGGCGAAAGACCGAGGACTTCAAGGCGGCCGAGGTCCCGCCCGAGTCCAGCATCCCGCTCCTGCGCGCCTACCTGAAGAAGTGGAAGTGGGAGGTGGGCGTCTTCTTCGGCGGCGTCGGCCCCGACTCCACCGACGCCGAGCTCCTGGCGATCGCCCCGGACCACCCGGTCTTCAAGCTTTCCTGAGGTGGCGTGGGGGCGCCTCGCGGCGTCCTCGGTCATCCGGTTCGGGTCGCGCACCGGTGTGCGCCCCCCTCTCCTCGCTTCCCTGCGTCCTTGCGAGGCCGCGCCCCACGCCACCCCAGGGAGGCGTCAGAGGGCGAGAGGCGCACGAATCCCCGGGACGGATCACGGAAGGGAAAGAGTGACGATTCCGTGCATCCCTCCGTTCCCGGGGATCGCCCCGCTGTTCCTTATGGTCCCCACAGGACCATAAGGAACAGCGGAAGGGGGATGGGCCCGCCCCGCGACCCGTGCAGGTCGGCCCGTCACGGCGGGGCGGGATCTGCGGGACGCACGGGGCCCTGACGCCTCTCCCACGCCTCCGTCCCCGATCCCCACGCCTTCGTGCCCGGACGCAGTCCTCTCTGTGACCTCCCCCCTGCGACCCGGCGGCCGATGGGCGGCCATGGCCCGCCGGGGCCGCCCATCGGCCGCGCGACGACAGCTTCCCCTCGGCACGACCCGAGGCGCCGGCCAGGACCCGGGCGCCGGCCGACAGCCCCGACCGGCGCGACGCCCCCGACCGCCATCCCGTCACACCCCCACGTCGATGGGCCGAAAACTCCACCATGTCTTGAGTTTTCGGCCCATCAACAGCGGGGACTGACCCGGGCTCGGGGCCCGTCGCTACCCCGACAGGGGCCGGTAGGCGCCCGCGTGGAAGACCAGGGGGGTGCCGGCGGCGGTTTCCAGGTCGGTGACCGCGCCGGTGAGGATCACGTGGTCGCCTGCGGCGATCACGTCCTGGAGGTCGCAGGCGACCCAGAGGAGGGCGTCGTCGATCGCGGGAAGGCCATCGCGCTCGCTCCAGGCGACGCCCGCCCACTTCTCGGCGACCGGCGCCTTGGTGGCGAACGAGCGCGCGACGCCCTCCTGGCCCTCATGGAGGACGCTGATCGAGAAGCGGTCGGCGGCTTGGGCGGCGAGCAGCGTGCGGGAGCCCCGATCGAGGCAGGCGAGCATCAGCATCGGGTCGATCGAGAGCGAGGAGACGGCGTTCGCGGTGGCGCCGGCGGGCCCGTCCTCGCCGCTCGTGGCCACGATCGTCACCCCCGTCGGGAGGCTTGCCATCGCGGATCTGAAGCGGTCTGGAGAGGGTGGGGACATTGCCGGACGATCTGGATCGTCGCCAAACAATATGATCCGCGCCGCGTGCGTCCGAAGACGATGATCCTGATAGTCGCGGTGATCGCCGCCGCCCTCGGCATCTCTGCCTGTGGCTACGGCGAACAGGGCCTTGCCGTCAAGTCCGGCGAACCCGACTACAACGGCGCCGTTCTCTTCGCCCAGCACTGCTCCGGCTGTCACACGCTGAGCGCGGCGGGCACCCAGGGCAGCGGCAACCGCGGCGAGCGGACCCAGGGCCCGAACCTGAACCAGCGCGAAGAGAGCCCCGAAGACGTGATCTTCGCGATCCAGAACGGCGGCTTCTCCGGCGCGATCATGCCGCAGAACATCGTGGTCGGCCACGACGCCGAAGAGGTGGCCGAATTCGTGGCCAAGTACGCCGGGTCCGAAGCCCAGGAATCTCCTCGCCCCGGCGAGGAAACCGGCCCGGCCGCTCCGTAGAGCTCGGCGATGCTCGATCTGAAGCTGCTCCGCTCTGATCCCGAGCGGGTCAAGGCGGCTTTGGCGCGCCGTGGCGCGGGCGACGGGGTCGACGAGCTGCTGACCCTCGACGCGCGCCGGCGCGAGCTGCTGCCGCAGGTGGAGGACGCCCAGGCGGAGCGCAACGCCGCCTCCAAGCGGATCGGCGAGATCAAACGCGAGGGTGGCAATGCCGAGGCGGAGATCGCCGCGGTCGGCCGGCTGCGCGAGACGATCGACTCGGGCAAGGAGGAGCTGGAGCGGATCGAGGGGGCGCTGCGCGAGCTGACCCTGGCGCTGCCGAACATCCCCGACGACGATGCGCCCGAAGGCATGGCCGAGGAGGACGCGGTCGTGATCCGCGAGGTGGGGGAGAAGCCGAGCTTCGACTTCGAGCCGCGCGACCACCTGGAGATCGGCACCGAACTCGACCTGATCGACATGGAGGCGGGGGCGCGGCTCTCCGGCTCGCGTTTCGCTTACCTGAAGGGCGACCTGGTGCTGCTGGAGCTGGCGCTGGTCCGCCTCGCGATCGACACCGTCCGCGCCGAGGGTCACGAGCCGGTGGTGCCGCCGGTGCTGGTCCGCGAGGAGGCGCTCGAGGGGACCGGCTATTTCCCCGAGGCGCGCGAGCAGATCTACGCGATCGAGAAGGACGACCTCTTCCTCACCGGCACCTCCGAGGTTGCCCTGGCGGGACTGCACGCCGACCAGATCCTCGAAGCCGACCAGTTGCCGCTCCGCTATTGCGCCTTCTCCACCTGCTTCCGGCGCGAGGCGGGCGCCGCCGGCCGCGATACCCGCGGGATCTTCCGCGTCCACCAGTTCGACAAGGTGGAGATGTTCTCGTTCGTCGCCCCGTCGGAGTCGCAGGCCGAGCACGAGCGGCTGCTGTCGATCGAGGAGCGGATCCTCGGCGCGCTGGAGATCCCCTACCGGGTGGTGAACATCGCTGTCGGTGACCTCGGCGCGCCCGCGGCCAAGAAGTACGACTGCGAGGCCTGGATCCCGTCACAGAGCCGTTTCCGCGAGGTGACCTCGTGCTCGAATACGACCGATTACCAGGCGCGGCGACTCGGCTGTAGGTATCGGCCCGGGGACGGCGAATCACCGGAGGCGGTGCATACGCTGAACGGGACCGCCACCGCGGTAGGAAGGACCATCATCGCCTTGATCGAGAATCGACAGGAAGCGGACGGGAGCTTCTCGCTACCCAATTCTTTGCATCGGTACGGCGCGCCTGAAAGAATTTCTGCCCGATGACCACCACCGTCCGTGAGGCCCGCCGCGTCGTCCTCTGTGACGACCACGAGATCGTCCGTGAGGCGATCAAGGCGCGGATGTCCGATTCGAGCGTGGTCCAGATCGTCGGTGAGGCGAGCAACGGCCGTGATGTCGTCGACGTCGTCAAAGAGCTGGAGCCCGACGTCCTGATCATCGACGTCGAGTTGCCCAAACGCGATGGCATCGAGGCGACCCGCGAGGTGCTGAAGGTGCGCCCGCGGACCAAGGTCATCATTTTCACCGCCCACGCCCAGCCCGATCTGCTGGCGCTGGCGCTGCGCGCCGGGGCCTCCGGCTACGTGCTGAAGTCGGCGCCGGCCGAGGACATCGCCAAAGCGGTCAAAGCGGTGACCGGCGGCGGGACCTTCCTCGGCGGCGATTTCGCCGGCGGCAAGCCGTCAGAGGTCGAGAAACTGCTCGAGCTGTCGCCGCGGGAGCGGCAGATCCTCGAGCTGCTCGCCGAGGGCCTGCGCGTGAAAGAGATCGCCGAGCGACTGCAGCTGAGCCCGGCGACCGTTCACACCCACGTGCGCAACGCGATCGCCAAGCTCGAGGTGGACACCCGGACCGAGGCGGTCGCGCTGGCCGTGAAGTTCAGCTATCTCGGGGCTGGGGGGACGGCTTGAACTCCAGCGCGCAGCCGTTGATGCAGTAGCGCTTTCCGCCCGCCTCGACCGGACCGTCCTCGAAGACGTGCCCCAGGTGGGCATCACAGTTCTTGCAGACGACCTCGGTGCGGCGCATCAGCAGGCTGTTGTCGGGGCGCAGTTCGACGTGCTCGAGGTTCTTCGGCTCGGTGAAGCTGGGCCAGCCGGTGCCCGAGTCGAACTTGGTGTCGGAGTCGAACAGCTCGGCGCCGCAACAGACGCACTCATAGCTGCCCGCGTCGTGGTTGTCCCAGTAGGGACCGGTGAAAGCACGCTCGGTGCCGGCCTTGCGGGTGACCTGGTACTGCTCCGGGGTCAGCTCCTGGCGCCACTGCTCGTCAGTCTTCTCCAATTTCGTTGCCATCTCTTTGCGGTCTCCTTTCGTCGCTGCATCCAGGGTACGCCGTCTTCCTTACGAGTCGGTGAACACTGGTCCCCGCTGCGCGTCCATAGGATGGCGGCGTGCCCGCCTTCTACGAGCACGACGGCAAGGGATTTCTGGCGACGGGACTGACCCGTGGTCCCTGGGACCCCGGCGCCCAGCACGCCGGGCCGCCCGCGGCGCTGCTCGGCCGCGAGTTCGACCGGCTGCCGGAGGCCGAGGACTTCCAGGTCTGTCGGATCACCTTCGAGATCCTGCGCCCGATCCCGATCGGGCCGGTGGAGGTCGAGGCGCGGATCGTGCGGCCGGGGCGGCGCGTGCAGATGCTGGAGGCCGAGTTGCGGGTCGACGGCGAGGTGCTGGTGATGGCGCGCGCCTGGCGGCTGCGCACGGCGCCGGTCGAGCTGCCCGCGGAGGCGGTCGCGATCCCACCCGGGCCGGCGCTGCCGAGCGATCCCGGCCCGGCCGCCTTCTTCGCGACCGGGGAGAGCGAGGGCTACCACACGGCGATGGAGGTCCGGTTCGCCGCGGGTGCCTTCGTCGAGATCGGTCCGGCGACCGCCTGGCTGCGCATGCGCCACCCGTTGGTTGCGGGGGAGGAGCCGACCCCGCTCCAACGGACCCTGATCGCCGCCGACGTCGGCAACGGCATCAGCGCCGCGGTGGACTTCAGCCGCTTCGTCTTCGTCAACGTCGACCTCACCGTGCAGTTGGAGCGCCTGCCGCAGGGCGAGTGGGTCTGCGTCGACGCCGTCACCCTGCCGCGCGAGCGCGGTAACGCCACCGCCGAGTCGGTCCTCGGCGACGAGCAGGGCCGCCTCGGCCGCGCCCTGCAGACGTTGCTGGTCGCTGCCCGCTAGGTGATCGATTCGGGGTCGGGGTGGCCGTCCGAGGTGCAGTGCGGCGCGACCCCGGCGGCCCCGCCCGTCCGAGGTGCAGTGCGGCGGCGCATTGCCGCGCGACCCCGACCCCCGCACCCGTCCGAGGTGCGTCCCGGGCGCCTCATGGCGCTCCTGGCAGGCTGTGAGCGCCATGAGGCGCCCGGGACGTGAGGGGGTCGTGGGGAAGACGACGCAGGGACGGGGGGAGGTCGTGAAAAAGGCGGAACAGGGACAGGGGGAGACGCAGGGACTGGGGAGGTCGTGAAAAAGACGACACAGGGACGGCACGAGGTCGGACTTCCGTGACGGGTCCGTGCGGGAGAGGCCACACCTGGGCCCGATCGGTGACTAAGACGCCGGGAACGTCACCCTTTCCGCAGCCTTCGGTCCGTTGACGGGCCTGGAAGGAGGGCCCGGGAACGCGTTCCGTACTTTGACCATGCCATGGCAGGGTCAAAGTACGGAACGTGTCCGTGAGCGTTGGACAACACGGGAGGAGGCGTGGATTTCCCTGCGTCTCCGTGACCGGGTCCCCGTTCCGTGACGGTCCCGTGACGGATCCGTGGTGCTCCCGTGGGTTTCCCGTGGGCCTTCCTCCACCGCTTTCATACCCGGCCGTCTCGGCCACGGCCACAGCCTGCCAGGGCCGTGGACGAGACGGCCGCATCCCTTTCCCTTCCGGGCGACAGCTTCCCGAGGCTCCTCCCCTTCCCTCCCCTCCCCTCCCCTCCCCTCCCTTCCCCGGGCGCCGGCTTCGCGCCGAACCCCCGGAATCAATCGCCCAAGGGCGCCGCGAGTACTCCTCAGGCGACGAGGGCCGCGAGGTTGGCGACGGTCAGGTCCGGTTTGACCGCCATCGCGGCCTGGTCCTCGCTGCCGCCGTCGGATCCTGTGGTGCCGCTGAGGACGAGGATCGTGTCCAGGCCCGCGGCGTGGCCGCCGGCGATGTCGGAGGAGATGCGGTCGCCCACCATCGCCACCCGCTTCGCGGCGGGGATCCGGGAGAGGGCGAGCTCGAAGAGGTGGCGCTCCGGCTTGCCGCCGATCTCCGCCACCTTGCCGGAGCAGATTTCGACCGCCGCCAGGATCGCGCCGGTCCCCGGCCACTCGCCGCCCGGCATCGGCATCGTCGGGTCGTGGCTGGTGGCGACGAGCGCGGCGCCCGCGTCGAGCGCCTGCTTGGCGGCGAGCAGGCTCATGTAGCTGAACTCGCGCCAGCCGGAGACGACGACCACGTCGGCCTCGGTCGGCGCCTCGAAGTCGACCAGCCGCAGGCCTTCGCCGGCGATCAGCTCCCGCAGCGGCTCGAAGCCCAGCACCAGCGCGCTGCCGCCGGGCCCGGCAGCTTCGGCGGCCAGCCGCGCGACGGTGATCCCGGCGGTGACGATCCGCTCGGGCCCCACCTCGACCCCCATCCCGCGCAGCCGCTCGGCGTACTCCGCGGGCCGTTTGGTCGGGTTGTTGGTGACGAAGACGACCTCCTTGCCGGCCGCCAGCATCGTCGCCAGTGCCTCCGGCGAGCCCGGCACCGGCTCCCGGCCGAGCCAGACGACCCCGTCGAAGTCGACGAGGAAGCCGTCATATGCGTCCATCACGGGCACGGCCGCCCAGCGTATTTGCTGCCCGTCGCCGGGTGCCTTCTCGCCGTCGCCCGCTACCGTGCAAGTGCGTGGTCGCCGCGGATGGAAAGGTGGTAGTCGCCGAGGGGCTGACGAAGGTCTACGGCTCCGGCGAGGCCGAGGTCGTTGCCCTCGATGGCGTCAGCACCGCCTTCGAGCGGGATCGCTTCACCGCGATCATGGGACCGTCGGGGTCGGGCAAGTCGACGCTGATGCATATCCTCGCCGGCCTGGACACGCCGAGCGCCGGAACGGTGACCCTGGACGGGGTGGACATCACTCACCTCGACGACGGGGAGCTGACCAAGCTGCGCCGCGACAAGCTCGGCTTCGTCTTTCAGTTCTTCAACCTGCTGCCGGTGCTGACCGCGGAGGAGAACCTCGTGCTGCCGCTGTCGATCGCCGGGCGCAAGCCGGACCAGGAGTGGGTCGACCAGCTGATCCGAACGGTGGGGCTGGAGGACCGGCGCACGCACCGGCCCGCCGAGCTGTCGGGCGGCCAGCAGCAGCGGGTGGCGGTGGCGCGGGCGCTGGTGTCGAAGCCGGCGGTCGTCTTCGCCGACGAGCCGACCGGCAACCTCGACTCGAAGGCGAGCGCCGACGTCCTCGACCTGCTGCGCCGCGCGGTCGACGAGTTCCGCCAGACCGTGGTGATGGTGACCCACGATCCGGTCGCCGCCGCTCACGCCGACCGCCTGATCACCCTGCGCGACGGCAAGATCGTCCAGGACGGCGCGCCCGGCGGCGCCGACGACGTGATCGAGCTGTTGAAGCAGCTCGACTAGGCGGGCGGGGGCGCGGCCAGTTGACCCGGCTCTCGATCAAGAGCATCTGGGCGCGCAAGGTACGCGCCTTCGCCACCTCGCTGGCGGTGATCCTCGGCGTCGCCTTCATCGCCGGCTCCTACGTCCTCACCGACACGATCTTCGCCGCGTTCGACGAAATCTTCAGCGAGTCGTTGCAGGGGACCTCGGTGGTGATCACCGCGCAGAACCCGGTCAAGCAGGAAAGCGGCGAAGTGCCGACGATCCCGGCGTCCTACCTGGCGAAGGTGAACGGCGTCAAAGGGGTGAAGGAGGCGGCCGGGGCAATCTTCACCCCGGGCGGGTTCTTCAACGAAGAAAACAAGGCGATCGGGACGAAATTCGCGCCGAAGTTCATCTCCTCCACGCTGCCGAAGGGGCTCGAGTCACTCACCTACGTCGACGGGCGGAGGCCGCGCGGTCCCGGCGAAGCCTCGCTGGACAAGGCGGCCGCGGAATCGGCGGGCCTCGGAATCGGCGACACGCTGAAGATCATCGGCGCCGGGAAGGTCGAGCCGTTCAAGCTGGTCGGGCTGACCCAGCTCGGCCATGCCTCCTTCGGCGGCGCCTCGATCGCCCAGGTGACGCTGCCGGTCGCCCAGCAGCTGACCCACAAGCGGGGGCAGTTCGACCAGATCTCGGTCGCCGCCGACGAAGGCGTCTCCGAGCAGACGCTGAAAAGGCGGATCGAGAAAGTGCTGCCACTGTCGGCGCGGGTCGAGACGGCGACCGAAAAAGCGAACCGAAGCAGCGAAGAAATCAAGGAAAACCTCGGTTTCCTGCAGACGATCCTGCTGGTCTTCGGTTACGTCGCCGTGCTCGTCGGCGCCTTCATCATCTTCAACACCTTCTCGATCACCGTCGCCCAGCGGATCTCCGAGTTCGGTGTGCTCCGCACGCTGGGAGCGTCGCGCCGGCAGATCCTCGGCTCGGTGCTGCTGGAAGCGGGGGTGATCGGGCTGATCGGCGCGATCGTCGGGCTGGCGGGTGGCTACGTGGTCGCCGTCGGGCTGCGGGCGCTCTTCGCGGCGATCGGTGCCGACCTGCCGACGACCAGCCCGGTGCTGGAGGCGCGCACCGTGGTCGTGGCCTTCCTGGTCGCTTTCATCGTCACCGCCCTCTCGGCGCTGATCCCGGCGGTGCGCTCGACCCGGGTGCCGCCGATCGCCGCCCTGCACGCCTTCAGGCCGGCGCCGAGCCGGCGCCGTCGCATCGTCCTGCGCGTCCTTGCCGGGCTGCTCGCCGTGGTCGGGATCGCGTTCGTTGTCGCGGGCCTCGCGGGCGGCGGTGGGATCGGTACACGGGCGGCGCGGATCGGCGGCGGCGGGCTCGCCGTCGTGGTCGCCGTCTCGCTCTTCAGCCCGGTCCTGGTGCGGCCGCTCGCCGACCTCGCCGGCCGGCCGCTCGAATGGGTGCGGCGCCTCACCGGCCGCCTCGCCCGCGAGAACGCCAAGCGCAACCCGGGCCGCACCGCGACCACCGCGGCGGCGCTGATGATCGCCCTCGCCCTGGTCACCTTCATCACCGTCTTCGCCTCCGGGCTCAAGGCCTCGGTCGCCAAGGTGATCGACGAAAACTTCGCCGGCGGGCTGGTGATCGAGAACTCCGACGGCTTCTCGCCGATCCCGGCGGGCGCCGCCCTCGCGGCCGCGAAAGTTCCCGGGGTGAAGTCGGTGGCGTCGATCCGCACCGCGGAAGCGAAGCTGGTCGGTCCCGGGAGCACGGTCAAAGTGAACGGTCCGACACCTAACATCGAAGAAGGCGTCGACATCGAATGGGTGAAGGGCGGCCCCGAGAAGCTGCGCCATCTGCGTGACGACGAAGCGATCGTCTCCGACGATTTCGCCAACGAACACAACCTGGAAGTGGGCGACAGCTTCGAGCTGCTGAGCCAGTCGGAGGTCCACTCCAAGCTTCGCGTTGCCGGCGAGTTCGAATCGAAGTTGGGCGTCTTCGGTGACGTCCTCGTCACTCAGGCCGTGATGGCGGATGCCTTCAGGCAGACCAAGGACACCACCGATTTCGTGATCCTCGAACCCGGCGCCAACGCCGAAAAGGTGCAGGCGGTCCTGACCCTCGGAGCGGAACGCTCCTTCCCCACGGCGGAAGTGCTGAACCAGGGCGAATTGCGCGAAGAACGCGAAAAGCAGATCGATTCGGTGGTCAGCCTCTTCTACGTGCTGCTCGGACTCGCCGTCTTCATCTCCCTGGTCGGGGTGACCAACACGCTCGGGCTGTCGATCTACGAGCGCACGCGGGAGCTCGGCATGCTGCGCGCGATCGGCATGTCGCGGCGCCAGGTGCGGACGATGATCCGTTACGAGGCCGTGATCACGGCGTTGATCGGGGCGATCCTCGGGCTGGTTATCGGCGTCGTCTTCGCCGCCCTGATCGCCCAGCCGTTGAAGCAGGAAGGCTTCACCCTCAGTTACCCGGTCGGGACGCTGATCGGGATCCTCGTGCTCGCCGGGCTGCTCGGCGTCCTCGCCGCGATCATCCCCGCCCGCCGCGCCTCGCGGCTCGACGTACTGGAATCGCTCCAATACGAGTAGCCCTCGACGGGGCGCGTCTACGCTCTCGTCATGTTTCGGCTCAGCGCCAAGGCTCCCTCCGCCGGGCTCGGCATCCTCGCGGCGATCCTCGTCGTCGCGATCGGGACCGGCATCTCCGCGGCGCTGGAAGCGATCGCCGAGCCGGTCTCGCTGGGGATCGTCTTCATCCCCGGCGTGCTGCTGATCGCCACCGTCTGGGGCCTCTGGCTGGGGATCGGGACCGCCGTCCTCAGCGCCCTCGTCTTCAACTTCTTCTTCCTGCCCCCGTTGCGCACGTTCACGATCAACGCCCAGCACGACCTCGTCGCCCTGGTCGTCTTCGTGATCGTCGCGATCGCCGGCGGCAGCCTGGCGGAGCTGGCGCGGGGCCGCGCCGCCGAGTCGGAGCGGCGGCGCGCGGAGGCGGACCGGGCGCTGCGCGAGGCTGCCGAGCTGGCCGCCGAGCGCGACCGGATGCGCGAAGAGGCGATCGAGGCCGAGGCGCTGCGTCGCTCCGACGAGCTGAAGACCTCGCTGCTGCGCTCGGTGTCCCATGACCTGCGGACGCCGTTGACGGCGATCATCGCCGCGGGTGCGGCGCTCGACTCGCCCAGCGTCACCGACGCCGAGCGCCACGAGTTGAGTGACGCGGTGGTCGACGAGGGGCGGCGACTGTCGCGGCTGGTGGAGAACCTGCTCGACGTCTCGCGGCTCGAATCGGGCAAAGCCGAGCCGCACGCCGAGCCGCTGGAGCTCGGCGATCTCCTCGCCGCGGCGCGCGAATCGATCGGTCCCTACGGTGAGCACGTGCGCCTCTCGCTCGACGACGACCTGCCGCCGCTGCGCGCCGATCCGACCCAGTTGGAGCGCGCCTTCGCCAACCTGCTGGAGAACGCGGTGGTCCACGGGGAGGGGCAGCCGGTGCTGGTCCGCTCGCGGCTGGTCGGACCGCGGCTGGTCGTGCGGGTCGTCGACCGCGGGCCGGGTATCCCGGAGAACCTGCGCGAGCGGATCTTCGAGCCGTTCTACCGCGCGCCGGGGGCGGCGAGCGGGGGTGGATCGGGTCTCGGCCTGGCGATCGCCCGGGGCTTCATCGAGGCGAACGGGGGCGAGGTCGAGGTCGAGTCGCTGCCCGGCCAGGGGTCGAGCTTCGTCGTCACCTTCGCCGCCCCTGACCGGCCCGCTGTTCCTTGCGCCGAGACGTTCGAAGAAGAGAACGGCTCCGCATGAGTGCCGCGCGCATCCTCGTCTGTGATGACGAGCCGCAGATCCTGCGGGCATTGCGGGTGATCCTGCGCGACGCGGGCTTCGAGGCGGTGACCGCGGCGACCGGGGAGGAGGCGCTCGACCTGGCGGCGGTGAAACCGCCCGAGGCGGCGATCCTCGACCTGATGCTGCCCGACATCGACGGCGTCGAGGTGACGCGGCGGCTGCGTGAGTGGACCCAGATCCCGATCCTCGTGCTCTCGGCGGTGGGGGAGGAGGACCGCAAGGTCGAGGCGCTGGCCGCCGGCGCCGACGATTATGTGACCAAGCCGTTCGGGCCGCGCGAGCTGGTCGCCCGCCTGCAGGCGGTGCTCCGCCGCGCGGCGCCGGAAGGAGCGGAGCCGAAGATCGTCGCCGAGGGCCTCGAGATCGACCTCGCCGCCCGCACCGTCAAGCGCGACGGCGAGCCGGTCCACCTCACCCCCACCGAGTTCCTCCTCCTTCGCACCCTCGCCCGCAACCGCGGCCGGCTGATGACCCACCGGGCACTCCTGGTCGAGGTCTGGGGGGTCGAGTACGAAGACGACTTCCAGGTCCTCCGCGCCCACATCGCCAACCTGCGCCGCAAGATCGAGCCGCCCGGCGGGGAGGGACCGAAATACATCAGGACGGACCCCGGCGTCGGGTATCGGTTCGCCGAGTAAATCGCGGTCGGGCGGCGCCGACTGGCGCGCAGCGACGGGCCCGGCCGCGCCGGCGCGCGGAAAGGGACGGGCCTCGCCAGGTCCGCGTTCGCGATTTGCCGTAACCGGTACGACAAAGCGCGAACGCGGCGGAGGGAGGGGACCGGGCCGTTGCCGCCGGCGCCCAGGAAGCGACGGGCCCAGCGGAAGCCGGCGCCCAGAAACGAGAACGAGACCGCCCCGTTGAGCGAATAGGGCGGGCGGCCTGTAGGAAGGATGGAGCCGGGGAAGCCGGCGCCCGGGGAAGGGATGAGGGCCCCATGAAGCTGTCGCCCGGGGGAAGGATGGGGGCGGGGGAAGGCCACCGCCGCGTCAAGCCGGCACCCGGGAAGGGCCCCGGCCCCCTGAGGCTGTCGTCGCCCGGGGAAGGGCCCCCGGCCCCCTCGAGCTGTCGCCCACAGCGACAAGGGATGCGGCCGTCTCGTCCACGGCCCTGGCAGGCTGTGGCCGTGGCCGAGACGGCCGGGTATGAAAGCGGTGGAGGAAGGCCCACGGGAAACCCACGGGAGCACCACGGATCCCTCACGAGACCGTCACCGAAGAGAGACCCCGTCACGGAGACGTAGGGAACTCCACGCCTCCTCCCGTGTTGTCCAACCGTCACGGACGCGTTCCGTACTTTGACCCTGCCATGGCAGGGTCAAAGTACGGAACGC
>JAFDWO010000118.1 GCA_018268415.1 Actinomycetota bacterium | reverse complement strand
TCACCGGACCAGGACCCCGTCACGAAGACGTAGGGAACTCCACCCTTCCTCCCGTGTTGTCCAACCGTCACGGACGCGCTGCGTGGGTTTTCCACCGTATAGGGGGGCCAAAACACGCAGCGCGTTCCCGGGCCCTCTCCTCCGGCCCGAAAAGAGACAGAAGTTTCCCGAGAGTGTGACGTTCCCGGCATCCTCGTCACCGATCGGGGCGGGGTGTGGCCCCTCCCGCACGGACCCGTCACGGACGTCCGACCTCGTGCCGTCCCTGTGTCTCCCCTCATCCCTGTGTCGTCTTTTTCACGACCCCTCCCGTCCCTGCGCCCGCCTCCCCACGACCCCCTCACATCCCTGTGCTCTCTTCCCTACGAACCCCTCCCGTCCCTGTACCCGCCCTCCCCACGACCCCCTCCCGTCCCGGACGGGTGGGGGTGGTCGGGGTCGGGCGGCCACGCGCGCCCCGCGCCGCACCTCGGACGGGTACGGGGGTCAGGGTCGCGCCGCCACGCGCCGCCGCACCGCACCACGGACGGGCGCAGCGGCCGCGCCCGCGCCGCATCTCGGACGAGTACCTGGGCGCGGCCTGGCAGACGATGCCCGGGCTGGGGAACCCGCCCGGGCTCGGGAGTCGTAGGTGCAGGTCGCCGCCCCGCTCTCGTCAGGAGCGAGTTGAGCGGGACACGGGACGAGGCGAGCGATCGTGATGCCGCGATTGGACCCGAGCCGGCTCGGTTTGTGGGAGCTGCGCGCCGGGTAAGGGGCGTGGTTTCCCCACGCAGGTCCAGCGCCGCTGTACCCTGGCGCCGGTGTCCGTCCCGCTCGCCGAGCTGATCGGCAACGCTCACGCGTTCGAAGACCTCGAAGATTTCCGCCAGGGGATCCCGGCGTTGTTGCGCGAATTCGTGCCCGCCGACGTCGCCGCCTACAACGAGATGGACGAGGACCCGTCCTCGACCTGGTGGACGAGCGACCCCGAGGTGCGCGCGACCCCGGAGCAGCTCGCCAACTTCATCGAGCTGGCGGAGGAAAACCCGATCCTCGCCTACACGCGGCGCACGCTGGACGGACGGCCGCGGCGGATCTCCGACTTCCTCAGCCTCCGCGAGTACCACGCCTTGCCGCTCTACCGCGAGTTCTACGGGCAGATCAACGCCGAGTACCAGGTCGCGTTCTGCCTGCCCTCGCGGCCGCCGGTGGTGATCGGGCTCGCCCTGACCCGCGCCGACCACGACTTCTCCGACCGCGAGGTGCTCCTGCTCGGAGCCGCCCGCCCGCACCTGATCCAGGCCTACCGCAACGCCGAGCTGGCGGCCGCCCGCGAGGCGACGATCGCGGCGCTCGAGGCGCGCCTCGAGGACGTCGGCACCGCGGTCATCGTCGTCGACCGCCACGGCCGCGTCGACATGGCGACCCCGACCGGGCAGCGCCTCCTCGCGGGCCCGCTCGGCGGCCCCGACAACCGCCTCTCCGCGGCTCTCACCGCACAGCTCGCGGCGCGACGCGAGGCCGGCACGCCGGCCACCGAGCCGCTGCTCGTCCCCAGCGACGACGGCCGCGACATCTCCCTGCGCGTCCTCCGCGGCCCCGAAGAAGGCAGCGAGATGCTGGTGATCGAGCCGGAGGCCAGCGGCCTCAGCGTCCCCGCGCTCGAAGGCCTCGGCCTCACCCGCCGCCAGGCCGAAGCGCTCCGCTGGGTCGCCCTCGGCCGCCGCGGCCCGGAAGTCGCCCGCCTCCTGGGCCTCTCCCCGCGCACCGTGGAAAAGCACCTCCAGGCCGCCGCCACCCGCCTCGGCGTCAACGGCGCGGCCGAGGCCGCCGCCACCGTCTGGGCCGCGGTGGGCGTGCGCCTGCCGGCTACCTGAGGGCGCCGGCGAGCCCCGCGGCGAGAACCACGGCCCGCGTTAGTACGACGTATCTGAACTTCCCTGCGCAGCGAGCTCGGCGGCGCGCAGGGTGTTGCGCAGGAGGCAGGCGATGGTCATCGGGCCGACGCCGCCGGGGACCGGGCTGATCGCGCCCGCGACCGGGAGGGCGGCAGCGAAGTCGACGTCACCGACCAGGCCCGAGGGCCCGCGGTTGATGCCGACGTCGATGACGGTCGCGCCGGGCTTGATCCAGCTCCCCTTCACCATCGCCGGACGGCCGACGGCGGCGATCAGGACGTCGGCCTCGCGGCAGCAGGCGGAGAGGTCGAGGGTCCGGGAATGACAGAGGGTCACGGTGGCGTCGGCGGCGGTGAGCATCTGCGCCATCGGCTTGCCGAAGAGGTTGGAGCGGCCGAGGACCGCGGCGCGCCTGCCGGCGACCTCGACCCCGGTGTGCGCGAGCATCGCCATCACCCCGGCGGGCGTGCACGGGCGCAGGCCGGGGAGGCCGAGGGCCAGCCGTCCGGCGCTCGCCACGGTGAGCCCGTCGACGTCCTTGCCGGGATCGATCCGGTTGGTCAGCTCGATGCCGTCAAGGTGATCCGGGACCGGCAGCTGGCAGAGGATGCCGCTGACCGCCGAGTCGGCGTTCAGCTCGTCGATCAGCGCCAGTACCGCCTCGCGCGAGACGTCGGCCGGAAGGTGGTGGTGGACGCTCCCGAGGCCGACCTCCGCGCACGCCTTGACCTTCGAGCTGACGTACACGGCAGAGGCGGGATCGTCCCCGACCAGGATGGTCGCCAGGGCGGGCGCGCGACCGTGCGTGGCGACGAAGCGCTCGACGCCGGCCGCGACGGCCTGCCGTTCGGCCGCCGCGATCGCCTTGCCGTCGATCAGTTTCGCCCGCCCGCGCGTCCCGACCCCCGGCACCCCGTAGACGTTGGAGAGACCCATCAGCCGACCATCGGCTCGCGGCGGAGGACGGCGACCACGGCGCCGATCACGGCCACGGTGGTGAGGCAGGTGAAGGCGAGCCCGCCCCAGCTGACGGTCTGGTCCAGGGCGACGCCGATCGCCGCCCCGCTGAGGAGCGCCACGACCACGCCGGCGCGTCGCTTCCAGCGGATCGAGTCGCCGCCGGCGAGCTTCGAGGCCGCCGCGAGGTCGTGCAGCGTCATCGTCGCCACGGTCGTGTTCACGTCCTTGACCGAGAGGTGCCGGGCGACGCCGGTCTGGATCCCCATCGCGGCGGCGAGGACGGCGCAGACGCCGTACCTCCAGGCCTCCTCTGCGGCCACGTCGACCACCCCGAGGACCACGGCCAGCGCGATGAAGAGCACCAGCTGGGCGACCAGCGCCTCGAGCGCGGTGCGCAGGAACGGGCCGGTGTGGCTGTGCATGAACCGCCCGACCGCGACCGACCCGACGACGAAGCCGCCGAAGGCGAAGACGTTCCCGGCCACACTTCCGATGCCGTTGGCGACGCCGATCCCGAGCAGCGCCATGTTGCCCGACATGTTGGCGGTGAAGACGTGGTCGAGGGAGAAGTAGCTGACCGCGTCGATGGCGCCGGTGCCGACGGTCAGGACCAGCACCAGGATGACGTGGAGGTCCTCGTCGGGCAGCGATCTGAGCCTTTGCATCTGCCTCAGGGCCGGTCGAGCAGGCGCTTCGGCGTCTCCACCATGATCTTCTCGACCGTCGCGGCGTCGGCGCCGCAGGCCCATTCGAGCGCCGGCTGGACCCGCCGGAACAGGTGCTCGTAGCCACAGCCGCCGTTCCTGATCAGGTTGCCCTGGGACCAGATGTCGCAGCCGATCACGATCCGGTCGCCGTGGCCGGCCTCGATCAGCCGGGCGAGGAAGGTGAGTCGCTCGACGTCGGTCGGGTTCCGTGCCCGCGACTTGGTGGAGTAGAAGTATTCGCTGCCGAAGGTGTCGAACTCCATCACCACGCCGGTTTCCGCCACCGCGTCGTGGTAGCCCTCGTCGAGGCGCTCGTCGAGGTGGCTGAGGATGATCCGGTCGGCGGGGACGCCTTCCTCGATCAGGGCCTCGGTCACCACCAGCCCGTCGGCGCCGCGCCAGGAGAGGTGGATGTTGACCGCCGCGCCCGACTCGGCGCCGGCGCGGCCGGCCGCCCGGACGACCCGCCACTCCGCCTCGGTCGGCGGATGATTGGTGCCGATCTCGCCGATCAGCGCGGGGATGACGCCGGTCCCGTCGATGCCGTCGCGGAGCTCGTCCAGCATCGTCGCGGCGATCGCGTCGACGTCCATCGACGCGAGCTCCTCGGGATGCATTTCCTCGACGTAATAGCCACAGCCGATCGCGATCGGGACGCCGCTGCGGCGCGAGACCTCGACCAGGTCGGCGACCCGCCGCCCCATGCCGTTGACGGTGAGGTCGACGATCGTGCCGCCGCCCGCCCGCTTCACCGCCTCCATTTCCGCCACCGCGACCTCGGGGTCGTGGAGCAGGAGGTTGTCGGGCGTGTGGAGTCCGTTCCAGCGCAGGTGCGCCTGCGCCTCGGGGCCGATCGGGCCCTCCCACTTGATCCCGTCGTCGCCGGTCTTGGCCCAGAGACGGAGGTCGGAGAAGACGTGCTCGTGCATCGAGGTCGGCCCGAGGTCGGCGGGGTCGAGCTCACCGAGGACGGTGTGGATGGCCATCGTTCAGATCTCCCTTCTCAGACCGCGATGACGACGCTCTTGGACTCGGTGAACGCGTAGAGCGCCTCGTCGCCGAGATCGCGCCCCAGGCCCGAGTCGCCGAGGCCGCCGTAGGCGAGCGCCGGGTCGAAGATGTTGTAGGTGTTGACCCACACGGTCCCGACTTCGAGCTGCGCCGCGACCCGGTGGGCGCGGGTGACATTGCTGGTCCAGATCCCGGCGGCCAGCCCGTAGGAGGTGTCGTTGGCGATCTTCACCGCTTCCTCCTCGTCGTCGAAGGGGAGCACGCCGACGACCGGGCCGAAGATCTCCTCGCGGGCGATCCGCATCTCGTTGTCGACGCCGGTGAAGAGGGTCGGCTCGACAAAGAAGCCGGGACGGTCGGGGGCCTCGCCGCCGACCGCGATCGTCGCGCCTTCGCCGCGCCCGGCCTCGATGTAGCCGAGCACCTGTTCGCGCTGCTCCTCGGAGACCAGCGGGCCGACGCTGATGCCGCCGTCCATCCCGTTGCCCATCGGCACCTTGCGGACCGCCTCGGCGAGGCGCTCGTGCATCTCGTCGAGGATCGAGCGCTGGACCATCAGCCGGCTGCCGGCCGTGCACATCTGACCGGAGTGACCGAACGAGGCCCGCATCGCCGTCACCGTGGCGACGTCGAGGTCGGCGTCCTCGAAGATGATGTTCGGGTTCTTGCCGCCGAGCTCGAGCGTCAGGCGCTTGGTGGTCGGCGCCGCCGCCGACATGACCAGCCGGCCGACCTCGGTGGAGCCGGTGAAGGAGACGTTCTTCACGCCGGGGTGCTCGACCAGCGCCGCGCCGACCTCGCCGTCGCCGGTGAGGACGTTGACGACGCCCGCCGGCACGCCCGCCTCTTCGCAGATCGCCGCCACCCGCAGGGTGGTCATCGGGGTCTGCTCGGCCGGCTTGATCACGACGGTGCAGCCGGCGGCGAGCGCCGGGGCGAGCTTGAAGCAGGCGGTCATGATCGGGAAGTTCCAGGGGAGGACCAGGGCGACCACGCCGACCGGCTCGCGGGTCGTGTAGACGAGGTTGCCCGCGACCGGGATGGTCGAGCCGCCGAGCCTGGTCGGCGCGCCGGAGAAGTGACGGAAGGTGCGCGCGCTCATCGCCGTGTCGGCGCGCGAGCGCTCGATCGGCTTGCCGTTGTCGCGCGTCTCCAGGGTTGCCAGCTCCTCCAGCCGCTCCTCGATCAGCTCGGCGACCCGGATCAGGACCCGCGCGCGATCTTCGGGCGCCAGACCGCGCCAGCGACGATCGTCGTGGGCGGCGGCGGCGGCGGCCACAGCAGCGTCGACGTCGTCCTTCGAGGCCTGGATCGCCTTCGCGAAAGGCTCCCCGTCCGCCGGATCGACGACGTCGAAGGTGGTGCGTCCGTCGGCGGCGATCCACTCGCCGTCGATCAGAAAGGGCTCGTCTGAAATCTCTGGCTTGGTCATGGCGTGGATACTACATGCTCAAGAATGGATACAACGCGGGTGGACGCAGGCGGTGGAGCCTGCCCCAGGGGTCGCCCCCGCAGGCGGATTCCGCGCCCGCCCGGGCGCCCGGCCCGACGGCCGATCATCGCGCGCTACGAGAAGGAGCTAGTGCGAGGACGGACGGGAGGCGGACCCGTCGGTCGGCGGGGCATCGATCTCCGGTGCCTCGTCGTCTTCGCCTTTGATCCCGCGACCGAAGTCCCGGATCCCTTTGCCGAGCGAGCTGCCGACCTCCGGAATCCGCTTCGCCCCGAACAGCAGCAGGACGATGACAAGGAGGATGCCGATCTCAAGTGGTCCGATGCTCATCGTGGATCCAAAGGTAACAACATCGGATTCGGGTGGCAAGGGCGAGGGCGCTGTCGCCGCGCGGCCGATGGGGGAGTCACGGAGAGGACTGTGTCCAGGCGCGAAGTCGTGACCCTCGGCACGAAGGCGTGAGCTCGGCACGAAGGCTGAGCTCGGCACGAAGTCGCGGGGGAGGCGTGACGGTTCCGCGCGCCGTGCGGATCCCGTCACGGTGAGTTCACACTTGGCGTATCGGTTACGGCAAAGTGCGAACGCGTTGTGACGGGCCGCCCTGCACGGGTCGGGGGGCGGGGCCCCATCCCCCTCCCGCTGTTCCTTATGGTCCCGTGGGGACCATAAGGAACAGCGGGGCGATCTCCCGGGACGGAGGGATGCACGGAAGCGTGACCTCTCTTCCCTTCCGTGAGCCTTCCTGGGAGTTCGTGCGCCCTGAGGCGGCGTGGGCCGGCCTCGCAAGCACGCAGGGAGGCGAGGCGAGGGGAGCGCACACCGGTGCGTGACCCGAGGCGAGCGACCGAGGACGCCGCGAGGCGCCCCCACGCCCCCTCAGGCGGGTGCGTCGCCTTCCGCGATCACCTCTTGGGCGATCGCGAAGGCGGCGTTGGCAGCGGGGAGGCCGGCGTAGATGGCGGTGTGGAGGATGACCTCCTTGATCTCGTCCGGGGTCAGGCCGTTGCGGAGGGCGGCGCGGACGTGCATCGCGATCTCGTTCTCGGCGCGGAGGGAGATCAGGGCGGCGAGGGTGGCGACGCTGCGGGCGCGGCGGTCGAGGCCGGGTCGGTCCCAGATCTCACCCCAGGCATAGCGGGTGATGAAGTCCTGGAAGTCCTCCGTGAACGCGTCCTTCCGCGCCTCCGCCCGGTCGACGTGCGCATCCCCCAACACTTCCCGCCGCACCTTCATGCCTTTCTCATGACGCCCACGTTGATGGGCCGAAAACTCAAGAGGATCTTGAGTTTTCGGCCCATCAACACCGAGGTGGTTGCGGAGGAGGGCGGTGAAGGGGGCGGGGCGCTCGAGGTTGCCGAGGTGGGCGGCGCCCTCGAGGACGGTCAGCTCGGCGCCCGGGATGCCTTCGGCGAGGGCGCGGCCCACGGGCGGCGGACAGGCGGGGTCCTCGCCGCCGGCGAGGACCAGGGTCGGGACGGTGATCCGGGCGAGGTCCTCACGCAGGTCGAGGTGGGCGACGACCTCGGTCGCGGCGGCGTAGCCCTCGCGCGGGACACCGACCATCATCTTCCGCATCCGGGCGCGCAGATCGGGGTCGACGCGGTCGGTGAACCAGCGGTCGAGCACGGCGTCGACCACCGCCTCGACCCCCTCCTCGCGGACCGTCGCCGCGCGCTCGAGCCAGGGGTTCGGCGGCCCGAAGTACGCGGAGGTGAAGCAGGGGATCAGGCGCTCGACCCGCTCCGGCGCGTGGGCGGCGATCCAGATCGCGATCGACCCGCCGAGCGAGACGCCGGCGAAGCTCGCCCGGGCGATCCCGAGCGAGTCGAGGAGGGCGAGGACATCGCCGCCGAGGTCGGCGAGCGTCCAGGGCGGCGGGGCCATCGCCGAGCCGCCGTGGCCACGGGTGTCACAACGGACCAGACGGAACTCGTCACGGAGCGCCTCCGCCTGCGGCGCCCACATCCCCATATCGGTCCCGAGCGAGCTGAGCAGGACGAGAACCGGGGCGTCGGCGGGGCCTTCGACGCGGTGGGCGAGGGTGACGGTCAAGCGGGACCTCCGGTCGGGTGGCGATGGTTGGGGCGGGCGACGCTCAACGCGGGGTCGCCCCCACCCTGGCGCGATGGGCGGCGAGGGCGCGGTCGATCAGCGCGCCGGTGGCGCCGAGGTAGGCGGACGGGTCGAGCGCCGCGACGATGCCGGCGGTGCCGAGGGCCGCGACGATCTCCGGCGATTCGGCCGCGGCTGCGGCGAACGATGCGGCGGCGGACCCAGCGGACGCGCCTGCGGCGGACCCCCCTGCGCTCCCGGCGGACCGGGAGGACGCACCCGCAGCGACCGCGCGGCGCGCGGCCTCGGTGGATGCGCTCGCATCGGCCACACGGCGAGCGGACGCGTCGGCAGCGACCGCCACGCGCGCGGCCTCGCCGACCAGCTCCTGGGCGCGCGCCCGGCCCAGCTCGGCGGCGAGGGCGCTCGCCAGGGACTCACTCATGATCAAACCGTCGGTGAGGTCGAGGTTGGCGCGCATACGGTCGGGGAAGACCTCGAGGCCCTCGAGCAGCGCGCGCACCGCGGCGACGCCCTGGCCGGCCAGGCCCAGCAGCTCGTCCAGGGTCTCGGCCTCCGCCTGCCAGGCGCCCGCCGCGCGCTCCTCCTCCGCGGACATCGCGGCGAGCAGCGTGGCCACCAGTCCCGGGGTGCGGCGGGCGACGGCAACCGCGGTCACCGCCGCGGTCGGGTTGCGCTTGTGCGGGAGGGTCGAGGAGCCGCCGCCTCCCCCGCCCTCGGCCACCTCGCCGACCTCGGTCTGGGCGAGCAGGACGACGTCGGTCCCGACCTTCCCCGCCGCCCCCGCCGCCTGGCCGATGGCCGCGGCGAGCTCGACCACGCGGGACCGGTTCGTCTGCCAGGGGACGGGCGGCGCGGGCAGCCCGAGGCGACGGGCGAGGGCCTCGGCGACGGCGATGCCGTGGCCGCCGAGCGACGCCAGGCTTCCGGCCGCCCCGCCGAGCTGGATGGCGAGACGTTCGTCGCGGATCGCGGTCAGGCGGGCCACGGCGTCGTCGAGGCCGCCAAGCCAGTTCGCGGCCCGCATGCCGAAGGTGATCGGCAGGGCCTGTTGGAGAAGGGTCCGGCCCGCCGCGAGGTCGTCGCGATGGCGGTCGGCCAGGCCCGCCGCGGCGTCGGCGGCCGCGTCGAGGTCGGCGAGCAGCGGCACCAGCGCCCGCCTCGCGACCAGCATCGCGGCGGTGTCGACGACGTCCTGGCTGGTCGCCCCACGATGGAGGACCGCCCGCGCCGCGGCCGAGAGTCGCGGCCGCAGCTGCGCGAGCAGCGCCGGAATCGGCGTCCCGTCGCGCGCCGTGCCGGCGCCGAGCGCGTCGAGGTCCCAGCCGCCGGGCGTCGATCCGGGCGCCGAACCGCCGCCCGCGTCGCCGCCCCCCGGCCGGTCCGGGCCGGTCGCGGCCGCCAGATCGCCCGCCGCGCACACGGCGGCGATCTCGTCCGCCACCGCGGCGTCCGCCAGGCCCACGTCGGCGAGCGCTCCCGCCAGCGCGGCCTCGAAGTCGAGCATCGCCTCGAGCCAGGCGCCGTCGCCCGTCCGCGCGCCGACCTCAGATGGCGAAGAAAACAGTCTCATCGGGGCCCTGGAGGTGGATGTCGAGACGGTACCCGCCCTCGACCGGCGCCGCGATCAGCGTCGCGCGTTCCTCCTCCCCGCCGCGCAGGCTCCCGAGCACCGGATCGGCGCCGTTGGCGGCCTCCTCGTCGCCGAAGTAGATCCGCGTGACCAGCCGCGACAGGAGGCCGCGGGCGAAGACCGAGACGGCGAGGTGCGGCGCCTGGACGCTCTCCCCGGGACCCGGGATCGCCCCCGGCTTCAGGGTCAGGACCGACCAGTTGCCGTCGCCGTCGGTAGGCGAGCGCGCAAACCCGCGGAAGCCCTCCCAGGCGACCGCGCCGCGCGGGTCGTCGGGGTGGGCGAAGCGGCCGGCGGGGTCGGCCTGCCAGGTCTCGATCAGCCCGTCGGGGACCGGGTTCCCGGCCCCGTCGAGCAGCCGTCCACCGACCCGGATCGCCCCCGCGGTCCCCTCCGGGACCGCAAACGGGCCGTCCTCCCATTCCAGTCCGAAGCTGTAGTAGGGCCCGACGGTCTGCGAAGGGGTCGGCGGGGTGACCCCTGAACGAACCTCCCCGCTGTTCGTGAGGGAAGGGGTCATCCCGCCGACCCCGCTCACGACTTCACCTCCTCGAAGGGGGTCGCCTCGCGCCCGCGCAGGACGACGTCGAAGCGATAACCGAGCGCCCATTCGGGCGTCGTCGCCTCCCAGTCGAAGGTCGAGATCAGCCGCGCCCGGTCCTCCGGCTCGCGGACCGAGTTGAAGATCGGATCGTGGTCGAACATCGGGTCGCCCGGAAAGTACATCTGCGTCACCAGCCGCTGGGCGAAGGCACGGCCGAAGAGCGAGAGGTGGATATGGGCGGGGCGCCAGGCGTTGTAGTGGTTGCCCCACGGGTAGGAGCCGGGTTTGATCGTGATGAAGCGGTAACGCCCCTCGTCGTCGGTGAGGCAACGGCCGACGCCCTCGAAGTGGGGGTCGAGCGGCGCCGGGTGGTTGTCCCAGGCGTGCCAGTAACGGCCCGCGGCATTTGCCTGCCAGATCTCCACCAGGGTGCCCCGGATCGGCCGCCCGTCGCCGTCGGTGACGCGACCGTGGAGGACCATCTTCTGACCCTGCGGCTCGCCGCCGAGCCCGACCGTCAGGTCGAAGTCGGCCTCGCCGACGCGGTCCTCACCGAGCAGCGGCCCGGTCACCTCGCCGAGCGCGTCGGGGATCGGCGCCAGCGGCCGCTTCGGGTGGCGCAGGATCGTGCCGCGGTAGGCGGGGAAGTCGTAGGGCGGGTCGACCTTCTCGTGGTCGCGCCGATAGCCGGCGAGGACCAGACCCTGGCCGGGACCGGCCCACAGCGGCGAGGTCTTCCCCAGCTCCGCCTTCCGCTCGACCTCGTAGCGGTGATGCTTCACGTTCCGGCCCTCGCCCTCGACTGCCGACTCCCGCGGGGACATCGTCTCAGGCGCCGAACAGCGCTCGGCGCGGGTTGTCGGTGTTCATCATCCGGAGGACGTCCGGTTCGATGCCCGCCGCCGTCGCGGCCTCGGCGAACTCCTCGAAGAGGAAGGTGAGCCCCGGCCCTCCGTGTGACGCCTGGTGGGAGCGCTGGCTGACGTCCTGGGAGAGCAGGATCCGCTCGCCGTACCCCATCTCCACCAGATCGCGGATGTAGGAGATCCGGCGCTGCAGCTCGTTCTCGGCGATCTGGCCGCCGGACTTCACCGCCATCATGCAGTCGTACTGGATGTAGACGCCGCGCTTCAGCAGGTCGACGGAGTAGTCCAGGCTCTTCACCGTGTCGGTATGGCCGATCACGATCCGCTCCGGTTCGACCCCCTCGGCGGTGAGGATGTCGATCTGCGTCTCCCCGGTCGGGAAGCTCGGTGCGTGCGTGCTGACCATCGCGCCGGTGCGCGCGGCGGCGCGGCCGGAGGCCCGGAACGAGCGCTCCTCGCGGGCGGTGATGTAGGGCAGGTCGGAGGCGACCTCGCCGATGAACCCGGCCCGCACCCCGGTCCCCGGGATTTCGCCCTCGAGGTCGGCGACGAGGTACTCGGCGATCTGGTCGGTCGAGTTCCGTTCGAACCAGTCGACGTCGAAGTAGTGATCGAAATAGTGGCCGACGCCGAGGATCACGTTGACCCCGGTCTCTTCGGCGACCGCCTTGGTCGCCAAGACGTTGGCCACCGACCGCGATCCGGTGATCGGGTTTTTCACCGCGTGCGCCGGGTCCTTGTCGAAGTAGACCGGCGCCGCGTAATCGCTGAGCTCGGCGTTGGTGACGTCGAAGATGGTCTTCCCGCCGGCCGCCTTGAACTTCTCGACGTCGGCGACCCGCTCCTCCCAGATCGTCATGTAGCCGTCGCGAGGCTCGGTCGGCGTCATGTTGATGAAGACGTGCTCGTGGGGAAGCGTCACCCCAAGGTCGTCGGGGCCGATTGGCCCGGTGACCGATTCAACGGTTTTCGTCACCGACTCTCTTCCTCTCCCAGTGTCGCGGTCGCGAATGAACGGACAGATTGCATCCCTTTCGGATCATAATGGATACAAGCGTCCCTCCGGCTCGGGGTGCTCCGCGACGGCCTCACGCGGCCGCCGCCTCCGCCGCCGCCCTCTCCATCGCCGCGATCAGCTCGTCGGTGGTCGCGAGGGCATCGCTCTGCAGATACTCGATCGCCTCCAGGGCCGCGTCGTGGGCCCGCTGCGTGGAGCCACCGACGGCGTCGGTGGCGACCCGCACCCGGTAATCGTGCTGGTGGGCGTCGACCGCCGTGTAGTGGACGCAGACGTCGGTCAGCCCGCCGAAGAGGATCACGGTCCCGGCCCCGTAGGCCTTCAGGACGATCTCCAGCTCGGTGCCGAAGAAGGCCGAGTAACGGCGCTTCCTGATGTGGAACTCCTCGGGGCGCGGGTCGAGCCCGTCGATGAAGCCGTTTTTCGGGTCGTCTTCGATGCAGTGCGGGCCCTCGGCGCCTTCCAGCTCGCGACCGATGTCGACCATGTCGCGCTTGTGGACCTCCTGGATGAAGACGACCGGCACGCCCAGCTCGCGGGCGCGGTCGACGATGCGGATCATCCGCGCGCTGCGCTCGGCGCGGCCCGGCATGTCGGCGGGGATGCCGCCGCCGGGCTGCGATCCGCCTTCCTGGGGATCGACCGCGATCACCACCGGTCGTCCCACGATCAGCTCTGACATCTGAGGCTCCTCTCCCTCGCCGCACCAGCGGCGGTTGACGTGTGCATCCTGATCTCCCAGGCTCGAATCACGCGGCGGCCCCCGGTCCGGTGACGGTGCCGACACCATCGGCACGCGGATCGGCCGCCGCCTCCAGCCGGTCGCCGGCGAGGGCGCGGGCGACCTGGACGTGGCCACAGCGGTCCTCGCGCGGCGCGCCGACGACCAGCGGGGGAGCGCCGGGAGCGGCGAGCTCGGCGGCGAGCGCCTCCTCCGCACCGGGCTCGGCGAGCACGGTCTCGGCCTCGAAGCCGATCGGCCGGGCCCCGACCACCCAGCGCGGCTTC
Source organism: Actinomycetota bacterium (assembly GCA_018268415.1). Taxonomy (GTDB): domain Bacteria; phylum Actinomycetota; class Thermoleophilia; order Solirubrobacterales; family 70-9; genus VAYN01. The sequence goes on along the minus strand of JAFDWO010000118.1, from coordinate 42,259 downwards.
GCCAGCACGGCCGCGGGCGAGGCCGCGGGGTCGAGGGCGGCGCGGGCGACCTGCGAGAGGATCAGCGGCTGCGCAGGCCCGCCCTGGCAACCGATCGCGGCGCGGACCCCGTCGCGCTCGCCCAACAACGGGCAGAGCGAGTGCGGCGGCCGGCGCCCTGCCGCGATCTCGGCGGGGTGGCCGGGCTCCAGTGAGAAGGCGCTGCCGCGGTTGTGCAGGACGATCCCGGTGCGCGGCTCGAGGATCCCGGCGCCGAAGGTCTGGAACACGCTCTGGATCAAGGTGACCGAGCGGCCCTCGTCGTCGACCGCCGTGATCGCCACGGTGTCGCCGCTGCCGTAGGCGGATGGGGCGGCGGACGATGCCGTCGGCCCGAGCATCCCGGCAACGTCGATCGAGCCCCCGCGGGGGTCGCCGAGGAAGCTGTCGCGGGCGGCGTGGGCGGCCTGGGCGCGGGCGAGGGGCGCATCGTGCGGGCCGAGCAGGGCGAGCGCGGTGGCGCCCTGGGCGGGCGGCGGCGCAGCCCACCAGCGCCGGTCACCTTCGGTCGCGGTGAGCGGCCGCGGGCGCTCGGCCGCGTGGGCGGCGAAGTCCTCGGCGCTCATCGCGCTGCCGCCGGCGCGGAGGAAGTCGACCAGCGCCGCGCCGATCTCGCCGGCGTAGATCTGGGAGGGATCGGCGGCGAGGCGCTCCAGGGTCGCCGCGAGGGCGGGCTGGCGCAGCTCGTCGCCGGCGGCGAGCGGCTCGCCGTCCCTGGTGAAGACGCCGTGGAGACCGGGATCGGCGGCGACCGCGTCGGCCTGGGTCGCGATCGCCCGCTCCAGACCGGGCGCGACCGGAACACCGTCGGCCGCCGCGGCGGCGGCACGGAGCAGGGGCACGCGCAGCTCCAGCGCGGCACCCAGCCGGCTCAGCTCGAGCCAGCCGGCGACGATCCCCGGCACGGTCACCGCGAGCGCTCCCGCACGCGGCATCCGCGCGCCGGCGGCGCGCAGGGCGCCGACGTCGACGGCGGCAGGCGCGGCGCCGAGCGAGAGCACGGCGGTGACCTCGCCGCCCGGCTCGCGGACGAGCGCGGTCAGGTCGCCCCCGAGGGCGCACTGGTGCGGGTAGGCGACGACCAGCATCGCCGCCGCCGCGAGCGCGGCGTCGAGCGCGTTGCCGCCTTCCGCCACGGCCTCGACCGAGGCATCGACCGCGAGGTCATGCGGCGCCGCGACCGCGACCGCGCGGGTGCCCTCGACCGCGGTCACGAGGCCGCCGGCGCGCGCAGGAAGCCGCCGCCCGGCGCGGCCTCCGAATCACGCAGCTTGACCGGCAGGCAGACCAGCTCGTAGACCCCGGGGTCGACGCCACGGAGGTCGACGCACTCGACGATCGCCACCGGCACCGGGCAGAGCACCAGGTGGGTGTCCCAGGTTTCGTCACGACTCGGGCTGTCGATCGTGAGGAAATCGATGCCGACCAGCTTGACGCCGCGCTCGACCAGCAGCTCGGCCGCGTCGGGGGCGACGCCGATCCACTCGTCGGGCTTCTCGGTCTCGCGCAGGGCGCCGGTCGAGTTGCGGGTCTTCAGCAGCACCCGCTCCTCGTCGGCGAGGCCGGCCGCCAGGAGGTCGGCCGCGGTGACCTCGGTGTCGACCCCGGTCAGGTCGAGGACGCGAGCCGGGCCGACGAGCACGTCGAGCCCCACCTTGTCGATCGCCTCGCCGCCGTCGTCGAAGTGGAGGCCGGCGTCGACGTGGAGGCCGGTGTGGGAGCCGATGTCCCAGCGGGTGACGTTGCACTTGTCCCCGGCCGCGATCTGCTCGACCTCCTCGCGGACCGGCCGTTTGCCCCAATGGAGCATGCCGCCGTGGACCGGCACCGACACGTCGGTGAGCGCCCGGTCGGCGGCGGCCTGGTCGAGCGGCAGGAGGATGGCGCGGGCGGGGGCCGCCTCGGCGCCGGTGATCGGGATCGGCAGGCAGGCCAGCTCGTAGACGCCTGCCGCGGCGGCGCCGAGGTCGACCTGCTCGATCGTCGCGACGCCCGCGGCGGAGAGGACGTAGTGGGAGTCGAAGGTCTTGTCACGACCGGGCGTCTCGACCGTGTAGAAGTCGATGCCGACCAGCTTGACCCCACGCTCGACCAGCAGCTCGGCGCCGTCGGGCGCCAGGCCGACCCACGACTCGGGAGCCTCGGTGCCCTGCAGGATCCGCTCCGAGTTGGTCGTCTTCAGCAGCACCCGCTCCTCGTCGGCGAGGCCCGCCGCCTCGAGGTCGGCGGCGGTGATCTCCGCCTCGACCCCGGTCAGGTCGAGGACGCGGGCCGGGCCGACGAGCAGGTCGAGGGGCAGGGCGTCGATCGCGGCGCCGCCGGAATTGGTGTGGAGCGGCGCCTCGACGTGGGTGCCGGTGTGGGCGCCGAGGTACCAGCGGCTCACGTTGCCCGGATCGCCGGCGTCGATGCGCTCGACGAACCGCTGCTCAGGCTGCTTGCCCGGATGCAACATCCCTTGGTAGACGGGTACAGAGATGTCGATAGCACTCACGGGCAGCTCCTTTTGGGATCCTGAACAACTCGTTATGGATCCAATTTACCCGATCCGGAACTACTGATACCGTCGTAATGGATATCTGACGTTCAAAATCGTGTGTTCCATTGGTTTGGGGTGGACGCCGGGGAAGCGACCTGTGATGGCAAAGGCGAAGGAGATCGAGACCGAGTCGAACGGCGGGCACAGCGCGTTGGTCGACGAGATCGCCGAAGCCATCCGCAAGCGGATCATGTCGGGGCAGATCCCGATCGGCGCGCAGATGCGCCAGGCCGAGCTGGCGACCGAGCTCGGGGTGAGCCGCACGCCGGTCCGCGAGGCGCTCCGCCAGCTCCACACGAGCGGGCTGATCGAGGTGGTGCCGAACCGCGGCGCGATCGTGCGCGTGCCGTCGCCGTGGGAAGTGCGTGACGCCTACGAGGTGCGCGCCGAGCTGGAGGGCCTCGCCTGCGAACGGGCGGTCAGCCGCATCAGCGACACCCAGCTGGAGGAACTTCGGGCCGCGAACCAGTCGATGCGCGATGCGGTCGCCAAGGCGAAGAGCGGCGGCAAGACCGACGAACCGCCGACCGTCCAGTTCAACGACGCCTTCCACACCCTGATCCACCGGGTCGCCGACAACGAGTGGCTGACCCGGGAGATCAACGACATCAACCACGCCTTCCCCCGCAACGTCTCCTGGCTGGTCCTCACCGACAACAAGCGCCAGCGCGAAGAGAACGTCGCCGAGCACGACCGCATCGTCGACGCCCTCGCCGCCGGCGACGCCCAGACCGCCCGCACCGAGATGCAGGCCCACGTGAAGAACGCCGGCGAGCAGCTGGCGCGCTGGTACGAGGATCGCTCCTCGACCGTGTTCGTCGGCTGACCGGGATCTCCCGGCGGTCCGAAGGGACGGGCGCTCCCGAGCCGGCGCCCGGGGGCGAGGGGCCGCGGCCCTGGTCGGGCTGCCGCTCGGGGGCGTGAAGGGATGGGGCCTCACAAGCCGTCGCCCGGAGGGCAAGGGATGGGGCCTCACAAGCTGTCGCCCGGAGGGCAAGGGATGGGGCCTCACAAGCTGTCGCCCGGAGGGCAAGGGATGGGGCCGTCTCGTCCACGGCCCTGGCCGGCTGTGGCCGTGGACGAGACGGCCGGGTATGAAAAGCGTGGCGGAAGGCTCGCCGGAGGCTCAAGGAAGTGCCACCGGTCCGTCACCGATCTCCGACCTCGTGACGGAGAGCGTGGGAACTCCACACATCCTCCCGTGCTGTCCGACGGTCACGGGGCCCTGCGTGGATAACCCGGCCTATGGCACGGGTAATCCACGCAGGGCGTTCCCGGGCCCTTGTCCCCGCCCCCCGGCCCCGGTTCCCGGCCGCGTACGGGTCTCGCGACCCTCCGGATCCCGGCCTCTCCCACACGGGACCTTCACGGGAGTCCGACCTTCCCCACGTCCCTGTGGTGCCTTCCCCACGCACCCCTCACGTCCCGGGCGCCTCATGGCGCTCACAGCCTGCCAGGAGCGCCATGAGGCGGCCGGGACCATCTCGGACGGGCGGGTGGGCCGGGGTCGGGCGCCATCTCGGACGGGTGGGGCGGCCGGGGCCGCGCCGCATCTCGCGCCCGCGCCGCAACTCGGACGGCCGGGGCCCCGGGCCGCGCCGCATCTCGCGCCCGCACCGCAACTCGGACGGCCGGGGGCCCGGGCCGCGCCCCTCCCTTCTCGACGACCCCGTCCCTTCCGCTGTTCCTTATGGTCCCCAGGGGACCATAAGGAACAGCGGAGCGGTCCCGGGGAGGGTGGGGCGGCCGGGGATCCCGAATCACGTCGGTCTTCCGTCACGCCGCGATGTTGATGGGCGGACGCGGGCGCCCTGACGTCAGCCGACGATCGCGGAGGCCGGCTGGCGGGGGTCGGCGGCGGCGTAGACGAAGCCGGCGTTCGGGTCGCGGACGATCGCCTCGACCGCGGCGGCATCGCGGGTGAAGGGGGGCCAGAGGGCGACGGCGTGGCCGCGACGCTCGAGGTCGGCGATCGTCTCCGCCGGGAAGCGGTCCTCGAGCAGGAGGCGGTCGGGGAGGTACTCGAAGGGGGCGAAGGAGTTGGGGAAGCTCCAGGTGGAGAAGCGGGGGGCGTTGACCGCCTGCTGGAGGTCGAGGCCGAAGTGGACGTGGTTGAGGAGGACCTGCAGCATCGCCTGGACCTGCATGTCGCCGCCGGGGCAGCCGAAGGGAATGGCGCGGCCGTCGTCCCCGACCGCGATCGCCGGGTTCGGGGTGAGGCGCGGCCGCTTGCCCGGCGCGACGCCGGACGGGTGCGCGGGGTCGGGCCGCGATTGCAGGCCGCGGAGGCTCGGGACCACGCCGGTGCCGGGGATGACGGGCGAGGTCGAGGCCCCGTCCGAGGGGGTGGCCGAGAAGGAGTTGCCCCACCGGTCGACGACGCAGACGTAGGAGGTGCCGCCCTCCTTCGGCTCGGCCTCGCCGAGCACCGGGGCGCCGCCCTCGCCGATGTGCGACGGGGCGGTGGCATCGGAGGCGCGCGGCAGCGGCTGGGCGACGCCGAAGAGCGGCTCCGGCAGGCCCGTCATCGCCCGCTCCATGTCGATCGCGGCGGCGCGCGCGGCGGCGTGCTCGGCCGAGAGCAGGCGCTCGAGCGGGACGTCGATGAAGTTGGGATCGCCGTAGTGGTGCTCGCGATCGGAGAAGACCGCCTTCAGCGCCTCCACCACCAGGTGGATGTAGTCGGGGGCGTTGTGCTCGAGGCCGTCGAGCCCGGCCGCTTCGAGGATCAGCAGCGTCTGCGGCAACATCGGCCCCTGGCACCACGGCCCGCAGGTGAGGATCTCCAGGTCGCGCCAGCGGGTCGACACCGGGGGCTCCACCTTGCAGCGGAACCCGGCCAGGTCCTCGGCGGTCAGGTAACCGCCGTTCTCCTCGTGATAGCGGGCGATCCTGGCGGCGACCTCGCCTTCGTAGAAGACCCCGCGCGCGGCTTCGAGGCCGGCCACGCGGTCGCCGGCGACGCGCTCCTCGGCCGCCGCCATCAGGCGCAGCGTGTGGGCGAGGTCGGCCTGGACGAAGCGCTCGCCGACCCGCGGCGGCCGCCCCTCCGGCAGGTAGATCGCCGCGTTCGCAGGCCAGCGCTCGTACCCCTTGGAGCGCATCGCGATCCCCTCGGCGAGGAGCGGGAAGACGGCGAAGCCATCGCCGGCGAGGCGGGTCGCGGCGGCCGCGACCTGGCCGAAGCTCATCGTCCCGTACTCACGCAGGGCGGTGATCCAGGCATCGGGGGCGGCGGGGACGACCGTGCGCAGCAGGCCGATCGGGATCGTCCCGGCGTGCTCGCGCATGAAGAGGTCGGCGGGGATCCCGGCGGGCCAGGTGCCGAGCCCGTCGATCGTCACCGTCTCCCCCGCGGCGGTGCGGACCATGATCGGCGCGACGCCGGCAAAGTTGACCTCGTCGGCGTGCAGGACCGCGAGCGCCATGCCCGCACAACACCCGGCGTCGACCGCGTTGCCGCCCGCGTCGAGGATCGCGTGGGCGGCGGCGCTCGCCAGGTAGTGGCCGGATGCCACCGCGTGGCGCGGGCCGATCTTGGTGTGACGGGGTGCCAGCCAGGAGGAGTCGGTCATGGTGAGAATCCTAGCTATGTATCCAATCTTCTGTTGTTAGGATCCCGGAATGCCAAATCAGCTCGCTCCCAACCAGGTAATCGTCGGCAACGTGATCACGATGGAGCCGGAGCGACCTAGGGCCGAGGCCTTCGCCGTCGCCGCCGGGACCGTCGTCGCCGTCGGCAGCCGCGAAGAGGCGATCGCGGCGCTCCCCGGCGCGCCGGTCCAGGAGCCCGAGGCGGCGGCGATCGTCCCCGGGCTGATCGACTCCCACCTCCACCTGCAGTGGGCCGGGCTGAAACTGCTCGACGCGTTCGGCGAGGCGGGCCCGGGCTCGCTCGCCGAGGCGCTCACGGCGCTCGACGCCGAAGTACCCCACTGGAGCCGCGAGGAGGAGCCGACGCTCGCCGAGCGCCTCACCGCGCTCCGCCTGATCCAGCCGGTACTGCACCGGCTCGGCCTCGTCGGCGTCGTCGACCCGGCGGTGGTCCCGGCCGAGATGTCCGCCTACATCGCCGCCCGCAACCGCGGCGAGCTGACCATGCGCGTCGTCCCGATGCCCCACCCCGACGTCTCCGCCGGCGCCGACGCGGCGATCGCCGCGCTCGACGGGGTCGGCGCGCGCACCGGGCTCGGCGACGAGCTGCTTCGCCTCGGCGGCGTCAAGGTCTACTTCGACGGCGAGGGCAAAAACGGCAACGCCCTGCGCCGCGAGCCGTGGCCGGAAAGGGCCGACGACCCGGAGGGCCGCGGCTGGCAGCGCCTCCCCACCGAGGAGTTCCTGAAGCTGTCGGCCTGGTGCGCCCGCGAGGGCTGGTCGATGGGCGTGCACGTGGTCGGCGGCGGCGGCATCGACGCGGTGCTCGACGCCTGGCTCAAGATCGACGCCGAGACGCCGATCGCGGGGCTCGGCTTCACCCTGATCCACGCCTACCTCGAGCCCTCTCCGGCCAACATGGAGCTGGCCGCGCGGCTCGGCGTGCTGGTCGCGGCCCAGCCGTCGATCCACTGGCGCAACGGCGTCAACCTCGAGGGGCGTCTCGGCCCCGGCGCCCGCACCGCCAACCCGATCTCCTCCTGGCTGGGAGCGGGGGTCGGCGTCGGCGGCGGCTCCGACGGCCCCTACTTCCCGCTCGACCCGCGGCTCGGCCTCTGGCAGGCGCGGACCCGCGAGGTCACCGACGGTGATGCGCCCCACGCCCCCGAGCTCTGCCTCGACCCCGAGCAGGCGCTCGCCATCTACACCACCGGCTCCGCGGCGCTCTCCCTCGCGGGCGGACGGCGCGGCGCGCTGGCACCGGGCCAGGCGGCGGACTGGGTGGCGCTCTCGGTCGACCCGCTCACCGCCTCGCCCGCTGCGGTGCGGGAGATGACGGCGCTCGAGACCGCGGTCGGCGGCCGCCTCGTCCACGCCGAACCCGGCGCGACCGCGGGAGGTGCCCGGTGAGCGCGCCAGTGCAGCCGCCGCTCCCCGCCGAGGCGGAGGTGATCGTGGTCGGCGGCGGGACCGCCGGTGCCGCGGTCGCCGCGCGCCTTGTGGAAGGCGGCCGCGAGGTCCTCGTCCTCGAGGCGGGCCCCGACCCGGGGCCGCTCGGCTCGCCCGCCTGGCCCGCCGACCTGGTCGACGCGACCCGGCTCGGCACCTCGCTCGACTGGGGCTTCGACTCCGGCGACACCTACCCCGACCAGGTGATCCGCTTCGAGCGCTCCCGCGTGCTCGGCGGCTGCTCGGCCCACAACGGCGCGGTCCAGACCTGGGGCCACCGGCGTGATTACGACGACTGGGCCGCCTACGCCGGGCCCGGCTGGGGGACCGACGAGCTGCTGCCGTACTTCGCGGCCGCCACCGAGCAGCTCCAGGTCCGCACCTACGAGCGACGTGAGCTGACGCCGTGGCAGGAGGCGTGGCTGGGCGCCTGGACCGAGGCGGGCGTGCCGCTGCTGGACGATATGAACGGGATCGACGAGACGGTCGGCGTCGCCCCCGAGTCCGTCAACATCGTCGAGGGCGTCCGCTTCAACTCCGCCTTCGCCTACCTCGACCCGCTGCGCGACGACCCGCGCCTGACGATCGCCGCCGACGCGCTGGTCGACCGCCTGATCCTGGCGGGCGACCGGGTGGCCGGGGTGGTCGCGATCCGCGATGGCGAGCCGGTCGAGGTCCGCTCGCCCCTGGTGGTCCTCTGCGGTGGGACCTTCTGCACGCCGGCGGTGCTGCTGCGCTCCGGGATCGGACCGGCGGCCGACCTGCGCGCGCTCGGCATCGAGGTGGCGGTCGACTCCCCGGGGGTCGGCGCGAATCTCCACGACCAGCCCTTCGTGCTGATGACCTGGGAGGGGTCGGCGGAGATCGAGCGGGCGATGGCCGACCGGGCCGCCGCCGGTTGGGCGCCCGACGAGCAGGTGATGGCGAAGCTCGCCTCGAGCTTCGACCCCGACTGCTTCGACCTCCACGTCCTCCCCTACAGCCCGACCCACCTCCTCGACCGGCGCAGCTTCCACGCCGGGGCCGGCTGCCTGCTGCCGCGCTCGCGCGGCGCGGTGCGGCTGGCGGGGCGCGACCCCGAGGCACTGCCGCTGGTCGACCACGGCTTCTACACCGACCCGGAGGGCCACGACCTGGCGGTGCTCACCGAGGGCGTCGCGATGATGCGGGAGCTGGCCGCGTCCCCGGCGCTGCGCGAGCTGCTCGGCGGCGAGCGCGCCCCCGGGCCGGTCGGCTGCGAGACGGCGGCGGAGATCGCCGCGTACCTGCGCTCCCACCCGGACAGCTACTGGCACCCGGTCGGGACCGCGAAGATGGGCCCGGAGTCCGACCCCACCGCGGTCGCCGACCACCGCGGCGCGGTGCGCGGGGTCGAGGGCTGCCTGGTCGCCGACTGTGCCCTGATGCCGGTCATCCCGCGGGCGACGACGGCGATGCCGGCGGTGGTGATCGGCGAACGAATCGCGTCCTTCATCCTCGAGGGGGTAACGGTATGAACGACCTCTGTTATCGGCCCGCCCGCGAGCTCGCCGCCGCGATCCGCGATCGCGAGCTCTCCTCGGTCGAGGTCGTCGGCGCCTTCCTCGACCGCATCGACGAGGTCGACGGGAAGCTCAACGCGATCACCACCAAGGTCCCCCGCGTCGAGGCGCTGGCGGCCGCCGAGGCGGCGGACGAGGCGGTCGCCTCGGGTGCCCCGCTGGGGCCGATCCACGGCCTGCCGATCGCGGTGAAGGACCTGATGGACGTCGCCGGGCTGCGGACCACGCACGGGTCGGTCGCCTACGTCGACGCGCCCCCTGCCACGGCCGACAGCCTGCTGGCGGAGCGCCTCCGCGCCGCCGGGGCGATCTTCGTCGGCAAGACGAACACGCCCGAGCACGGCCTCGGCACCCTCACCTACAACGGCATCTTCGGACCGACCTCCAACCCCTGGAACCGGCGTAAGAACGCCGGTGGGTCGAGCGGCGGCGCCGGGTCGGCGGTCGCGGCCGGGATGCTCCCGTTCGCCGACGGCTCCGACAGTGGCGGCTCGATCCGTTACCCGGCCGCCTTCTGCAACCTGGTCGGCCTGCGCCCCTCGCCGGGCCGCGTCGCCTCCGGTCGGCGCGGGGACGCCTGGAGCCCGCACGCGGTGCTCGGCCCGCTCGCCCGCGATGCCGCCGACGCCGGCCTGCTCCTCTCTGCGCTGGCCGGAGCCGACCCGCGCGCGCCGCTCTCGATCGACGAGGACCCGGCCCGGTTCGCCGACGTCCGCCCGGCCGCGATCGAGGGCCTGCGGATCGCCTGGAGCCCGACCGGCGGCGGCCTGCCGGTCGACCCGGAGGTGAGCCGGGTGCTCGGCGAGACGATCGAGCTCCTGGCCGGGGCGGGCGCCGAGGTCGAGGAGATCGAGCCCACCTTCTTCGAGCAGGCGGACGAGTGCTGGGAGATCGTCGAGATGCTCGGCTTCGTCGAATCCGCCGGCGCCCTGGTCGACGCCCACCGCGCCGACGTCCGTCGTGATCTCGCCCGCAACGTCGACCAAGGCCGCGGCCTCACCGCCGACGAGATCGTCCGCGGCCTCGCCCTGCGCACCGACATCTTCCGCGGCACCGCCCGCCTCCTCGGCGAATACGACGTCCTCGCCCTCCCCTCCACGCCCCTGGTCTCGGTCCCCACCGCCACCGCCTGGCCGACCAAGGTGGCCGACACCAACTTCGACCGCTATTTCGAGTGGCAGCGTCTCGCCTGCCGCGTCACCGTCACCGCCCACCCCGCCCTCTCCCTCCCCGGCGGCTTCTCCGCCGACGGCCTCCCGGTCGGCCTGCAACTGGTCGGCCGCCACCAGGAGGAGCTGGCGCTGCTGAACGTCGCCGCGGGGATCGAGTCCCTGACCGGCTTCGCCAACCGCCGCCCAACCATCTAGCCCGTAGCCCGAGCTGACTCGGGGAAGTGCGGTCGACCTAACCGGCCTTATAGGTGGGTTAGGTCGACCGCGCTTCCCGGGGCCTTTCTGTTCCGGGCCGGAATGCGTCAGGAGGTGCGCGGGGGCGTGACGTTCCCGACATCTTCGTCACGGCCCTTGCGTCCTGGATCCAACTCCCCGAGGGAGCCGATCACGTAAGTCCTACTCCTCCCGTCCCTGTGACGGCTGCCCTCGGCCCGGGACGGGCTACCCGCGCAGGGTCTCGATCACCGCGTCGATGTCGTCCTCGCCGTTGTAGACGTGGAACGACGCTCGGACCACACCGCTGAGGCCGCGAGGCTGCATTTCCCAGAGGCCGTGGGAGGCGGGGACGACGACGGTGTCGCAGCCGCCCTCGGCGAGGCGCTCCTGGGTCCGTTGGGGGTCCTCGCCTTCGATGACGAAGGTGACGATGCCACTGGCGGAGCCGGGGGGGTCGGCGATCCGGACTCCCGCGACTTCCTCGGAGAGGCGGGCGCGGAGGCGGGCGGAGAGGGTGCTGACGTGGGCGGAGATCGCCTCGATGCCGGTCTCCTTCGCCTCCACCAGGGCGACGCCGAGGCCGAGGCGCAGGGCGTGGGCGGCCTCCCAGGTCTCGAAGCGGCGGGCGGTCTCGGCGAGCTCGAAATCGTGTTCGCTCGACCAGAGCGCGCCGCGCACGTCGGGGGCGCTGGGGCGGAGGCGGTCGAGCATTTCCTGGGAGACATAGAGGAAGCCGGTGCCGCGCGGCGCGCGGAGGAACTTGCGGCCGGTGGTGACCAGAGCGTCACAACGGATCTCGCCGACGTCGACCGGAAGCTGGCCGACGGACTGGGTCGCGTCGAGGAGGAAGGGGACGCCGGCGGCGTCGGCGAGCGCACCGATCTCGACCACCGGCTCGACCCGGCCGGAGGCGGTCGGAACGTGGGTGGCCGCGAGGAGCGCGGCGGGCACGTCAAGCGCCGCCTCCAGTGCGTCGAGGTCCAGCCGGCCGTCGGGGTCGTCGGCGACGACGTCGATGTCGACGCCCGAGCGTTCCAGCTCCAGTAGCTGCAGCGCCGAGGAGACGTAGGTGGTCCGCGTCGCGACCACCCGGTCCCCGGCCGCCAGCCGCATCGCGTCGACGGCGCGCCGCCAACCGACCGTGGCGCTCTCGACCAGGGCGATGTCCTCGGCGGGCGCGCCGATCAGATCCCCGGCCGCCGCATAGACTGCCTCGAGTCGGGGCCGGGCGGCGGCGCTGGCCTCATAGCCGCCGATCTCGGCTTCGAGCACGAGGTGGTCGATCACCGCCCGCAGCGTGGTCGAGGTCGGCAGGGCCGAGCCGGCCGCGTTCAGGTGGTGGCGTGCCGACCCCTTCGAGCCGAGGGCGGTGCGCGCCCGCTCGACCTCGACGCTGATCGAGGCAGGGCTCGACCGGTCGGCCTCGATCGCCGTTTGTATGGACCGCTTGGATTGCAAGGGATCCGAAGTATATCCAGATGGATCCACTTCCTTTTAGGGTGTGTCCATTACTTTTAGACGCGATCCAAACTCGGGCGGATCTGACCTCGGGCGCGATTTCTGGTGGATCTTCGCCGCTTCCGCCCTACTGATGATGGTCAGTGGCGCGGTCGCGCCCCTGCTCGCCCGTTACGCCCTCGACGACCTGCACGCCTCGGCGGGCACGGTCGGGATCCTCGTCGGCTCCTCCTCGGTCGCCGCGATCGTCATGCGGCCGCTGCTGGGACGCCTCGGCGACCGTTACGGGATGCGCCCGATGAGCACCCTCGGCGCCCTCGTGATGGCACTCGGGATGCTGATCCTGCTGGTCGCCACGAGCGTCGCGGCGGGGGCCGCCGGGCGCCTCGTCAGCGGCGTCGCGGGCGGCGCCGTCAACACCGCCCTCACGGCCTGGGTGATCGGCCTGGTGCCGCTCGAGCGACGCGGCCACGCGCTCGGCATCTTCGGCGTCAGCATCTGGGCCGGGATCGCGATCGGCCCCCAGGTCGGCCAGGCGCTGATCGCGCTGGGCGGCTACCCGGGGCTGTGGATCGGCTGCTGCGGAATCGCCATCGCCGCCGCCCTCTGCTCCACGCGAGCCCATGCCCCGCAGATCCAGGTCGAGGAGACGCGGCCGCCCCGCCACCCGATCCACCTGCTGAAGATGATCGCCCGGCCGGGCACCGCCTCGCTGATCGCCTGGGCGGGCGAGGGCGCGGTGACCACCTTTCTGATCGTCCACCTCGAAGCGCGCGGCCTCGCGCCGAGCGGCGTGACCGGCGCGGTCAGCGTCTACACGGTGTTCGCGATCAGCGTGATCGGCGCCCGCCTGGCGCTGGCCCGCTGGGTCGACCGGCGCGGGCCGGCACCGGTCGCCGCGCTGTCGCTCCTGGTGGTCGGGGCGGGCCTGCTGACGCTGGCGATGGCGGGAACCTTCGCCGCGGGCGCCGCCGGGGCGTTCCTCCTCGGGCTCGGCTTTGCGCCCCTCTACCCCGCCCTCGCCCTACTGGCGACCGAACGCCTGCGCCCGGAGGAGCGCGGCAGCGGCGTCGGGATCTTCTCCGGCTTCATGGACGCCGGGATCGCGACCGGCTCGATCCTCGGCGGGGTCCTGGTCGGCGCGATCGGCAGCGCCGGCACCTTCGCCGTGGCGGCCGCCCTCCAGCTCGTGGCCGCCGCCCTCGTGGTGGGCGGCGGCGGTCAACGATCGAGCAGGCGCGCCGGGTTCGAGACGAGCATCGCCTCGACCGCGGCATCCGAGACCCCACCGTCCTGAAGGGCAGGGACCACGTTGCGCAGGACGTGCTCGTAACCGCAGCCGCCGTAGGCACCGAGCTGCACCTTCGTCCACACCGACCCGCCGAGGACACAACGGTCCGCCATCCCGGGGTCGCCGAGGAGCTCGACCAAGGCGTCGATCCGCTCGCCGTCGGACGCCTCACGCATTCCCGGCCGCAGCAGCGCCTCGTTGCCGAAGCACCACTCCAGCGTGGCGCCGGTCGCGGCCAGCTCCCGGTGATAGGGCAGGTCGATGTACTCGTCGACGTTGCCGAGGATCACCTGCTCCGCCGGGCAGCCGGCGGCGGCGATCAGCTCCAGCACCTCGAGCCCGCGCCGGGCCTTGCCGTCCAGCCGCACCGTCATCGCCGCGCCGCTCTCGCCCGCCGCCGCGGCGGCACCGCGCAGAACGCGCTCCTCGGAGGCGGTGATCGGCTCGCCGGTGCCGAGGATGCCGATGATGCCGGCCCGGAACCCGCAGCCCTCCTCGAGCTCCTCTTCGAGCGCGCGCCGGAAGCTCGCGGCCAGCTCGTCGACCGATTGCGACGCGATCCATTCCGGGTGGGGCCGGTCGAGGTAGACACCGCAGCCGGCGACCACGTTGACCCCGGCGGCGCGGGCGATCTCCGGCAGCTGCGCCGGGCTCGGGCCGAGGCCCCAGGAGGTCAGGTCGACGAGCGTGCCGAGGCCGAGCTCCCCGGCCCGGGCCAGTTCGGCGGCTGCCAGCTCCGCGTCGTCGAGGACCAGGTTGTCCTCGATCGCCAGCATGTTCCAGCGCAGGTAGCCGAGGTTGCCGATCGTCACCGCCTCGCCGTCAGGCGGCGCGGTCGCCGCGGGCGCGAACAGCATCCGCGCGTCGGTGAGCAGGTGGTCGTGCATGGAGACCCGGCCCAGCCGCTCGGCCGGGACGGGTCCGAGGACGGTCTCGATCACGCCTGGGCGACCAGATCGGCGGAGACGAGCGGCGGCTCGGCGGACGCCTCTTCCTCCACCACGTGCACGTTCTGCGGATCGCCGAGGGCGAGCCGCAGGTCCGAGCCGGGGGCGATCGAGGCGGGCTCGGTGGTCGGCGGCAGGGTCACGATCATCGGCTCACAGCCGGGGCCGCGGTCGACGTCGAGCCGGTAACGGCTGCCCTGGTAGCTGGCGGTGATCACTTTCACCGAGATCGACGGCAGCGTCGTGTCGGCGTCGGCGAGGGCGAAGTCCTCCGGCCGCAGGATCGCGGTCCCTGAGGGTTTGGCGCTCTCGCTGCCGAAGCCCTCGAGGCGCCCGCCGCTGACCGGGATCAGGTTCGCCTCGCCGAGGAAGCGTGCCGCGAACAGGGTCGCGGGCTGCTGGTAGAGCTCCTCCGGTGAGCCGATCTGCTCGAGCAGGCCGTCGCGCATGATCGCCACGCGGTCCGACATCGTCATCGCCTCGGTCTGATCATGGGTGACCGCGACGGTGGTGACGCCCACCTCCTCGTGGATCCGCTTCAGTTCGATCTGCATCGCCTCACGCAGCTGCTTGTCCAGCGCCGCCATCGGCTCGTCGAGCAGCAGCACGCTGGGCGAGGGGGCCAGCGCCCGGGCGAGCGCGATCCGTTGTTGCTGGCCGCCGGACAGCGAGGCGACCTTGCGCTTCGTCGTCCCCGGCAGCTGCACCAGGTCGAGCATGCGGTCGACGATCGGACCGCGCTCCGCCTTCGGCACCTTGCGGGTGCGCAGCGGGAAGGCGACGTTCTCACCCACAGTCATGTGCGGGAAGAGCGCGTAGGACTGGAAGACGAGGCCGATGTCACGCGAGTGCGACGGCCGCTTGTCGACCGCCTCGCCGTTGAAGCGGACGTGGCCGCCACTGCTCTCGACCAGCCCGGCAATGACGTTCAGCGTCGTCGTCTTGCCGGATCCCGACGGTCCGAGCAGGGTGAGGAACTCACCGGGCGCGACGTCGAGCGAGACCCCGCAGAGGATCTCGTTGCCGCCCAGGTGGACACGGACGTCTTCAAGGCTGAGCGCAACGCTCATGCCTCACCTCCTTGGGTGGAGCCGACACGGCGACGGCTGATGATGGTCCCGACTCCGAGCACGAGGATCGCCAACAGGGTGATCATCGTGGAGACGGCGGAAAGGGTCGGCGCAATCGATTCCGAGGCCGAGCGGTAGAGCTGCTGGGCAAGGGTGACTTCGGTGACCGGGGCCAGGAACAGGGCCAGGGTCGCCTCGTCGAAGATCGTCGCGAAGGAGAAGATGAAGGCGGCGACGACCCCCAGCTTCACCAGCGGCAGGTCGATCCGCCAGAGGATCGTCGGCCAGCGGGCGCCCATCGTCGAGGCCGCCCGCCCGAGTTTCGGGTCGACGTTGGCGAGCGACCCGGCGATCACCACGTAGACCAGCGGCATCGCGATCACCGACTCGGCGAGGATCAGCGGGATCAGCGTTTCGTTCAGGGTCGACGGGAGTTTCGTGAACAGCTGGTACAGGCCGAGAGCGTAGGAGACGTAAGGAATCGCCAGCGGCAGGATGAAGAGGCTCTGCGCGGCGCGGGTGCCGCGCCCGCGCACCAGCCGGCGCATGCCGAGGGCGACAGCGGTGCCGAGGACGGTGGCGATGATCGCGCCGAAGAACGCCACCTGCAGGGAGACGAGGAACGATTCCGTCCACATCGGCGTTTCCAGCGCCGATTCGTACCACTGCAGCGAGAAGCCGTGCGGCGGGAATTCGACCAGCTGGCCCGCCGTCCACGAGGTCGGCACGATGACCAGCAACGGCAGGATCAGGAAGATGCCGAGGATGATCCCGAGGACGACGAAGGCGCCCCGCGAGATGCCGAGGCCGAGCTTGAGTTCCTGGTTCATGCGCCCTCCGCGCTCCAGGTCTCGCTGACGCGGAAGATGCGGTCGGCGATCACGTAGACGACGACCACCACCGCCAGCAGGGCGAGGCTCATCGCCGCCGCGGTCGGGGCGGCGCCGGGGACGCTGAAGTCGTGGCCGATCATCGAGGCAACCAGCGGCTTGGTCTGCGAGCCGAGCAGGGTCGGGGTGACGTAGAAGCCGAGCGACATGATGAAGACGAGGACCGCGCCCGCGGCCATCCCGGCCCGCAGCGCCGGCAGCACCACCTTCCAGAGGATCAGCGGCGGGCGGGCGCCGAGCACCCGGGCCGCGCGGATCTGCATCGGGTCGAGCTGGCGGGTGCCGGCGAGGACCGGCAGCACTACATAAGGGAGCATCACGTGGACCATCGCCGGATAGGAGGCGAGGTTGGTCTGGAAGATTTCCAGCGGCGTGTCCCGCAGGCCGAGACCGTGGAGCACCCAGTAGATCGCGCCCTGCGGCAGGTCGAGCAGGAGCCAGCCGTAGGTGCGGACCAGCAGCGAGGTCCAGAAGATGGTGAAGAGGAAGATCAGGAGGACGACCGCGAGCCAGCGCGGCGAGGCGGCGATCGCCAGGGCGTAGAGCGTGCCGAAGGTGAGGGTGAGCAGCGAGACGACCGCGGCGAGGACGAAGGTCCGCCACATCGCCGCCCAGAAGAGGTGGTCACCGAACGCTTCGGCGATGCCGGTCTTGTTGGCACCGGTCTGTTCGAGGGCGAGCACGAACAGGTAGAAGAGCGGCACCAACAACAGCAGGCCGAGGAAGATGATCGGCGGAGTCAGGAGCCACCGCGCCCCCGAGCCGCTGAAGGCGTCGTGGAGCCCGCCGGCGATGCGGCGTCCCCCGGCGCGGGGGGGCTCGGCGGGCGCGGTCGCGGCACCGGCGGTGGCGCTCATCGACGGGCGCCCATTCCGACGCTACGATCCTCACAAGGAGCTTGTGGGCACGCGCCCACCCCACGAGAGTGGCGGCCTGAATTGCCTTCGTCCCGACGGTCGGGTTGGTCCATCTCCGTGGTTCTCCTCATACGCACCGGCCCCAAAGCCCGGCTGGCTCCAATGTAGCAGGTTTTGGATCCCAAATCGCCCGCTTTGCGTACGAGAGGAGACGGGTCGGAAATGTCCCCACCCCGAGAATGGTCCCGACCGCGACCGCCCGCGCCATTGGCCAGGCGGACAAGAAATGGATCGTGGCCTTCGACCTTTGGATACAGACCCGCCGCCGGGCTCACGATGAGCGGAAGGGATGGGGCCTGGGGAAGCTGCCGCCCGGAGGAAAGGGATGCGGCCGTCTCGTCCACGGCCGTGGCCGGCTGTGGCCGTGGACGGGACGGCCGGGTATGAAAGGCGTGGCGGAAGGCCCGCCGGAGGCTCACGGGAGCGCCACGGATCCGTCACCGATGTCGGACCTCGTGACGGAGAGCGTGGGAACTCCACACCTCCTCCCGTGTTGTCCAACCGTCACGGACGCCCTACGTGGATAACCCGGCCTATGGCACGGGTTATCCACGTAGGGCGTTCTCGGGCCCTTGTCCCCGACCCTCCGAATCCCGGCCTCTCCCACACGGGACCTTCACGGGAGTCCAACCTTCCTCACGTCCCTGTGGCGCCTTCCCCACGCAACCCTCACGTCCCGGGCTCGGGCGGACGGGGCGGACGGGGCGGGGCGGACGGGGGCCGGGTCCGTCCCTTCTCGACGGCCCCGCCCGTTCTCGACGGCCCCGTCCGTTCTCGACGGCCCCGTCCGTTCTCGACGGCCCCGCCCCTTCTCGACGGCCCCGCCCGTTCTCGACGGCCCCGCCCGTTCCGCGGTTCCTTATGGTCGCCTGGCGACCAAAAGGAACCGCGGAGCGAGCCCGGGAGGGTGGGGTGTCCGGGGATCCCGAATCACGTCCGTCTTCCGTCACACGCTCACGTTGATGGGCCGGCGGGACGGCCGAGGGTCGGATCGGATCAGGCCCCGGCGAACACCTTTGCGACTTCTTCTTCGATCTTCCCCTGGGTTTCCGCGAGGTAGACCGGGTTGTCCGGCAGGACGTTGGTCCGGTGCGGAGCGTTCGGCAGCTTTTCCACCTCTTCCGGGGAGAGGTCTTCGAAGGCCTCTTTGGTCGGCGGGCCGTAGTTGGTGATGCGGGCGAATTCGGCCTGCAGCTTGGGCTGGTTGCAGAACGCGGCCAGCGCCATCACGGCATCTTCGTTGGGAGCTTCGGGGAGGGTGTTGAACCCGTTGGTCTGCAGGATCGGCGTCGCTTCCCACATCGTCTCCATCCCCACCCCTTTGGTTTCGAGCTCCTTCCAGAGCCCGTTGGGGGCGTAACACATCGCCACCGTCTTCGAGGTGAGGAACGACTGCGCCTGGGCGTACTCGGTGTAGATCACCAGGTCGGGGAAGATCGACGCGAGCTTCGCCGTCGCCCGTTCGTAATCGAGCGGGTAGACCTGGTCCGCCGGCACGCCGTCCGCCATCAGGCACGCCTGGAGCACGCCGTCGGTGAAGTATTCGGCGGGCCAACCCCGCTTGCCGGGGAACTTCTTGGTGTCGAAGAAGTCGGCCCAGGTTTCCGGCTGCGCCCCGCTGTACGTGCCTTTCACCATCGACGGCACGTAGGCGATGAAGAACGACTGCCACACGTACTTCTGGAATTTCGCCGGCATGACCAGGTCTTCCCAGGCGATCTTCGGCGTCGTCGGCAGCTTCTTCTTGCCGTGCAGCTGGGCGGCGTAGGAACCGGAGACCGAGCCGTGGACGGCATCCCACTTGGTCGGGATTTCGCCCATCAGCATCGGGACTTCCAGCGACCCCTCGTCGGCGGAGACGACCTGCACGCCGGTCCGCGCTTCGAACGGTTCCCAGAAGACTTTCTTCCGGGTTTCCTCGGTGACGCCGCCGTAGTTGGCGATGATCACCTGCTGCGATTCGATGTTGTCGAGCAGCTTGGCGAGTTCCGGGCTCTCGGCAGCTTCACCGCTGCCGCCCGTCGACCCGCCGGTGGTCGAACCTCCCCCGCCGCAGGCGGCGAGGACTCCCGGCAGCGCCAGCGCACCGGCGCCCAGCCCACCAAGTTGAAGCAACTTGCGCCGGCTGAGCCCGTCCTCGTCGAGCAGTCCGCCTGCCTCGAGGGGGTTTTTCATCAGGGTCTCCTCTCAGTCCCGTAGGTCGGTTTCGACGATCAGTGTTCGGAGAACAGCTTGGCGTTTTCTTCTTCCATCTTCTTCTGTTCCTTGGCCAGGTAGACCGGGTCGTCCTTGAGCAGGTTGGTCCGTTGCGGCGAGTTCGGGAGCGCTTCCACTTCTTCCGGGCTCAGGTCTTCGAACGCCTCTTTGGTCGGCGGGCCGTAGCCGGTCAGTTTGGCGAATTCCGCCTGCATCTTCGGTTCGTTGCAGAAGACGGCCAGTGCTTCCACCGCTTTCGGGTTCGGCGGTTCCGGCATGATGTTCATCCCGTTGGTCTGCACGATCGGCGTCGCTTCCCACATCACGTCCAGTTCGACGCCTTTGCCTTCCAGCTCGTGCCAGAGCCCGTTCGGCGCCATGCACATCGAGGCCGCCTTCGAGGTGAGGAACGTCTGCGCCTGGGGGAACTCCGTGTAGATCACCAGGTCGTCGAAGATCGAGGCGATCTTGGCTTTCGCCCGTTCGTAATCCAGCGGATAAACTTCTTCGGGCGGCACACCGTCGGCCATCAGGGCGGCCTGGAACACCCCTTCGATGAAGTATTCCGCCGGCCAGCCGCGCTTGCCGGGGAACTTCTTGGTGTCGAAGAAGTCCGCCCAGGTTTCCGGCTGCGCCCCGCTGTACGTGCCCTTGAGCATCGCCGGGACGCGCGCCAGGAAGAAGGACTGCCAGACGTACTTCTGGAATTTCGGCGGCTGGACGAGGTCTTCCCAGGCGGCCTTCGGCGTGTCCGGCAGCGGCTTCTTGCCTTCGTTCCGGGCGGCGAGGCTTTCCTGGATCGAACCGTGGACGGCGTCCCATTTGGTCGGGATTTCACCCATGATCATGGGCACGAACACCGAACCTGCTTCGGCGGAGACCACCTGCACGCCGGTGCGCTTTTCGAACGGTTCCCAGAAGACTTTTTTCCGGGCTTCCTCGGTCGTGCCGCCGAAGTTGGCGATGATCACCTGGCTTTCGGTGATTTCTTCGATCAGCTTGGTCAGCTCCGGGCTCTCGGCGGTTTCACCACCACCGCCTCCGCCCGTCGTCGCCCCCGTGGTGGAGCCACCGCCACCGCAGGCCGCGAGGACACCGGGCAGGGCGAGGGCACCCGCGCCGAGCCCGCCGAGTTGAAGCAGCTTGCGTCGGCTCAGACCCTCGGGGTCGATCAGGCCGCCGGACTCGAGGAGCCGTTTGCGTCCGGATTCAGGCCGGTCGCGATCCGAAGGGTGGTCCATAGATTTCATACCTTTCGTCTCTCCGGGCGGGGTATCCCAGCCCCACTTGTGGCTCCAAACTATCACCTTTTGGATACCACATGCCATTTTTTGCGTACGATCACACGGGAGCGGGCGGGCGCTCCTCCGCCAGCTCCAGTTCCTCCTCGGGTTCGTCGCCCACCGGCGGGTTGCCGGCGGCAACCACCACGGGCAGTGCCAGGAGGGCGACGACCGCCGCGCTCAGCAGCGCCGTCTCGGTCGAGGCGATCCCGACCACGAGGCCCCCGACCAGCGGCCCGATCGCGAAGGTCACGTCGAGGGCGGCGAGGAAGACGCCGAGCCCGGCGCCCCGCTCCGCCGGGCCCACCGACCTGGTCACGACCAGCGCCAACGCCGGGTAGATCAGCGCCAGGCCGAGGCCGAGGAGCGCGCCGCCGAGGGCGGCGACGGCGAAGCTGGTCGCGACCGCGAGCACCCCGTAGGAGATGGCGATCGTGATCACCCCGGCGATCGCCGGCAGCCGCGGGCCGGTTCGGTCGGCCAGCAGGCCACCGGCGAAGCGACCGAGGAAGGTGGTGACGGCGACCACGGTGAAGACGCTGGCAGCGGCGCCGAGGCCGGCCCCGCCGGCGATCCCGCGGCCGGTCATGTGGACGATGCCGAACGCCTCGAAGACGCCGTTGCCGTAACAGATGAGGACCATCGCGACCGCGGGCAGGACCGCCCCGCGGGGGAACTGGACCTTGCTCCCGCCGCTCACCGGGGCGGTGGGCCGCGGGGACGGTCCGACCAGCCAGACCAGCCCGGCGGCGAGCAGCGCGAATCCGGTCGCCCCCCACCAGACCGCGTCGTAGCCGGCCTGCCGGTGGACGAGGACGCCCCACTGGGGACCGAGGGCGAGGCCGAGCCAGAAGGCCATGCCGAGGGTCGCCATCGCCCTCCCGCGGCGCTCGGGGCGGGAGACGTCGACCACCCAGGCCATCGCCGCGGTGGTGAAGAGGGCGTCGCCGGCGCCGGTGAGGAGGCGGGCGAAGACGACCAGGATCAGCGCCCCGGGGCCGAGCAGCGCCGCCGATCCGACGGCCAGGACGAGGGTGCCGAGGACGGCCAGCGGGCGCCGGCCGTAGCGATCGCCCCAGTTGCCGCTCAAGGGGCGCAGGGCGACGGCGACGAAGCCGGTCGCCCCCATCGCCAGCCCGACCGCGGCGCTGCCGAGGCTCAGGTGGTGGAGGACGTAACCGGGCAGGATCGCCGCATAGCAACCCATCGCCAGGTAGCAGAAGGTCGCCGCAGCGACCAGCAGCCAGAGCGTGCGCCTGGCCGAACCCGTCGACTCCGCCGACACGGACGGCGCCCGCTCACCACCACCGCTGCGGACAGCCGGCGGTGAGGAGCTCGGTGCCGTCGGCGGTGACGATGAACGACTCCTCGTGGCTGATGCCGCCGGTCTCCGGCGTCCCCAGCACGATCTCGATCGACATCACCTGCCCCGCCTGGATCGGGTCGGTCTCGCCAGCGGCGATGAAGGGGCCCTCGGTGGTGAGTCCGATCTGGTGACCGAAGGCGGGCCAGAAGCCCTCGAAGTAGGCGTGCGGCGGGTAGCCGCGCTCGCCGAGCCAGGCGGTGCCGAGGTCGTGCACGGCCTCGTGGGTGACCCCCGGGCGGACGGCGGCGATCAAGGTGTCGATGAACTCGACCGCGTGCTCGAGGACCTCGCGCTGCGCCGCGGTCGGCGCCGCGCCGACGCAGGTCGAGCGGGCGAGGTCGCAGCCGTAGCCGCGCACCGGGCCGAAGCCGTCGAGGCGCAGCAGGTCCCCGGCCTCGAGCGGCCGCTCGGAGTTGTAGGACGGGATGCCGCGCGCCGCCTGCGGGCGGCAGGGGTTGCCCGAGCCGGCCACGACGTCGGCGGGGAAGCCGCCGTGGCGGAGCAGCACCGGCAGCCCGATCGAGACCAGGTCGGCCTCCGTGCGGCCCGGCGCGGCGGCCTCCATCATCGCCTTCATCCAGGCTGCGCCGACCGCCGAGGCGTAGCGCATGCACTCCAGCTCGGCCGGGCTCTTGACGCGGTGGAGGGGCTCGATCAGGTGGTCGGCCGGGTGCAGGTCGAGCGCCGTGCCGGTGGCGGCCTCGATCTCGCGCCGGTGGCGATCGAGCATCACGCCCTCGCCGGCGATCCCGATGCGCTTGCCGGTCAGCCCCGCGTCGGCGAGGGCGGCGGCGGCCCCGAGGGTGATCCGCTCCACCGTGCGGGCGTCGTCGACGGCGCATTCGCCGGGCAGGCTGCGCTGGTCGAGGAGGAGGATCGGCGGGCCGTCGACCGGGAGGACGAGGGCGGAGAAGCCGCGATCGCCGAACGACATCGAGTTGCCCAGCTGCTGGAAGCCCGACTGGTGGTCGGCGAGCCAGCGGACCGCCCACGGCCAGGCGCGGCTGCCGAAGGCGAGGAGGCCGTCGAGGCCGGCGTCGGCAATCGTCCGCCGGGCCCGCTCCTGGCGCTCGACGTACTCTTCGCGAGCCGGCAGCGCGGGCGGCGCGAGGGTCAGATCAGTTTCGAGCATTGGACGACAGCCCCTCCCCCTTGGATCCCTTTACGTGAGCATTGTATCCTAAGGACCAAGATGCCCGGGTTTGCGGATCAGGAGTACGAGGAGCGGCTGCGCAAGGTGCGCGCGTCGATGGCCGCGGCAGGCCTCGACGTCCTCTACGTCACCAGTCCGCCGAACGTCTTCTACCTGACCGGCTACGACGCGGTCTGGTACCCGTGGCGCCTGCCGCTCGGCTGTGCCGTCGTGCGCGAGCCGGAGCGGCTTGTCTTCTTCGACTGGTCCCGCCACGAGGACTACGCGAAGCTCCACGCGCGCGCCGACGAGCTGGTGCTGTTCGAGTACGGCGACGCGCCCGCGGTCGTCGCCCGCGCCTTCGGCGAGCGGGGGCTCGGCGGGGCGACCGTCGGGCTCGAGCGCTTCGGCCTGAACCCGGTCGGGCCGATCGTCGAGGCGGTCGGCGCGGCGCTGGCCGAGGCGGGCGCCACGGTCACCGCCGGCGACTGGATCGTCGACGACGTCCGCCTCTACAAGTCGCCCGCCGAGCTCGAGCGGATCCGGCGGGCGGGCGCCGCGGCCGACGCGGCGATGAGCGAGCTCCGCGAGCGGCTGCGCCCGGGGATGACCGAGCTACAGGTGTCGGCGCTCCTCACCTCCCTGCTTGCCGACGCGGGCTCCGAGGTGGCGGCGACGCCGGCCCTCGTCTGCTCCGGGCCGACCGCCTGGGTCGACACCCACTCCTTCCCCTCCGCCCGCGAGCTGGAGGCGGGCGACACGGTCTCGATCGATTGTTGCGGCGTGATCGATCGCTATCACGCCAACCTCTGCCGCACCTTCGCGCTCGGCGAGCCCGACCCCGAGGCGGCCTTCCTGCTCGACGCCGCGGCCGGGTCGGTCGGCGAGCTGCAACGGCTGGCGCGGCTCGGCGAGGGGCCGGAGGTCGCCGCGGCGGCCGCCGAACGCTGGGTCCACGACCGGGTCCCGAGCGAGAAGGTCTGGTGGGTGGGCGGCTACTCGCTGGGGATCGCGCTGCCGCCGAGCTGGGTCGGCCACACCTACCTCGCCAACGACGGGCTCAGCAAGGTGACCTGGGAACCCGGGTACGTCTCCAACTACGAGACCGTGCTGGTCGATCCCAAGGCGAAGTTCGAGGCGTGCGCGATCGACACGATCGTGATGACCGAGGACGGGCTCGAGGTCCTCTCCGAGCTGCCCCGGGGGCTGATCGAGGTCCCGCTCCCTTGAACGCGTCCTCCCCGGAGCGGCGCGCGGGCAACCGCCTGCAGTTGGGGACCTTCGGCACCAATCTGGCGCCGGGCATCACCTTCACCCGGATCCCCGGGGCGCTGACCACCGACTGGCCGCGGGTCCGCGAGTTGGCCCGCCACGCCGACCGGATGGGCTTCGAGGCGATCGTGCCGATCGCCCGCTGGAAGGGGTACGGCGGTCCCACCGACCCACACGGGTCCTCCTTCGACACGTTGGCCTGGGCGGCGGCGATCGGCGAGGCGACCGAGCGGCCCCGGGTCTTCTCCACCTGTCACGCCCCGGCCATCCACCCGATCGTCGCCGCCAAGCAGATCGCGACGATCGACCACGTCACCGGCGGTCGCGCGGCGGTCAACGTGGTCGCGGGCTGGTACCGGCCGGAGCTCGAGATGTTCGGCCGCAAGCTCGACGAGCACGACCGGCGCTACGACCTCGCCGAGGAGTGGACCGAGATCCTGCTGCGGCTCTGGACCGAGGAGGAGGAGTTCGACCACGAGGGCGAGTTCTTCCGCATCGAGCGCGGCTACTCGGCGCCGAAGCCGCTGCAGCGGCCGCACCCGCCGATCATGAACGCGGCGGTATCGGGCCGCGGGATGGAGTACGCGGCGCGGATGTCGGACCTCGTCTTCGTCAAGCTCGACGACATCCCGGAGCGGGCGGTTGAGCAGGTCGCCCGGGTGAAGGACCTGGCCCGCGGGCACGGCCGCGAGATCGAGGTCTGGACCTTCGCCTACGTCGTCTGTGCCGACACCGAGGAGGAGGCGCGGGACTTCGTCCACCACTACTCGGTGGTGCACGGGGAGCACGATGCCTCCCACACCGCCCTGAAGGTGATGGGGGTGGAGGCGCGGATGCGCAGCGACGCCGAGTCGGAGGCGTTCCGGCTCAGCTGGGTCGCGGGCAACGGCGGCCACCCCCTGGTCGGCACCGCCTCCCAGATCGCCGAGCGCCTCGACCGCATGAGCGCGATCGGGATCGACGGCTGCCTCCTCGGCTGGCCCCTCTGGGAGCCGGGCATGGAGCGCTTCGAGGCCGAGGTCCTCCCACTCCTCGAGGCCCGCGGCCTCCGCACCCCCGCCCGGTAGCGGAGACACACTTCGCCCAGTGGGGGCGACGCACCGCCGCCCAGTGGCGGGCGACGCACTTCCGTCAGTGGGGGCGACGCACTTCCGTCAGCCTTCCGTCGCACCGCCCGGTTGATGGGCCGAAAACTCAAGCGGAGCTTGAGTTTTCGGCCCATCAACACCTAGTCCAGGACGGGGGCGCCGGAGGTGAAGCGGTCGAAGACGTTGCCGAGGAGGCGGCTGACGTCGTTGTCCCAGCCGTCGTGGGAGAGGCTGCCGGAGAAGCTGATCGAGCCGGTGGAGAAGACGGCGCCGCCGTTCTCACGGGGGACGAGGACGAGGTCGGAGTGGACGCGCGGGTTGCGGGCGCCGCCGAGGATGCGGCTGGTCATGTTGAAGTTCTCCCGCGCCTCCAGCATGTCGTCGGAGTGGCCGACCGAGGTGGCGACGACGAGCGCCTCGTCGGGGGTGCCGAGGGCCGGGTCGACGGCGTCGATCTCGGTCCCGGCGGCGCCGCCCATCGTCCCGTAGCGGCCGAACTCGGGCTCCTCCACCCCGGCGAGGACCCAGGCGGCGGGCGACCCGGCCGCGGCCACCGGCAGGTACCCGGCCGAGGCGGGCGGGGGGCCGGCGGCGACGAAGCCGACACCGAAGGTCTTCTGCGGAGCGCGACCGCCGAAGCGCCAGAGGCCGCCGAGCCGGCCGGTGAAGCTCAGGTGGTACTCGCCCGGCGCCGCGCACCAGGCCTGGGTGCCGCCCCAGCGCCGGATCTCGATCACCTGCGGATCGTCGGGGTCGTACCCGGTCACCCAGTACATCCCGTTGCCACCCATGTACATCAGCCGGCCCCCGGCCGCGACGTACTCCTCGTAGGCGTCGAGCATCTGCTCGCTCGGGTACTCGGGGTGGGAACCGGTCATCACGCAGGCATAACCGCGGAGGAGCTCGGCACCGCCCTCGTGCAGGTCACGGTCGCTGACCACGTCGACGGCGCGGCCGCTGCGCTCGAGCCAGTCGACCAGCTGCATGTCCCCGGTGAACTGCCAGACCGGGCCGTCACCGTCGTAGACGGTCGGCCGCATCGTCAGGAGCGGCCGCCGCCAGCTCGAGTGGCAGACCCCGGCGCCGTCGGAGTGCGCCTCGTAGAGGGAGAGCCCCAGCTCGCGGTGGGCATCGCGGAAGCGCTCCCAGTCGTCGAGCGCCGGGACCCGCGCGTTCCACACCTGCGTCCGCGGACTGTCGACGCCGACGTGGTCGTTGCCGTAGGCGAGGTAGCTGTTGGTCGAGAGGACCAGGAGGGCCGGGGCCGTCGGCGCTCCCACGCGCGGCCGGACGATCAGCGGGACGAGGTCCTCGCCGCCGTCGGCGTCGGTGAGCGCGAAGGCGTAGACGCCGCTCGGCAGGTCCGCCGGGAGGGTCACCTCGGCCTGCGGCTCCCAACGACAGTCGGTCATGTCGGTGCGGTGGAAGTGGATCGCCGCGTACTGATCCGGCGCGAAGCGGAAATCGTCGACCTGGCCGTCCCAGCCGGCGCCGGTGACGGCGCGGGTGGGGTGGTTCACGAGGGTGAAGTGACGGGCGGCGGGGCCGGTGTCGGGGAGATGGGAGGGGTGGCTGATGCCGGTGCGGGTGATCGATTCGGAGGCGTCCCAGGTGCAGGCGCCGGCGGGGGCCGCATCGCCGGCCAGGGCCGCATCGCTGCCAAGGGCCGCATCTGGGGAGGACCCTTCTCTCACGAACTGCGGGGAGGTTCGTTCAGGGTCCTCCCCGGCTACGGCCGACGCGGCGCCGCAGTGGATCGACGGGCACTCGATCTTGCCGTCGAAACCGTGGAGCGGCCGGCCGTTCGGGTCGAGCGCGGCCGCTGCCAGGAGGAGGGGAGATGATGCGGGACGGGGCGTTCCCGGGAGATCTGCTTCGGCGCGGTGGGCGGTGCCGCGGCCCGTGGCGAGGCGGTTCGCGGTGAAGGTGCCGACGGGGTCGACGGTGAGGGTCGCGCGGGACGCGGGCGCGTCGATGGTTGCCGTGAGGCGGTACCAGCAGCCCGGCTTCAAGGGCTCCGGCGTCGTCAGGTCGAGGGCGGCGTCGGTGGCGCACCAGAGGCGGGGGCGGCCGTCGGTGTCGAGGCCGAGGCTCCAGCCGGCGGTGCCCGCCTCGTCGCGCTGGGCGAGCGCCGCCTGCGGGCCGGCGTCCGGACGGGTCGGGCAGATCGTCAGGGCGATCGTCAACGGGGCGTCGAGGTGGTCGGGCCCGAGCGGCTCGGCGGTGCCGAAGGAGCCGACCACCGTCGTCTGCTCGATCCCCTCGCGCTCGATCGGCTCGACGCCCGCCACCGGGGCGACGCGGCGCTCGACCCCGAAGTCGGGGATCTCCAGCGCGTGCAGACGGACCAGCTCGGCGCGCCAACTCGGCGCGGTCGAGCTGACGTGGAGGCGGACCGCGGCCCCCGGCTCGGCGCTGATCACGTCGAGATAACCGATCGTCCCGGGCGGGACGAGGACGTCACCGGCGGTGCCGCTCACCTGGCGCCACCCCGGTCGGACCGTGGTGGGTTGCTCGCTTCATGACCGACCGACCCACCAGAGGGCATGCCGTAATCGGCGAGGCGGTGCAGGAAGACGGCGTGCTCGGCCTCGGCTCGGGTGGCCAGGCGCCCGCCGCCGAGCGGGCGCGGCGGCGCGCCGCGCGGCTCGGCGCGGACGCCGAGCACGAAGCCCTCGCCGGAGCCGTCGTCCAGCACCAGATAACGGGGCTTCTCCGGATCGGGGTTGCGGCGGAGAAAATCGAGCACCTCGATCAGGGCGGGCGAGTGCGGGCCGAACGGCCGCTCGCGGTGCTCCGCCACGAGGTCCTCGTCGACGAGGCCGCGCACGCGCCGCCGCAGGATCTCCTGGTCGTGGAGCGAGAGCGTCATCGTCACAGTTGGGCGGCGACGTCGCGTTCGGAGGTCAGCTCGGCGGCGAAGCGATCCGGCCGCCAGACGTCGGCGTCGACGAGCTCGCTGCGGCCCTCGGTGATCTGTTCGGCGATCACGCGCCCGAAGCCGGGCCCGTGGGTGACGCCCTGCTCGTTGCAGCCCGCGATCACGTGGAGGTTCTCGAACCCGGGCAGCGCGCCGACGATCGCCCGGCCGTCAACCGTGTAGCAGGGCGCACCGTGCTTGACCCGGAAGTTCCGGTACTCGCCCAGCGCCGGTATCGCCGCGGTCAGCGTCGCCGCCGCGCGCTGCACCTCGAGCACGCCCTCGACGTCGACCGAGTCGAAGCGCTCCGGGACGCCGTTCTCGACGAAGGTGAGCCGGGACGGGGCGCCGTAGTTGGCGCCAAACATCAGGCTGCCGTTCTCCTCGCGCAGCCACATCGACTTCTTCAGGCCCGAGTCCAGGGCCTTGACGAAGAGGAGCGGCAGGTCGCCCGGCATCCCCAGCGGTTCGGTGACGATCCGCGAGACGGCGATCGGGGCGATCGGCAGGAACCGGCCGAGGCTCGCCAACACCGCGTTGGTCCAGGCGCCGGCGGCGAGGACGACGTGGTCGGCCTCGATCGTGCCGTGGGCGGTCTCGATCGCGGCGATGCGCCCACCGTCGACGACGAAGCCGGTCACCGGGGTGCGCTCGCGAAGCTTCCCGCCCTCGGCGGCGAACAGCTCCGATAGCGCCTTCGTCGCCCGCTCGGCGGAGACCTGGGCGCTGCTCGGGTGCAGCACGGCGCCGTGGATTCCGGCCGCCTTCACCACCCCGCCGGTCAGCGCCTCGGCCTCGGCAGGCTCGACCCGGCGGGCATCGGCGGGCCCGTCGGTGAGGCGCAGCTCGACCGAGGGCCAGTCGCGCTCGGTCTGCGCCATCCAGAGGCAGCCGCGCTGCCGGTAGGGCGCCTCGGGCCGCGCCGCGTTCAGCTCGCGGTAGAAGTCGACCGCATAGTCGGCGAGGGTGGCCTCCTCCGCCCCGGTCGCGTCGGGAGAGCCGAGCGACCAGGCATTGACGAAGCCGGCGCCCGCGCCCGAGGTTCCCTGCGCGGCCCCGTCGCGCTCGAGCAGGGTGACCTCGCCGACCCCGGCCCGCAGCAGGTGCGTAGCCGCGCTCGTGCCGAGCACCCCTCCCCCGATCACGACCACCCTGGTATCGCCGCTCAACCTGCTCTCCTCTCTCTCACGACTTCCTCACGCCTCGTGCACGACCTCGCCGCCGACCCCGGTCTGCAGGACCCGCGCCCCGGCCAGCTCCTCCGGCGCCGCCTCGACCGGGTCGGCGGACAGCGCCACCCAGTCGGCGAGCAGACCGGGGCGGAGCGCTCCCCGTTCGTTCTCGGCGAAGCAGTAACGGGCCGAGCTGGTCGTCCACATCGCCAACGTCCGCTCGCCGTCGATCGCCTGCGCGGGCCCGAGCGGCTCGGCGAAGCCCTGGGCCGCCCGACTCCGCGCCTGGTACATGCCGAAGAGCGGCGCCTGGGGAAAGTCGGGGCCATCGCTGCCCCCCGCGACCTCGACCCCGGCGTCGAGCCAGTCGCGCAGCGGCGAGGCGGCGGCGGCGCGCTCGGCGTCGAAGCGACCGGCGAGGGCGGCGGCGACCCGCCACTGCATCCCCGGCTGGATCGAGGCGAAGACGCCGAGCTCCCGCGCCCTGCGGAAGTTCTCCGCCGAGGGCCAGAGATAGGCGTGCATGACCGAGAAGCGCAGCGGCGCGATCGGCGCCAGCTCGTTCGCTTCGGCGAAGGCGTCGAGGGCGAGGTCGATGGCGGCGCCGCCGACCGTGTGAACGGCGAGCGACCACCGTTCCGCGGCGCAGAAGCGGGCGATCGCCCGGAAGGTCTCGGTCGGCGCCGTCTGGTTGCCGAGATAGCCGTCGGTGCCCGGCCACGACTCGCGCAGCAGCGCGCTGCCGAAGGAGCCGGTCCCGTCGAGGTAGACCTTGATCCCGCCGATCCGCAGCCACTCGTCGCCGAACCCGGTCCGCACCCCGGTGCCACGGAAGCCCGCGAGCAGCTCCTCCACCGGCAGGTCGGTGTCGGCGAGGGGCATCGCGAAGGTCCGCAGCCGCAGCTCGCCGTCGGCGTGGGCGGCCTGGTAGGTCCCCATCTCGGCCGGCGTCAGGCCCGGCTCGGCCGCGCCGACGATGCCGAGCGCGTGGAAGACGGGCTGGATCTCCCGCAGCGCGGTGCGGCGCTCGGCCTCGCCGATCTCCGGCACCCGGTCCCAGACCAGCTCCGCCGCGGGCCGCTCGATCAGGATCCCGGTCGGCTCGCCGGCGCCGTCCCGCTCGATCACGCCGCCGACCGGGTCGGGAGTCGCGGCGTCGATCCCGGCGCGCCCGAGGGCGGCGCTGTTGGCGATCGCGTCGTGGGTGCGGCGGTCGAGGAAGACGGGGCGGTCGCCGGTGACCGGGTCGAGGTCGGCCCGGGTCGGCAGGCGCCCCTCGGCCAGCTCCTCGGCCTGGAAGTGGGCGGCGACGACCAGCCAGTCGCCGCCCCCCGGGCGGGAAGCGAGGTGGGCGCCGATCCGCTCGACCACCTCGGCCACCGAGCGGGCGTCGGAGACGTCGAGCCGGCGCAGCTCGAGGCCGGCGATCAAGGTGTGCACGTGGGCGTCGATCAGCCCCGGGACCACGGTGCCCGGCACGCTGTGCACGGGCGCCCCGGGCGGCAGCGCCGCCACCGCCTCGTCGCGACTGCCGACGGCGAGGATGCGCCCGTCGCGCACCGCCATCGCCGTGGCCCGGGGGCGGGCCGGGTCCATCGTGCGCAGGTCACCGACCAGCGCGAACGACCCCGCCGCACCGCTCACGGCAGCCCCAGGTACTCGCGCTGCTCCCAGTCGGAGACGTCACGCAGGTAACGCTCGACCTCCGAGCCCTTCAGCCTGAGGATCCAGTCGACGACCTCCTTACCCCAGGCGTCGGCGAAGACGTCGTCGGCACGCAGCTCCTCCAGCGCCGCCATCAGGCTGGCGGGCAGCGGCCTCGCCGCGGCCGCGTAGGGGTCCTCGGTCGGCTCGCCGGGGTCGAGCTCGCCGTCGATCCCGGCCATTCCGGAGACGACCTGGGACGCCACGTAGAGGTAGGGGTTCGCAGCGGGCTCGCCGGAGCGGTTCTCCAGCCGCGTCGCCGGATCGCCCGGCCCACCGACCGCCCGCACCATCGCGCCCTTGTTGTCGATCCCCCAGCAGATCCGGTCGGGCGCGAGGCTGAAGGGGAGGTAACGCTTGTACCCGTTGACGGTCGGGGTGGTGAAGACGGCGGCGGCCGGCGCGTGGCGCAGGAGGCCGCCGAGATAGCGCTGCCCGGCGGTCGAGAGCAGGGTGCCGCCCTCGCGGGGGACGAACGCGTTGCCGCCGTCGAGGTCGGTCAGGGACTGGTGGAGGTGCCACCCGGCGGAGGCGGTGTCGGTCCCGGCCGGGCGGCACATGAAGGTCGCCAGGTAGCCGTGCCGGCGGCAGATCTGGCGAACCGCGGAGCGGGCGAGGACGACATCGTCGGCGGCCTCGAGGCCGGGGCGCGGCGCCAGGGTGAACTCCAGCTGGCTCGGCCCGAACTCGAGCTCGAGCGAGCGCAGCGGTAGGTCGAGCGCCAGGAACCCGGCCGAGAGCGCCTGCACGAGATCGTCGAGGGCGTCGAGGTCCTCTTCGCGCAGGAGCTGGGCGCCGCGCGAGGTGGGTGCGACGCCGGGCGCGGCGCCGGGGCGGCCGGGCGCCGCCAGGTGCTCGTCGCCGAGCGCCTCGTCCAGCAGCCGGAAGACGTGGAACTCGATCTCGACCCCGACCGTGACCCCGTAACCGCGGTCGGCCAGCCGCTCCAGCGTGTCGCGCAGGATCCGCCGGGTGGAGAACGGGACCGGTGCCCCGTCCGGGAAGTGCAGGTCACACAGGACCCAGCCGGTGTTCGGCGCCCAGGGGAGGACGCGGAAGGTCTTCGGGTCGGGGACGAGGACGACGTCCCCGGCGCCGCCCAGGGCATCGATCCCGGTGCCGCCGCCATGGGTGAAGACCGGGAAGACGGATTTGCCCGAGGTGTCCTTGAGGACCAGCGAGGAGGGGACCCGACAGCCGCCGCGCAGCCCGCTCCAGAGGCCGTCGCCGACCAGCGTCTTGCCGCGCACGGTGCCGTGCTGATCACAGAAGGCGACCCGGATCATCTCGATCCCCTGCTCGTCGATCACCCGGCGGATCTGGGCGGCGGCGGCGTGCTCGGCCTCGCCCCAGAGCTCGTGGCGGTCGACGAAGCCATCGCGGTCGGCGGCGAGCATCGGCCGGGCGCTGCCCCCGAGGGAGAACGGGCGCTCGTCGGCGGACCGCTCGTGCCGCGCCTCCATCACCCGCACCTCATGTTGATGGGCCGAAAACTAAACACATGGTTGAGTTTTCGGCCCGTCAACACCGGCATCAGCGGACCTCTTGCCCCGCCGCCCAGGGTGAGCGGGCGCGGCGCTCGGCCTCGGTCTTGCGCCAGGCCTCCTGCCAATCGTCGGCGGGGGCGACGGTGTCGATCGCGAGCGGGCCGCGCAGCTCCTTGGCCGCGGCCTCGTCCAGCGGCAGCGCCGGCGTCGGCTGCCCGCCTTCCATCGCCTTGATCGCTTTCAGCAGCATCCGGCGGTTGGCGGTGACGGCGCGGTCGGAGACGCCGAGGCGCTCGACCGTGCGGTCCTGGATCGGGCCCATGCTCTCCACCGCCCACTGGTCGTGGACGTTGATGTCGAGCCCCATCCCGGTGTAGGTGAGCGACTGCTGCTCGGCGGCGTCGAAGCCCCAGTTGTTGTCCCGGTTGCGGGTCGGTCGGTAGTCCGGGAGGGTGACGTTCTGGAGGCGCTGCCGGAGCAGGGTCTCCTTGTCCGTCTGGTCCTTGAAGTCGTAGAAGATCATGTACCAGTAGTGGTGCTCGTCGTCGATCGGGACGTGCCACTGGCAGAACACCCGGTCGCCGCCGAACGGCACCACGAAGGCGTTCGGGAAGAGCAGGTTGGTGACCCGCAGGTGGCGCGTCTGCGCATCGAGCTCGCGCACGGCGAAGACGCGGAGGCCGTGCTCGGCCTGCTCGACCTCGATGTCCGGCCGGTACATTTCGCCGACGATCTCGGCGGTCGACTTGCCGGTCCCGGCGACCGTCTCGGCGAACTGCGCTCCGTAGACGTCGCGCGGATCCTCGTCGAGGAAGCGGTGCAGGAAGGAGACGTGGCTGGGGTCGATGCCGCCCTCCACGCCCTGCAGCCAGTTGCATTCCCAGAGGCCCTTGAAGGCGAACGTGTACTCCTCCGGGGCCTCGAAGCAGTCGTAAGCCGGGAACGGCGGCGGGTCGCCGCCGCCCATGTAGGCGAAGACGATGCCGTTGCGCTCCTCGCAGGGATAGCTGGAGATCCGCACCTTCTCGAAGAAGCGGCTGTGCGGCGGTTCGGCCGGCTGCTCGAGGCAACGGCCGTCTTTGCCATAGAGCCAGCCGTGGTACAGGCAACGCAGGCCGCCGTCCTCGAGCCGGCCGTAGGCCAGGTCGACGCCGCGGTGGGCGCAATAGCGGCTCACCAGGCCCCAGTCGCGCTCGCCGCGCTTGAAGAGGACGAGGTCCTCGCCCATCAGCCGCACCGCCTTGACCGGCCGCTCCGCCGGCATCTCGGAGACGAGCGCGGCGGGCTGCCAGTAGGCGCGCAGGAGCCGGCCCGCGGGGTCCTCCGGGCCGGTCCTGGTGATCCGATCGTTGTCCTCGCGAGAGAGCACCGGTGCCGCTCCTAACCGAGGTGCTTCGGGGCCTCGGCGAGGACGTCGCCGAGGATCCGGGTGATCTCGTCGAACTCGGCCTGCCCGGCGACCAGCGGCGGGGAGATCGTGATCAGCGGCAGGATCCGTTCCTCGCAGCGGGCGATCAGGCCCTGCTCGAAGAGCGCCGGGCCAAGATAGCCTTTGAAGAGCTTTTCGCGCTGGTCCATCGGCAGCGTCTCGTGCGTGTCCTTGTCCTTGACCAACTCGATCGCGTAGAAGTAGCCGGCCCCGCGCACGTCGCCGACGAGCGGCAGGTCGAGGAGCTGGTCGAGCGAGCCCTTCAGCGCGTCCTGGTTGGCGGCCGCGTGGTCGACGACGCCATCACGGTGCATGATCTCCAGGTTCTTCACCGCGATCGCGCAGGTCAGCGGGTGGCCGCCGTAGGTGGAACCGTGGGCGAAGACGTTTTCGCCCTCGGCGAACGGCTCGGCGACCGCGTCGGTGGCGAGCACCGCGCCGATCGGCGCATAACCGGAGGCGAGTCCCTTGGCGCAGGTCATGATGTCGGGCTGGATGCCGTAGAGGTCCGAGCCGAACCAGGCGCCGAGCCGGCCGAGGCCGGTGATCACCTCGTCGGCGCAGAGGAGGATCCCGTACTCGTCACAGATCTCCCGCACCCCGGCCCAGTAGCCGGCGGGCGGCGCCAGCGAGCCGCCCTGGTTCTGCATCGGCTCCATGATCACCATCGCGACGCTGCCCGGGTCGGCCTGGATGATCGCGTGGCGGAGGTCCTCCAGCAGGAAGGCGGTGAACTCCTCCTCGGTCTCCTCCAACGGCCGGTGGTAACGGTTCGTGTTCCAGACGTGGGTGACGCCGGGGACGAGCGGCTCCCAGGGCGTGCGCAGCCCGGGGATGCCGTTGATCGAGAGCGCCCCCATCGTGGTGCCGTGGTAGGCGTACCGGCGGGCGATCGCCTTCCAGCGGCGTTCGCCCTGGGCGGCGTGGTACTGGCGGGCGAGCTTCCAGGCCGTCTCCACGGCTTCGGAGCCGCTGCCGATGAAGAAGCTGCGGCTGAGCGAGCCGGGGGCGATCCGGGCGAGCTCGGCGGCCAGCTCGATCGAGGGCGGATGGGCGAAGCCCCAGTTGGTGTAGAAGGGGAGCTCGCGCAACTGGCCGGCGGCGACCTCGCCGATCTCCTCGCCGTAGTCGTAACCGATCTGGACCGCGAAGAGGCCGGCCAACGCGTCGAGGTAACGCTTGCCTTTGACGTCCTCGACGTAACAGCCTTCGCCTTTGGTGATGACGGGGACCGGGTGGTCCTTATAAGCGGACAGCTTCGAGAAGTGGAGCCAGAGGTTGTCGCGAGCCGCCTCCTCCAGGCGCTGCGCGGGACTGTCGGGGGTCGCGGTGCTCATGTGTTCTCCTCCTCGATCCTGGAAAGCGTGCCGGACAGGAAGGATACGATATCGCTAATCTTGGATCCATGACGAACCGCGTGGATATCGAGACCGACCAAGCCCCCGCCGCGATCGGCCCTTACTCACAGGCGATCGCCCACGATGGGGTCCTCTACTGCTCCGGAGCGCTGCCGCTCGACCCGGCGGGCGAGTTCGTCGGCGAGGGCGACGCGCCCGCGCAGGCGCGCCAGTGCCTGCGCAACCTCGAGGCGGTGGCCGCAGCGGGCGGTGGCAAGCTGACCGAGGCGCTGCAGGTGACCGTCTACACGACCCGCCTCGAGGAGTTCCCCGCGATCAACGAGGCCTACGCCGAGTTCTTCGAGGAGCCGCCCCCGGCGCGGGTGACGATCGGCGTCGCGGCGCTGCCGAAAGGCGCGCTGGTCGAGATCTCGGCGCTCGTCCCTATCAAGTGAGCGGGACCGGGACGACGCAGGCGGCGCGCGAGCACGCGCGCGCCCAGGCAGGCACCGGCGCCGAGGCGATGCCGGTCCTCCCGGCGAGCTCCTGGCCCGCGCCGCCCCAGGGCGTCGACCCGGCGGCGCTGACCTGGGCCGAGACCGTCGCCGGCGGCGGCTATGCCTCCAAGGTCCTGGCGCGGGGGACGACCCTGCGCCTCACCGACACCGAGGGGGACGCCTGCGCCCACCTCCTCCTCCACAACGCCGATCAGCCCTGGGAGCGGCTGAACATCGCCGACACGGTGAAGGTGCCGTGGCAGGCCTACCTCGGCGCGGGCCACGGATCTCAGATCTCGTCATGGAGACGCCGGGAATTCCACGCTTTCTCCCGACTTCCTCACAGCCTGCGATCGCGTGGTCGACCTTACCCCCGTTTCAGGTGGGTAAGGTCGACCACGCCTCCCGGGAAAACCATGACGGAGTTCGATCTCCTCCTGTCCCTGTGACGCCTCTCCCACGAAAGCCTCCCGGCCCGGGGACGGCCGCAGACGCCTGGGTCCCTAGTGCGACATCGCGGCCGACGCGGCCTCGGAGATGAAGCGGTCGTCGGTGAAGCGGTGGAGGCCGAACGGTTTGATCAGGGGGTCGACCTGGTTGGTGGCGATCAGCTTGGAGAGGGTGACGCCGACGATCGGGGCGGCCTTGAAGCCGTAGGTGCCCCAGCCCGCGGAGACGATGAAGTTGGCGAGCGGGGTGCGGTCGATGATCGGGCTGTAGTCGGGAGTGACGTCACAGAGGCCGCTCCAGGTGCGGAGGATGCTGACGTCACGGATCGCCGGGAAGAGCTCGACCAGATAGCGGGAGATCGACTCGATGAAGGTGAGCGTGCTGCGGCCCTGGTAGGTCGGGTACGGCTCGGCCTCGGCGCCCGCGACCAGCTCGCCGCGGGTGGTCTGGTGGACGTAGAGGCGCATCTGGGTGGAGACGACGGTCTCGACCAGGAGGGGCCGGATCGGCTCGGTGACGAAGGCCTGCAGGACGTAGGTCTTCATCGGCAGGCGCAGGCCGACCATCTTGCAGATGCCGCTCGACCAGCCGGCGGTGGCGCTCAGCACGGTGCCCGCTTCGATGTCGCCGCGCGGGGTGCGGATCTTGGTGACCCGGTCGCCGCTGGTGTCGAGCCCGGTCACCTCGGTGAAGGGATGGATCTCCACCCCGCGCCGGTCGGCGCCGCGGGCGTAGCCCCAGACGACGGCGTCGTGGCGGAGGATCGCGCCGCCCGGGTGGATCAGGGCGCCGAGGATCGGCCAGGTCACGTCGCGCGAGGTGTTCAGCGCCGGGACCCGCCGGCGCACCTCGTCGAGCCCGATCACGCGGCTGTCGATGCCGAGCTTCTGGTTGACCGAGGCGCGCTCGGTCGCCGTCGCCAGCGCCCGTTCGGAGTGGGCGAGGCTGAGCACGCCGCGCTTGGTCAGCATGATGTTGAAGTCGAGCTCGGCGCTGAGGTCGTCGTAGAGGTCGAGCGAGGCCTGGTAGAAGCTCGCCCCCTCCGGGGTCCGGTAGTTCGACCGCACGATCGCCGTGTTGCGCCCCGAGCCGCCGGAGCCGATGTAGCTCTTCTCCAGGACCGCGACATCGGTGATGCCGTGGTTCTTCGCCAGGTAGTAGGCGGTGGCGAGGCCCTGGACGCCGCCCCCGATGATGACCACGTCGTAACGCTTCTTCAGCGGCAGGCCGGTGCGCCACATGCGCCCGGGCCGGAGCAGGTCCTTCATCCGCGCATCCTCTCCCCGTCGGGGTCGTAGAAGGCGCCGATGTGCACCTTGGCGCCGCCGCGGCGCCCCTCGCCGAGATCGAGCTCGAATGCCGACCCCTCGCTGCCGATCGCGGCGGGCACGTAGGCCAGTCCGATCACCTGGCCGGAGACGGCGCTGCGGCGGGCGCTGGTGACGCGACCGCCGACCTCGCCGCCGACCAGGACCGCGGTCCCCTCGTTCGGCAGATCGTCGGCGGTGAAGCCGACCAGGGCGCGGTCGGCGCCGCGCTCGTTCATCCGCCCGAGCGCTTCGTTGCCGACGAACTCGCCCTTGTCCCAGGCGATCATCGGGCCCATCCCGCACTCGAGCATGGTGGTCTCCGAATCAGTGTCGATGCCGACGATGATGTGGCCCTTCTCCAGCCGCAGCGCCTTCAGCGCCTCGACCCCGAGCGGCAGGATCCCGAACTCGGCGCCGGCCTTCATCAGCGCCTCCCAGACGTGCTCGGCCGCCGTGCTGGGGAAGTGGATCTCGTACCCGAGCTCACCGAGGAAGCCGATCCGCATCAAGAGCGCCGAGGCCCCGGCGACCGCGCCCTGGCGCACGTCGAGGAATTTGAACGCCTCGTTCGCGACGTCGACGTCGGTCACCCGGGAGAGGACCTCGCGGGCCTTCGGGCCCGACAGCGACACCGCCGAGAGGGCACCGCTGACGTTGACCACGTCGACCGCGAGCTTCCGTTCGGCGACCCAGAGCAGGAACGCCTCGTACACCTGGTCGACGCCCCCGGAGCTGGTGGTGACGAGGAAGTCCCGCTCGCCGACCCGGATGATCGTGCCGTCGTCGATGATCCGGCCCGAGTCGGTGTTGAAGATGCCGTACCGGACGCGGTCGACTTTCAGGGTCGAGATGCGGTTCGGGAAGACGCCGTCGAGGAAGGCCTCGGCGTCGGGGCCGCTGACGTAGAGCTTGCCCAGGGTCGAGACGTCCATCAGCCCGACGCCCTCGTGGACCGCCTTGATCTCCGCCGCCGCGTCGCCGTAGTGGTCGGGGCGCCGCCAGACGCCGGTCCAGACGTACTGCGCCCCGGCCCGCCGGTTGGCGTCGTGCAGAGCGGTCCGTTTGCCCGGGTTGAGCTTGCGGCCACCGACGTCACCGAGCGGGGTCGGCTGCCACGGCGGGCGGGCGGTGGTGGTGCCGAGCGCCGCCTCGCCGACCCCGGTCGCGCGGGCGAGGGCACGCACCGAGTGCAGATGACAGAGCCGCCCCTGACACGGACCCATGGTCACGGTGGTGTAGCGCTTGGCGATCTCGATGTCCTCGAAGCCCTCGCCGACGGCGCGCACCAGGTCCTTCGCGGTGACGTCCTCGCAGGGGCAGACGAAGGTGCGCTTGCCGGCGCCCTCGGCAGCCGCGAGCACCGCGGCGCCCTCGCCGGTCACCGAGCCGGCCGCCTCGACCCCGTCGACCAGCTGGTCGGGGGCGAAGATCCCCTTCTCGGCGTCGAACCGAACGCTGCAACCGGACTGGGCGAGCAGGGAGTAGGCGGGCTGGCGCCCGGCGGAGGCGACGAGGAGATCGCAGTCGATCTTGCGGCCGTCGATCTCCACCGCGGCCAGCAGACCATGCCTGGCCGCGGCCTTCACCTTGGGCGGGCGGACGCCGCGCAGGTCGATCGTCTCGACCACCTGGGTGCCGGCCTCACGCAGCAGCCTCGCCGCCTCGTCGCCCGCCTCGTCGGCGGCGAGGACGACGGCGCGCGTCCCCGGGCGGATCGACCACAGGCCGACCAGTCGACGGACCGCGCTCGGCGTCATCACCCCGGGCAGGTCGTTGCCCTCGAAGAGCAGCGGCTGGTCGATCGAGCCGGTGGCGACGACGATCTTCTCGGCCCGGATGCGGTGCATGAGACCGTCGGCATGGACCGGGACCAGCCGGCCCTCGTAGACGCCGAGGGCGGTGCCGGGGGCGATCACCTCGACACCATCGATCGCGAGGCTCGCGTACTCGGCGCGTTCGTCCACCAGGATCACCTGCCTGCCCTCAGCCGCGTACCGCGCCGCCGCCTCCTGGCCGGAGCGCCCGGCGCCGATCACGAGGACGCCGGCGGTGCGGTGCTCGACGTCGGCGCGGTGCGGTTTCGGCGGCGCCTCGCCGACCCGGCCGAGGCCGGTCATCCGGCGGAGCATGCGCTCGATGTGGGGCCAGGCCGCCTTCGGCCGGATCCCCAGCCGGTAGTAGAAGCCGACCGGGGTGACGGGGCCGGCGACGTGGTCGACGACGCGCATCGGATCGCGCTCGAGCGAGCCGCTGATCGTCTGCGAACGGACGACCTCGCCACCCTGCACCGTGCGGGTGCAGGCTTTGACACTCGGCTCGCCGTCGACCTCCATCAGGCAGCCGGCGCAGTTGCCCGCCGCACAGCTCAGACCGCGCGGGCGGTGGTACTTGAAGCTGCGGGTGAAGATCCGTTGTCCGTTCGCGTAGAGGGCGGAGCCGATCGTGTCCCCGGCGTAGGCCTGGACCTCCTTGCCGTCGAAGGTGAAGGTCCGACGGTCATCGCGATCGATCGTCTCGCCGTCGCGGCGGGGGAGCCTCATGGCGCGTCCACTCCTTCCCAGCCCTCGGAGACCTGGTTCGTGCGCGTGTCGCGGCGGATCACGATCCAGCGCTCGCACCCGAAGCGGTGGAACCAACGCTCGAACTGCTCCCCGGCCGTGTTGTCGTTGAAATAGAGGTCTTCGCTGAGGACGTCGAGCATCGAGCCGGGCGGGTCGTCGCCGATGTTGCCGCCGTAGGCGAACTCGGGCTGCGGCCGGTTGCCACAGTGGGGGCACGGGATCAGGAAGCTCATGACGCCGCCAGGAGGGGGTCGGGGTGGGACCGGGTCACGGCGTCGAGGCCCGCCGGGCCGCCGGCGAGCGGCAGGCAAAGGTCGGCGCAGACGTCCCAGACGTGCTGGGCGTACTCGGCGGCGACGAGGACCAGCAGGAGCTCACCGCGGCGGACGACGCGGCCGGGGACCGCGGCGATCGGGCCGGAGCCGGGGACCTGCGCGATCGGGCCGAGCCGCCGCAACAGGCGCTCGGCCTGGGGCCCGGCGAGCACGAGGGCCATCCAGGCGCCGCTGAGATCGAGGGCGAGCCGGCGGTCGCCGGCGCCGAGCTCGGCGATCGTCGCCGCCCGCTGCTCCCAGGGGCAGAGCACGATCCAGCGGTCGTCGGCGACCTCGACCACGGCGCGGTCGGGCCGCTCCGCCGGGGCCGCGCCGCCACGGACCTCGAGCTTGGCGAGGTGGGAGGCGTCGGCGAAGGCGACGGTCTCGAGGAAGGCGTCCTCGCCGTCGAGGCCGAAGGCGACGCGCCACTGGCCGCGGGCCTCGACCTGCGCGCCGGCGGCAAGGAGGCGGTGCTCGACCGGCGAGCGCAGGACGGTCGTCGCGGCGGGCTCGGCGCCCTCGATCGCGCGCAGGCTCACGACCCGACCTCCGGGAACGCGGTGCGCATCTAGAGGACCACCGTGGTGGCGCCGGTGGGGATGACGCGGTCTTCGCAGTGCCAGGCGACCGCGCGGGCGAGGGTCGTGCGCTCGACGTCGGCACCCCGCCGTTCCAGCTCGACGGCGTCGTCGCGATGGCTGACGCGGACCACGCCCTGCTCGATGATCGGCCCCTCGTCGAGGTCCTCGGTCACGTAGTGGGCGGTCGCGCCGATCAGCTTCACGCCCCGTTCGCGCGCCTGCCGGTAGGGGCCGGCGCCGGCGAACGCGGGGAGGAAGGAGTGGTGGATGTTGATGATCGGGATGCCCGCCTTCTCGAGGAAGTCGCCGGAGAGGATCTGCATATAGCGAGCCAACACCACCAGGTCGTAGTCGTCGCCGAGAAGGTCCAGCTGCCGGGCCTCGGCCTCCGCCTTGGTGTCAGGGGTGACCGGGACGTGCTCGAAGGGGATCCCGAACGAGGCGACGTCGTCGGCGAGGTCGGCGTGGTTGGAGACGACGACTCCGACGTCGATCGGCAGCTCGCCGCGGCGGGCGCGCCAGAGCAGGTCGAGGAGGCAGTGGTCATAGCGGGAGACGAAGATCGCAGTGCGCTTCGCGCGGTGCGCGTCCTCGAAGCGCCACTCCATCTCGAGCGGATCGGCGACCTCGGCCGCGAAGGCCGCGCCGAGGACCTCCGCCGGGTCGCCCTCGCCGCCCCACTCGAAGACCGTCCGCTGGAGGAAGAGGCCGCTGCTCGGCTCGGTCGAGTACTGGTTGTTCTCGACGATGTTCGCGTCGTGATCGTTGAGGAAGCGTGACACTTCCGCGACGATTCCCCGCCGGTCCGGGCAGGCGACGAGAAGGCGCGAGAGGGAGGTCTGTCGCGGCATGGACATTGCGGCGCTCATTGGATCCATATTACCTTATATGGGATCCTAACTTGATCACCGCGTTACCATCTCTCTGATGCTCGGCAACATCGGCCCCCTCGAGATCGTCGTCGTCCTGATCATCGCCCTGATCGTGTTCGGCCCCAAACGCCTGCCCGAGCTCGGCAACAGCCTCGGCCGGGG
>JAFDWO010000117.1 GCA_018268415.1 Actinomycetota bacterium | reverse complement strand
TTTTCACGACCCCCTCACGTCCCTGTGCCCGCCTTCCCCACGACCCCCTCCCGTCCCGGGCGCCTCATGGCGCTCACAGCCTGCCAGGAGCGCCATGAGGCGCCCGGGACCATCTCGGACGGGTGCGGGGTCGGGGTCGCGCGGCCACGCCCCGCGCGGTATCTCGGACGGGTGTGGGGGCCGAGGTCGGGGGCCACGCGCCCCGCGCGGCAGCTCGGGACGGTGCGGGGGCCGGGCTCGGGCGGCATCTCGGACGGGTGTGCGGGCCGGGACCGCCCCCACGCGCGGCAACTCGGACGGGAAGGAGGCCCGAGGTCGGGACGCATCTCGGACGGGCGGGGTGGCCTGGACCGCGCCGCACCTCGAACCGCCGCACCGTCCAGGGTCGGGCCCGTCCCTTCTCGACGGTCTGAGCCCTTCCGCTGTTCCTTATGGCGCCCAGGGCGCCATAAGGAACAGCGGAGCGGTCGTGGGGACGGCGCCCGGCCGCAATCGGTCGTCTCTACCCACCCATAGCGCCGGTAAGGACGACCGGGGTCGCGCCCCCCTCACCCACCTTCGTCCAGCTGCTCGAACTTGCAGTCCCGCGGCGCTTTGTCGCTCCGGAAGGCGTGGAACCTCGCGCCGTGGCGGATGCGGCCGGCGGCGGCGTGGTCGTAGCCGACCTCGATCACCAACTCGGGGCGCAGGCCGACCCACTCCAGATCGCGGCCGCCGGTCCAGCGGCTCGGCTCGGCGCTGCCGCTCTCCCCCGTCTCGAGCGGCGCGAGCATCGCCCGCATGCTGCGTTTCGCCGCCGCGCTGAAGCCGGAGATGTGGCCGACCGTGCGCAGATCGTCGCCGTCGTAGAGGCCCAGGATCAGCGA
The DNA here is from genome assembly GCA_018268415.1 of Actinomycetota bacterium. Classification (GTDB taxonomy): domain Bacteria; phylum Actinomycetota; class Thermoleophilia; order Solirubrobacterales; family 70-9; genus VAYN01. The sequence goes on along the minus strand of JAFDWO010000117.1, from coordinate 37,078 downwards.
TCCCACGGTGCCCTCCTCTTTGCCCGGCCGCCATCCCATGACCACGCAGTCGATCGTCCGCTCGCGCTTCACCTTCGCCATCCCTTTGCGTTTGCCGGGGATGTAGGGCGCCCCCAGGTCCTTCGCCATCACCCCCTCGATCGACGCCAGCCACCGCTCGGCCTGGGCCTCGTCGGCGGTCAGCGGGGTGAGCTCGAGGCCGGCCTCGGCGGCGATCTGCTCGAGCCGCTCACGGCGCTCGCGGAGCGGCGCGTCGAGCAACGCGTCGTCCCCCTCGGCGAGCAGGTCGAAGCCGATGAAGGTCGCCGGGATCTCCTCGCTCAGCAGCGTGATCCGGCTCTCGGCCGGGTGGATGCGCTGCTGCAGGAGATCGAATTCGACCTCCCCGGTCTCCCCGCGGATCACCAACTCGCCGTCGAGAACCCAGCGCCCCGGCGTCCACTCCAGCTCCGGGAAGTAGCGAGCCAGCGGTTTGCCCGCCCGCGACTGCACGTAGGCCTCCCCCCCGTCGACGAAGACGATCGCCCGGAAGCCGTCGAGCTTCGGCTCGTACGCCCACTCCTCACCGGTGGGCAGCGCTTTGCGGGTCAGCGCCAGCTGCGGTTTGATCGGCGGCGAGAGCGGCAGGGCCACCCCGCCAGGCTACCCGGCGGTGGTGCGTTCGCGGCGGGCGCGGCTCTCGCGCGGGTCCGGAATCGGCACCGCCGCGAGCAATTTTTTCGTGTAGTCGTCGCGCGGGTGCTCGCAGACCTGGTCGGCATCGCCGGTCTCGACGATCTTGCCGTGGTTCATCACCGCGATCCGATCGGAGATGTGACGCACGACGCCGATGTCGTGCGCGACGAAGACGTAGGTGAGCCCCATCTCGTCCTGCAGGTCGTCGAGCAGGTTGACGATCTGTGCCTGGATCGAGACGTCGAGCGCGGAGACCGGCTCATCGCAGAAGACCAGCTTCGGCCCCAGCGCCAACGCCCGCGCGATCCCGATCCGCTGGCGCTGGCCGCCGGAGAATTCGTGCGGAAAGCGGTTGTAGTGCTCGGGTGAGAGGCCGACCCGCTCGAGCAGCCCTTCGACCTGCGTGCGCAGCTCTTTGCCGCTCGCCACCTTCTGGATCTTCAGCTGGTCGCCGACGATCTGGCCGATCCGCTTGCGTGGGTTCAGCGACGCGTAGGGGTCCTGGAAGATCATCTGCATCTCCCGCCGCAGAGGCCGCAGCTCGCGGCGCGACAGGCCGGCGATCTCCCGCCCTTCGAACTTCACCGAACCGGAGGTCGGCTTCAACAGCTGCAGCACCGCCCGGCAGGCGGTCGACTTGCCGGAGCCCGACTCGCCCACCAGCCCGAGCGTTTCGCCTTTGTTGACGTAGAAGCTGATCCCGTCGACGGCGCGCACCTGGTCGACCTCACGATCGACCAGCAGGCCGCTCTTGATCGGGAAGTGCTTGACCAGGTCGGTGACCTCGAGCAGCGGGCCGCCCGCCGTGCCGGTCGACGCGCCGTCGCTCACGCCGGCTCCTCCAACCCGATCCGCCCTTCGATCTCACGCAGCCTGGCCTTCTGCTCCGGCTCCAGCCAGCAGCGATCGCAGTGGTTCGGATCGGCGGGCAGGCGCGCCTCAAGTCCCGGCACCTCCTTGCACTTGGCGAACTCGTGCGGACAGCGCGGCCGGAACGCGCACCCTTTCGGCAGGCGCAACAACGACGGCGGGGAGCCGCTGATCTGCGGCAGCCGGTGGGGACGCGGCTGGTCGAGCCGGGTCAGCGAGCCGAGCAGGCCCCAGGTGTAGGGGTGCTGCGGGTCGTAGAAGATGTCGTCGAGCGTCCCCTGCTCGACCACCTTCCCCGCGTACATCACCAGCACCCGGTCGGCGACTTCGGCGACCACCCCGAGATCGTGGGTGATCAGGATCGTGGCCAGCCCGCGGCTGCGATTGAGGTCCTGGATCAGGTGAAGGATCTGCGCCTGAATCGTCACGTCGAGCGCAGTGGTCGGCTCGTCGGCGATCAGCACGCTCGGCTCCAGGGCCAGGCCCATCGCGATCATCGCCCGCTGGCGCATGCCGCCCGAGAATTCGTGCGGGTAGTCGTCGACGCGCCGCTCCGAATCGGCGATGCCGACCGCCCCGAGCAGCTCCGCCGCCCGTGCGTGGGCGGCCTTCTTGCCGATCGAGGAATCGTGGGCGCGAATCGCCTCGACGATCTGCTTACCGACCGTGTAGACCGGGTTCAGCGACGTCATCGGGTCCTGGAAGATCATCGCGATCTGCGAGCCGCGGACCTTCTGCAGCTGCGATTCGCTCTGCGTCGTCAGCTCTTCGCCGCTCAGCCGCACCGAGCCCTCGATGTGGGAGTTCGGCGAGCGGGTGAGGCCGATGACGGTCTGCGCGGTGACGCTCTTGCCGGAGCCGGACTCGCCGACGATCGCCAGCACCTCGCCCGGTTCGAGCTCGAAGCTGACGCCGTCCACCGCCTGCACGCGGCCATCTTCGGTGGCGAAGCCGACGCGAAGGTTTTCGACCGCGAGGAGCGGCCCCCCACCGGCGCCCGGCTGGGCGGGTGCGGCTTCCGTGGCGGCGCTCATACGGCGGAGGTACCCAGTCGGATCCGCGGATCGAGGTAGGCGTAGGCGATGTCGACGAAGGTATTGAAGAGGACGATGAAGAAGGCACCGAAGATCGTCACCGCCATGATCGACGGGAAGTCCTGCTGGCCCAGCGCTTCGGCGGTGAAGTAACCGACGCCTTCCAGATTGAACAGGGACTCGGTGATGATCGCGCCGCCGCCGATCAGCACGCCGAAGTCGAGGCCGAACAGGGTGACGATCGGGATCAGCGAGTTGCGGAGCACGTGGCGGACCGTTACCCGCCGCTGACTGAGACCCTTGGCGCGCGCCGTGCGCACATAATCCTCGTTCATCACGTCGAGCATGCTCGACCGCAGCACCCGGCTGTAGAAGCCGGCGAAGAGGACGGCGAGGCTGATCCAGGGGAGGATCAGGTGGCTGGCCCACTTGCCTGGGTTCGACAGCGGTTCATACCCGCTCGCCGGGAAAAGTTCGACCTTGTAGGTGAGGTAGTAGAGGAAGATCGAGGCGAGCCAGAAGACCGGCATCGAGATCCCGATCAGGGCGATCACGGTGACGAAGCGATCGACGAGGCCGCCGGCGTTCATCGCCGATATGTAGCCGAGCAGGATCCCGAACGCCAGCCAGATGATCGCCGCCCCGATACATAAGGACGCGGTCACCGGGATGCCTTCGAGGATCCGTTCGTCGATGTTGATGTGGGCGAGCGAGTAGGACGTCGCTTCGCCGGTGAAGATCAGCTTCATCTGCGTCCAGTACTGCTCCGGCAGGGACTTGTCGAAGCCCCATTCCTTTTCCACGTTCTTGATCAGCTGCGGGGTCGCGTTCTTGCCCGCGATCCGTTGCGCCGGGTTGGTCGCCGGGACGACGTTGAAGATCAGGAAGACGAGGACCGAGATCGCGAAGAGGACGGCGATCGCCCCGAGCAGTCGGCGGACGGCGAAGCGCAGCATCAGATCGGGTTGTCCATCTCGGCGGCGGTGCCGGCGCGAGCCTCGAAGCGGACCTTGGATTTCGGGTCGAGCGCGTCACGCAGGCCGTCACCGAACACGTTCACGGAGAGCACGGTCAGGAGGATCGCGGTGCCGGGGATGATCGTCAGGATCGGCTGGCTGTAGAGCGCCTGAAAACCTTCCGAGATCATCGTTCCCCAGGATGAGGAAGGTGGCTGCACGCCGGCGCCGAGGTAGGACAGCACCGCCTCCAGCAGCATGTTGTTGGCGATGTTCAGGGTGAAGAAGACGATGATCGTCGACAAAAGGTTCGGCAGCAGTTCGACGAACATGATCCGGAAGCCGCTTGCGCCCTGAGCGATGGCTGCCTCGATGAACTCTTTCTCACGCAGGGCGAGGATTTCTCCGCGCAGGGGCCTCGCCATATATGGCGTGTAGACGACCCCGATGATCAGGGTTGGGATCCATAAGGAGCTGGACTTCAGGTGTATCGGCCCGATGACGAGTCCGCCGACGGCCAAGACGATGCCTAGGGAAATGCCCAGAAGGACGACCGGGAAGGCCCAGATCACATCCATCGCCCGGGAGATGATCGTGTCCGGCCAGCCCCCGTAATAGCCGGCGAGAAGGGCGAAGGTCACCGCGAGGATGGTCGTGATCAACGCGGCGACGATGCCGATGAAGAGCGAGGAGCGACCGCCGTAGAGGAGGCGGACCATCTCGTCGCGCCCGAGGTGGCCGTCGGCACCGAGGAAGAACTTGCCGCCGGCTTCGAACCACTGCGGCCCGATCGCTTTGCCGCTCGGTTCGACCACTTCCCTGACTTCCCCGCCCACGTGGAGTTTCTCCAGCGTGTGGGTGGTGTTGGGACCGGTGTGGGCGACCTGGTTGGCCCAGACCGGGGCGAGCAGGCAGCAGATGACGATCAGCAGGAAGACCGCCAGCGAGAACAGTGCCACCTTGTTGCGACGCAGCCGGCGCCAGGCGACGGCCCAAGGGCCGCCACCCGGGCCGGCCTCTCCCGGCGCAGCCTCGACCACGCCGGCGCCGTCCGGCCCGATGCCCAAGTCGGCGTCCAAGGCGCCGGTCCCGATGGGGATCGGCGCCTCGGTGCCTGGATTCTCAGACTCGGGGGGCACTGGAATGCGTACTGATCCGGCCTATTCCTTGAATTCGAGACTGGTGAGTTCGGTCTCGAAGGTCGGGTTCCAGATCGCGGTTTCGAGGTTGATGTTCGACGACACGAACAGGGAGAGCGTCCGGGTCCCGTACGGAGCCCAGGCCGCGTGTTCCATGAATTCCTTGTCGAGTTCCGCGTATTCCTTTTCCTGCTGCGGACCGAGCTGTTCTTCGGCCAGTTTGTCGATCTTTTTGTTCAGTTCCGGAACGTTGGTCTGCGAGAAATTCTGGTTGTTGGTGTTCTGGATCGATTCCCCGTTCAACAGGATGTCGAAGAAATCGTTCGGGTGCGGAAAGTCCTCGAACCAGTCGGAGAACCCGGTGTCCAGGTTCGGGGTGGACCGGTTCCCGATCACCGTGAAGTAGTTGTCGGGGTTGAGGATTTTGAGTTCCGCCTTGAGGCCGATTTCGTTGAGCAGGCCCTGGTAGTAGGTGCCGGCGTCGTTGTTGGGGCTCTCGGAGTCCGTCCAGACGGTCACTTCTTTGTCTTTGATCCCCGATTCGGCAATCAGTTCCTTCGCTTTTTTCACGTTGTGCGGGAACAGTTCGAATTTTTCGTAGCCGGGCATCCCGGGCGGCAGGATCTGCTGCGTGCCTTTGATCTGGCCGGTGTAGATCCGTTCCAGCGCCGCCGGGTCGACCGCGTAGTTGACCGCTTCACGCACTTTCTGGTTGCTGAACGGTTCGACCGTCTCATTCATCCAGAAGTAGTAGGTCGAGATCGTCGGCTCAGGCCGGAACTGGGTGCCTTCGAATTTTTCTTTGACTTCCGTGTAGCGATCGGTCGGGGGCGGATCGAAGATCCAGTTGAGCTTCCCCGATTCGACGTCGTTGACCTGGGTCGACTGGTTGCGGAGGACTTCGATTTCGATCTTGTCGACGTGGCCCGAGGGGATTTCCGTCAGCTGTTTGCCGTTGTCTTTGGCCCAGTACGGATTCCGTTCGTATTCCCAGCCTCGACCCGGTTCCGACTTGGTCAGGTAGTACGGGCCCGAGGCGGGGATCGGATGCGCCGACTGGTCTTCGGCCGGAGTTTTCTGCGGGATCGGCGCGACGAACATCAGCGCCAGCGTGTTCGGGAACGTGCCCTGTGGCTTCATCAGATTGATGACGATTTCCCCGGTGCTTTCGTTGACCTTGATGCCGGAGATGCCGCCTTTCTTGGTTTTGGCGAACTGTTCGGCCCCTGCGATGTCGGTGTAGAAGGGTGAGCCGCCGGAGTTGGTCAGGAAGCAGCGTTCGACAGCGTATTTGAAGTCACCGGCTTTGATTTCTTCGCCGTTCGAGTATTTGAGTCCCTTGCGCAGGAACATCGTGTAGGTCTTGTCGCCGTTGGTGATTTTCGGAAGTTCTTTGGCGAGACCCGGAATGATTTCCGCGCCTTCTTCGCCCTCGGCATGTTTGTAGGTCAGCAACGGGATGTACACCGGCCGCATCGCGGTCCACCCCTCCGCCGTGTAGGAGATCTGCGGATCCATGTAATCGGGGAAGGACGTGTAGGCGCCCTTCAGGGTGCCGCCTTCTTTCCCTTCGGCTCCGGCGCCACCGCCTTCCGAGGTCGTGGGCTTACCGGAGCTCGATCCCCCACCGCCACATGCGGCCAGCCCGGCCGCCAGGACCGCCACCAAGGCGGCGATCAACAAAAAATTCGGCAACTTCTTCACAACTCGACCTCCGAATTTGGTATTGGCATGCCTCCTGGAATCAACTCCAGCACAACGTCGTGGCTTTCGTCAAGCGGAAACTTCGCGCCTTTTCGGGCGTCCCGCGACGGGTGCCAATTCCGCGCCAGAGGCACGATGAGGAGCGCGATCGCCAGCACCCCGAAACCGGACACGGCAAAGGTGGTCCGGGTCGATCCGACCTCGGCCAAAACCCCTCCCAGAGCGAAACCCACCCCAGGCATCGCCGACGCAACCGATTCCAAGACGGCCATGATCCGCGCCTGCATACCCGACTCGGTCAATTCCTGAACCGCGCTGATCGCCGATACCCACTCGACGCCGTTGCCAACCCCGCCGACCACGGAAAATGCGCACGCGACCGCCAAGGTCGGCGCGATCCCCATTCCTAGATAACTGATCCCGACGGTGATCGTCGAGAGCAGCAGCAGGACGATCAGCGGGGTCTTCTTGACGCGGGCGAAGATCAGGCTGCCGGCGACCATGCCGACGCCCCAGGTGGTGAGCAGGATCCCGTAGCCGGTATCGCCGGCGCCGAGGGTTTCCTTGGCGTAGACGACCTCGAGCGGGGCGACCGCGGAGAAGAAGATGAAGGCGAGGCCCTGGGCGATCAGCACCCGGCGCAGCCGCGCCTGCTCGCGCAGGTAGGCGACGCCCGCCTTGATGCGGTCCCAGGTGCCTCCCTCTTCCGGCTCGGCGCGCGGCAACACCCCGGCGGTGACGATGATCAGGGCGACGAGGTAGAAGGAGGCGGCGTTCAGATACAGGGCGGCCTGGACACCGATGCCGGCGACCACGAGCCCCGCCAGCGCCGGTCCGACGGCCGCGCCGGTGGTGAAGGCGATGTTCAGGAGCCCGTTGCCCTGGCGCAGTTCCCCGGTCGGCTCGAGCAGGGCGACGACTATCGCGCGGGTCAGGGAGCGCCCGGCGAGCGCCATCGTGCCGTCGATCGTCGCGACGACGATCACCAGGGCCAGCGAGAAGTGCGTGGCGAGCACCGCCAGGGCCCCGAAGGCCGCCGTCTCGACGCAGTAGATCAGCGGCAGGACGATCCGCGGCCGCATCCGCTCCACCCGCGTGACCAGCAGCGGCGAGAGAAAGGCGGGCAGAAAGCGGGTCCCGAGGAAGAGACCGGCGGTCGCCAGCGGGCTGTTCGTCAGTTCGAAGACCAGCACCGACAGGGCGACGATCCCCATCCAATCGCCCATCTCGTTGATCGAGTAGGTCGCGAGCAGACGCCGGAACAGAGGCCTCCCCAACGGCCCTCTCAAGCGCGATTCCTGCACGGACATCCCTTCTGTCTACCTAGTTTATGCACAAGTTTTCCTGCAGATGCACAAGTTTTGGCCAGGTTGTGCTACAACTTGCGCGTCGCTGTTGGAAGTTCTTTTAACCCCGTGCGCAGAGTTGCGGGCTTCAACCACCACGGAAGGGGATCTAACATGACTTTTCGCACCTCCTGATTCCAGCCCCGGTAGGCGCTTGCCGCCTACCGAGCAGAGCTTCTGAAAGAGCGTCCATTCGGGGCGCTCTTTCTTTTTGCGCAAGTGCGGGAGAACTTGTGCGCGGCCTGGGACGGTCGCTTCAGATTCGCTCTGCAATTCGGAGGTCATCCGGCCAAAGGCGCTTGTTGGGCCTGATACACGGCTTTATCCTGCAACTCGCCTTATTAAGCCGCCTCCAGCGGTCGATAAAGAGCAGACCGTCCCAGTCCACCGTGATCTCCAGATGCCCGAGGAAGACAAGCGTCTAACCGGCCGGGAGGCCGTCGCCCAGACGGTCGGCTCCGCGCTGCTGGTCGTCGTGCTCGCCGTGGCCGTGATCTCGGCGCCCTCGGCGAACTGGGACTTCGCCCTGCTCGGCGTCCTGCTCGGCTTCGCGATCATCAGCGACGTCACCGCCAAGGCCGTGACCGAAAGGTTCAAGGTCTCGGGCTCCTTCCCCGCACTGGTCCTGGCGATGGTCTTCCTCGGCGGGGCCCCGGCCGCCGTGATGGGCCTCGCCACCGCGCTCCTCGGGTGGCTGCGCTGGCGGGAACCGATCCACTCGTTCATCCAGAACGTCCTCAACTACACGACCTTCACGCTGGTCGGCGGCCTCGTCTTCCACGCGGTGCTGAACGGGACCGACATCACCAACAAGGACGTCGGCTTCTACGTCCTGATCTTCGGCGTCTTCATGTTGGCGCTGGCGATCAACTTCTCGCTCGTCGCGATCTACATCCGCTATCTCCAGGGCACCCCGATCCTCACGCAGATCGAGAAGGCGCTGATCCCGCTGCTCCCGTCGGAGCTCATGGCCGCCCTGATGGCGGTCGGGGTCGCGTTCCTCTACGTCCAGGTCGGGATCGCCGCGGTCGCCCTCTTCGGCGTCGTCCTGATCACCTTCCAGTACCTGCTCGGCGCCTTGCTCGTGTCGCAGCAGCGGGCGGTCGACCTGGAGAAGCGCTCCAACGAGCTGGCCAGCTTCCAGGTCGGGATGTTGAGCGCGCTGCTGCGCACGCTCGACCTGCGGGACCAGATGACGGCGCGGCACTCGGCCGCGGTGGCGCGCTACTCGCGGGCGATCGCCCAGCGGGCGGGCTTCTCGCGCCAGGAGGAGGAGCTCGTCCACATCGCGGCGCTGCTCCACGACATCGGCAAGTTCATCCTCCCCGACCGGATCCTCAAGGCCAACGTGCCGCTCACCGACGAGGACTGGATGCTGATCAAGCGGCACCCGCAGCAGGGCGCGCGGGTGGTCTCCTCGCTGGACGGCTACGGCCCGGTCGCCGACATCATCCTCGCCCACCACGAGCGAATCGACGGCAAAGGCTATCCCCGCGGTCTGAAGGGCGACGAGATCCCCGAGCTGGCGCGGATCATCTCCGTCTCCGACACCTACGACGTGATGACCGCCCGCGACTCCTACCGCACGCCGATGTCGAGCCAGGACGCGATCGCCGAGCTCCGCCGCGTCGCCGGCGCCCAGCTCGACGCCCGCTTCGTCGAGGTCTTCATCGAACTGCTCGAGGGCCAGGATGTCTCCTTCCAGCACGGCGAGGCGGCCGACTTCGAGAAAGAGCTGGCGCTGGAGGCGAGGATCGCCGAGACCGCAAGCCCCGAGGGCGCCAGCAACCGCTTCCAGGTGGCGGGAGTGCAGTCGTCGTAGGGGGTCGAGGCGCGGCCGGTCGGTCGGTCGCCGGGGGCCTGTAGGTTGCGCCGATGCGGGCGGTGACGTTTCAAGGGCCGGGTGAGGTGCGGGTCGAGGAGCGACCGGAGCCGCGGCTCGAGCATCCCGACGAGGCGATCATCGCGGTCGAGGCGAGCGGCGTCTGCGGGTCCGACCTGCACATCTACCACGGTCGGGTGCCGGTCGAGCCGGGGACGGTGATCGGACACGAGTACGTCGGGACGGTGCTGGCGGTCGGCGACGCGGTGACGCGGGTGGCCGTCGGCGATCGGGTGCTGGGGTGCTTCCACGTCGCCTGCGGCAGCTGCACCGCCTGCCTGCGCGGCGACTATCACCGCTGCGAGCGGGGGCGGACCTTCGGCCACGGCTCGAACCTCGGCTCGCTGCCGGGGACCCAGGCCGAGCAGGCGCTGGTGCCGTTCGCCGACGTCGTGCTGCGCAAGGTGCCGAACGGGATGGCGGCGGAGACGGCGCTCTTCGCCGGCGACGTGATGGGGACCGGCTATCACGCCGTCGCCCACGCCGGGATGAAGGCGGGCGACACGGTGTGCGTGCTCGGGCTCGGCCCGGTCGGGCTCTGCGCCGTGCAGGCGGCCGTCGCGGGCGGCGCGGCCCATGTCTTCGCCGTCGACTCGGTCGCGCAGCGCCTCGACCAGGCGGCGCGGTTCGGCGCCACACCGGTCCACCTCACCGAGGGCAACCCGAAAGCGGAGGTGCGGGGTGCGAGCGGCGGGCGCGGGGCCGACGTCGTGGTCGAGGCGGTCGGCACGCCCGCCGCGATCGAGGCGGCGATCGGGCTCGCCCGCAACGCCGGGACCGTCTCCGGGGTCGGCGTGCAGGTCGGGCGCGCGGAGCTGAACATCGGCCTGGCCTGGCTGAAGGGGCTCGACCTGCGGCTCGGCCTCGCCAACGTGATCGCCCACGTCGACCGGGTGCTGGCCCTGCTCGATGCGGGCAAGCTCGACCCCTCCCCGCTGGTCAGCCACCGCATGAGGCTCGACGACGCGGTCGAGGCCTACGCGATCTACGACCGCCGCGAGGCGCTGAAGATCATCCTGACGCCGTAGTTCCTGGGCGATGTAACGAAACCACGCCCCGCGGCGGGCTAGGCTGGACGCAATGGCGTTGCTGGGGGACAACGAGATCGAGGCGAGGCTCACCGAGCTGGACGGCTGGGAGCGTCGCGGAGATTCGATCGCCAAGGAATTCGACCGCGGCGACTTCGTCGGCTCGGTCGGCTTCGTCGGCTCGTTGGTCGCCCCGGCCGAGGAGATGGGCCACCACCCGGACCTGGAGATCTCCTGGAGCACGGTGACGGTGACGATCTCCACCCACTCCGAGGGTGGGCTCACCGCCGCGGATTTCGAGCTCGCGACCAAGATCGACGCCCTGCCGTGAAGCTGCTCACACCGGTCGGTGTCCTCGCGGTCGCCACCGTGCCGAGCGCCGACTGCGGTGGCGGAACGACGACCAGGGCGATCGAAAGAACGTCACCGAAAGGGTCGAGGTGCGGACGATGGGCGGGGACGACGGCGGCCAGAACGAAGTCGCCGCAACGGAAGCGGCATCGCGGAAGTCCGAAGAAGAAGCGGGCGCCGTTGCCGCGCCCGGCCTCCTGCTCGCAGTAGGCCGACTATGGCCAGGGGCCGGAGGTGAGGCACCGCGCCAGGCGTGCCCAGCGCACCCGCACGCGCCGGTGTGTGACGGAAGGCCGGCGGGCCCTGGGGCCGTGGTCGTCCTCTGGCCCGTCCGGACGGGCCAGAGGACGACCACGGGACGGTGGCAGGGGGCCCGTGGGCCTGCGCGGGGAAAGCTGTCGCCCTGGCGGGCCTGGGAGGTCCGGCAGGCTGTGACCTCCCAGGGGCCGCCGAGGTCGGGGGGAGTCAGTGAGAGGACCGTGTCTCGGGACGAAGGCGTGAGGGTCCGGGCGTCGACGGACCCTGTGCACTTGAGCCGCCTATGACCGGCTCAGGCACACGGGCGTGAGACCCGGCGCACGCCGGATCCTCGCTCGCTGAGTCGAGGGCGTCCTGGCGCCCTCGACTCAGCGAGCGTCCGCGCCGTCCGCGCCCCCCGCGCCCCTCCGGCGCCGGGCCCATCACCGTCGCCTCAGCGGGCGAGGGCCGCGACCAGGCGGCGGCCGCACTCCAGGCCGGGGTCCTTGTCGGGGTTGTAACAGGCGAGTGAGGCGCCGACCAGTTGGTCGGCGGCGGCAAGGGGGGCGAGCACCGCGGCAAGCTCTTCCCAGTCGAGGCCGTCGGGCTGCAGGTAGTCGGTGGCCGGAAAGACCGCTTCGTCGAGGACGTCGACGTCAAGGTGGAGCCAGAAGGGCCCTGCCGCGTCAAGGCGCGCCGCCAACTCGGCGGCCGCCACCGTGATGCCCTGGCGGCGTAGTTCCTCGGCTCCGTATAGGAGGGGCGGGCGGACCAGGTCCTCGGGCTGGCGCATGCCGTCGGCGATCGACTCGACGCGATCGCGGAAGCCGACCAGGGCGGTGCGCTCGGGGATCGTCGTCGTGCCGCCCGCCGCCTCGACCCAGGCCGCCGGGCCGATTCCGAGCGCGACCGCGATCGGCATGTCGGCGGCCTCGCCGGTAGTCGAGGTGTCGCCGTCGTAGAGGTCGAGGTGACCGTCGACGTGGGCGAGGCCGAGCGGAGCGCCGAGCACGTCGCGCGCACCGGCCAGGGCCCCGGGCAGCTCGGCGCAACAGCCGCCGATCAGGAACGGCCGCTCCTCGGCCGCCAGCGCCGCGGCGACGGCGGCGCGGATCGTCGTCGTGCACGCCAGCACGTCGGCACTCGCCACGATCCCGGTCGACGGATCGCGCTCCTCCCCGCGGATCCGTACCGCGAGGTCCCCCTCGTCGCGGGCGCCGAGGGCCTCGGGCAGGCCGAGCTCGCGCAACGTGGCCGGGGCCAGCTCGGTGCCGCCGGAGCGGCCGACCGAGTCGACCGGCACGCCGATCGTCACCGTCACGTCCATAGGGCGCAGCCTGCCAAACTCGGAGGCGATGGCCAAGCGCAGGAAGAAAGATCCGTCGGGGCGGCGGCCGCGCGAGAAGGCACCGACCGTCGCCTACACCGACCCGGAGGGCAACGTGCTGGTGCTCCGCGAACGGCTCAGCGCCGCGACGATCGCCAAGATCGGCGAGGCGCCGGCGAGCCACGCCGCCTCGCTGGAGGACGCCTGGGCACGGCGCGAGGAGACCCTGTTCGAGCGGCTGGCGGTGTCGTGGGAGATCGCCGGGCTGCCGCTCGACGACCAGAAGATGCTTCTCGGCCGCTATCGGATGGCCGATGCCGAGACGCGCGCCTGGGTGCGGCGGACGATCACCGGCCACCTCGAGCGCCACATCCCCGAGCTGTCCTGACCGTGGCCGAGGAGCTGCGGATCGACGAGCGGCTGGCGATCCCGCTGGCGGAGGTCGAGCTGCGCGCCAGCCGCTCCTCGGGCCCGGGCGGCCAGCACGCCAACGTCACCGCCTCGCGGGTCGAAGCGGTCTTCGACGTGGCGGCCTCGCGCTCGCTCGACGAGGCGCGTCGGGTGCGGCTGCTGGAGCGCCTCGGCCCGGTCGTCACCGCGGTCGCCCAGGACGCCCGCAGCCAGTCCCGCAACCGCGAACTGGCCCTGACCCGCCTCGCCGCCAAGATCGCCGCCGCGCTCCGCGTCCCCAAGCACCGGCGCCCGACCAAGCCGACCGCGGCCTCGCGCCGACGCCGACTCGAGCAGAAGCGGCGCACCGGCGAGCGCAAGCAGACCCGTCGCCGCTGGAGCCCGGACGACTGAGCGCCATCGCGGGTCGACGGGCCGAAAAGTCCTCTATATCAGTACTTTTCGGCCCGTCGAGAGGCGGAGGGGGTGGGATTCGAACCCACGAGCGCCTTGCGACGCCAACAGTTTTCGAGACTGCCCCGTTCAACCACTCCGGCACCCCTCCGCGGGGTTTGAGGCGCAGACATTGATCCTATCGACGCGGCGCCGGAGGGTCGCCTCTAGCTAGGCTCTCACTCAGCCTGGAGAGGTGTCCGAGTGGCTTAAGGAGCACGATTGGAAATCGTGTGGGCGGGGTTGACTCGCCTCGTGGGTTCGAATCCCACCCTCTCCGCTTCCGGCGATTTGAGGGCGCCTCGCGGCGTCCTCGGTCGTTCGGCTCGGGTCACGCACTGGTGTGCGCTCCCCTCCCCCCGCTTCCCTGCGTCCTTGCACGGCCGGCTCAGATCGCCGGAAGTCCAGCCGCCGTCAGCGACGGGCGGCAAAGAAGGCGCGCAGGAGGGCGGCGGCCTCTTGGGCGCGGACGCCGGTGATGACGTGCGGGCGGTGGTTCAGGGCGGGCTCGGCGAGGATGTCGAGGACGCTGCCGGCGGCGCCCGCCTTCGGGTCGGGGGCGGCGACGACGACGGTCGGGATGCGGGCGAGGACGATCGCGCCGGCGCACATCGCGCAGGGCTCGAGGGTGACGTAGAGGGTCGTATCGGCGAGGCGCCAGCCGCCGAGAGCCGCGGCGGCCGCGCGGATCGCCAGAACCTCGGCGTGGGCGGTCGGATCGCCGCGCAGCTCGCGCTCGTTGCCGGCTGCCGCGAGGAGCTCGCCGTCGCGCAGGATCGCCGCCCCGATCGGGACGTCCCCGTGCTCCTCGGCACGGCGGGCCGCGGCCAGCGCCAGGTCCATCCCACGCTCGTGCGCGGCCGGATCTTGCTCAAGGAATTTGTGTCCCGGGACACCCATCGATCGGGGAGTATCCCGCCTACAACTTCGGCAGGGACAGCGTGTTCGAAGGGAACCGGAATGCACTCGACGTGGAACAGATACGCGCTGTTGGGCACTCTGGCGGCTCTGTTGGTGCTGCTCGGCGCGACCGCCGGCCAGGCGGTGGCGGCGAGCGGGATCAGCCCCGCGCGCCGGTTCGCGCCGCGCCAGCTCGTGGTCAAGTTCAAGGGCGAAAGGCACGGCCGCACGGTCGGGCTGCCGCGCGGCGCCGGGGTCCTCGCCACCGCGCGCGCGCTGCGCGCCAAGCCGCAGGTCGAGTACGCCGAGCCCAACTACACGGCGACCGCCTCGGCGGTGGAACTCGAACCGTACGTTCCCGACGACCCGGGCACGCTGGAAGCGCCCCCCGGCACCCCGCCGACGCCGACGCCGGGCGGCTGGGCGCAGAAGCAGTGGGACTTCCTCCCCTACGCCGGCACCGCGACCGCGAAGCTGCCGATCTCGCCCGGCGGCATCAACGTGGTCGGCGCCTGGGCCAACCTGATCGCCGACGGCCGCCCCGGCGGCGTGGGCATCCGCGTCGCCGTGCTCGACAGCGGCATCGCCTACCGCGACTACGGCACCCAGTACCTGCGCAGCCCCGACTTCTCGCCGGAACAGTTCCTCCCCGGGGAAGACTTCGTCGACCACGACCGCCTGCCGCTCGACGAGAACGGCCACGGCACCCACGTCGCCGGGACGATCGCCGAGCAGACGAACAACGGGGTCGGCCTCACCGGGATCGCCTACAACGCCAAGCTGATCCCGGTCCGCGTCCTCAACCGGGCGAACGTCGGCTATGCCAACCGGATCGCCGCCGGGATCCGATTCGCGATCCAGAGCCACGCCCAGGTCATCAACATGAGCTTCAACTTCGCCTGCGGAGAGAAGGTCCCGCAGGTCGATGAAGCGCTGCGCGAAGCCTACGATCGGGGGATTGTCACGGTCGCCTCCGCCGGCAACCTCACGGCCGCCGCGTCGAGCACCAAGAGCTGCGTCTCCGAGCCCGCCACCGGGCCTCGCGTGATCGGCGTCGGCGGCTCCACCGAGGGCGGCTGCATCGGCTCCTACTCGCTGGCGGGGAAGGGAGTCGACGTCGTCGCGCCGGGCGGTGGGCCGGCCGGCGTGGGCTGCCCGTCGATCCTCTCCCGGCCGATCTACCAGGTGACGCTGAGGCCGGGGACGACGAACCAGTTCACGATCCCGAGCACCTACGCCGGGACCTCGATGGCGGCCGCGCACGTCTCCGGCACGGTGGCGCTGATGCTCGCCGCCGGCGTGATTCCGAAGAGCGTCACGGGCAAGGCGCGGGTCCGCTCGGTGACCAAGCGGCTCGAGGTGACCGCGCGCAGCCTCGGCTACCCACGCACGGTCCAGGGCGCCGGGTTGATCGACGCGGCCAAGGCGACGGTGGCCCCGTCCACCGGGGTGACCACGTCGCGGCGGGTCGGGTGATCTCGAGCGAACCTCCCGCCGCCCGTGAGCGAAGGGTCACCCGACCCGCCCCCCTAGGTCGTGCGCACGATGATCACGCTGCAGGGTGCGTGGTGGGAGACGTTGTTCGGCACGCTGCCGAGCAGGTAACGCCGCGCTCCGGTCATCCCCTTGTTGCCGACCACGATCAGGTCGGCGCCGACCTCTTCGGCGACGTTCAGGATCGCGTCGGCCGGGTCTTCCTGGATCGGGTGGGTGGTCACCTCGATCCCGGCCGCGCGGGCCTTCGCGGCCGCCGCGTCGAGCACCAGGTTGACGTCCTCGCGCGGGCCGATCTCGTGCGCGATGTCGGCCGGGGCTCCCTCCTGCTCGCCCTGGATCCGCCGTTTCGGAACCGGCTGGTAGGCGCTGACGATGCCGAGCGTCGCCCCCGTCAACCGCGCCAGGTCGATCGCCTGGTCAACCGCCTCCCCCGCCGTCTCGGAGCCATCGGTCCCGACCACGATCCGAGTGAACACGCCGCCTCCCTCCGCTTAGCCAACCGTGTACCGGGCCGATACTAGCGGCGGGATCCGCCGAGGGTTGGGGCGTATTCGGCGATGTGTTCTTCGACGAACGTCGGCGGCAGGCCGTGGAAGCGGTCGCCGATGATTTCTTCCGGCGTGGTCGAGAGCCGCACGATCGCGATCACCATCGACGCCGCCAGGCAGACGACCAACAGGACCATCCCGAATCTCCAGAGATAGGGCACGCGCAGACTCTAGAGGCCCGTGGCGAGATTCCGAGACGGGGACGTCGGCGCCGGGGGGCGTGGGTTCCGGCGGTCGGAAGCTGGCGCCCGGGGAAAGATCCGCGGCCTTTTGAGGCTGTCGCCCATGAGGCGAAGGGACGGGCCGTCTCGTCCACGGCCCGGGCAGGCCGTGGCGGTGGACGAGACGGCCGAGGGTGCGGGGAGCGGGCGGGGGGAGCGCGGAGGGCCCCCGCGGGAGGATGCGGGCGAGTGAGCCGGATCCCTCACGCGAGGGACACGGCGCTCCCACGGACCCGTGACGGGACCGTCACGGAAGGAGACCTCGTCACGAAGATGCCGGGAACGTCACCCTTCCTCCCACCCTTCGTCGTTACTCAAGGATCTCTGTGTCAGGTTTCGGTTGCTCAGCAACCAAAACTCGACGCGCGTCCCACGGACCCCCGATCCCGGCCTCCGGGGGCCGGACCCCCCGATCCCGGCGTCCGGGGGCCGGAGGGTGCGACCGTTCCGTGACGGGACCGTCACGGAGGAGCGACCCCGTCACGGAGACGTAGGGAACTCCACGCCTCCTCCCGTGTTGTCCAACGCTCACGAACGCGTTCCGTACTTTGACCCTGCCATGGCAGGGTCAAAGTACGGAACGCGTTCCCGGGCCTCTTCCGAGGCCCGGGAACGGACCGAAGGGTCCCGAGAGGGTGACGTTCCCGGCGTCTTAGTCACCGATCGGGGCGAGGTGTGGCCCCTCCCGCACGGACCCGTCACGGAAGTTCTACTTCGTGACGTCCCTGTGTCGTCTTTTCACGACCTCCCCCCGTCCCTGCGTCTCCCCCTGTCCCTGTGTCGTCTTTTTCACGACCCCCTCCCGTCCCGGGCGCCTCATGGCGCTCTGAGGCCGCGCCGCGCCGCACCTCGGCCAGCCGCAATGGCCGAGGTCGCCCCCCCCCCGAGCCAACCTCTAGGCTGCAGCCATGGCGTTGGACCGGGTTGCCGACGGCGTGTGGCTGCTGCGTGGGGATCTCCGCGGAGCGATGAACATCTACTTCATCGAGGACGGCGATGGGGTGGTTCAGTTCGACGCGGGGACGAAGTCGATGCGCAAGGCGGCGGCAGAGGCGGCGCGGGAGCTGGGCGGCTTGAGGCGGATCGTGCTCGGACACGCCCATGCCGACCACCGCGGCACCGCGCCCTACCTCGGGGCGCCGGTCTTTTGTCACCCCGACGAAGTGACCGACGCGGAAGGGGACAAGGCCGTCACGCCGTACTTCAATCTCTCGCTCTTGCCGGTGGCGCCGGTGCGCCGGCTCTACCCCCTGCTGCTGCGGCGCTGGGACGGCGGCGCGGTGAAGATCGACGGCACGGTGACGGAGGGCGACGAGGTGGCCGGGTTCAAGGTGGTCCACTTTCCCGGCCACGCGCCGGGGCTGATCGGGCTATGGCGGGAGAGCGACCGCCTGGCGCTGGTTTCCGACGTCGTCTACCTGGTCGATTCGGCGCGGCTCCGGGCGCTGCCGCCCGGGGAGGCCAGCGTCCCCCACCCGGCCTGGGCATGGAACCACCAGGAGGCGAAGCGGAGCGTGCGGAGGCTGGCGGAGCTGGAGCCGCTGGTGGTCGCGACGGGACACGCGGAGCCGCTGCGCGGGGACGACCTGCGGCCGGTGCTCGAAGCGGCCGCGGAGAAGTACTGAGCAAAAGGCCCCGCTCCGGCCCGGAAGGGGGCTCGCGCACCGCATCCGACGGCGCGCTGCCATAGGTTTGCCTGCTGATGATCGGGACTTACGCCTCGGCGGCCTTGATCCTGCTGGCCTCGCTCCTGGTCGGCCGGGCCATCTTCTCGCTCGCCGGGCGACGCGAGTGGTGCCGGCTGGAGGGCGCGGTCGGCTACGGCGCGATCCTCACCGTGTCGGGGATCCTGGCGCGGGCGCCGGGTCACGGGACGAGCGCGACGCTCGGCATCGTCGCCCTGATCGTCGTCGCCGCGGTCGTGGCGTGGCGGCGCGAGTACGCGGCGCCGGCGCTCGGGGTCGGGCTGGCAACGGTGGTCGCCGTCGCCCTCGTCCTCTCCTTCCCCTTCGCCGTGAGCGGACGCTGGGGCCTCCTCGGCGTCGGCTTCAACAACGACCTCGGCCTGCACCTCGCCTGGGCCGAGTGGCTGCGCAGCGGCGCCGGGCCCGCGCCCGACCCCGGCTACCCACTCGGGCCGCACGGCCTCGCCGTCGCCACCGCCGCCTTCCCGGGGCTGAGCCTCGGCCAGGCCTTCATCGGCGAGATCTTCGCGATCGGCATCCTCACCGGCCTGACCGCCCTCGGCGCGATCCGCGAGATCGCCACCTGGCGCCGCGTCCTCGGCGCGACGCTCGTCGCGGTCACCTACATGGCCGCCTCCTACTTCGCCCAGGCCGCCTTCAAGGAGACCGCCGAGGCGCTCTTCGTCCTCACCGTCGCGATCTACCTGATGCGCCCGGACGCGCCGCCGCGCGGCCTCTGGCCGCGGATCGGCTGGGCGCTCCCGTTCGTCGCCGTCGCCGGGGGGATCTTCTTCTGTTACTCGTTCGCCGGGATCGCCTGGCCGATCGCGATCGTCGCCGTCTGGGCGGCGGCGCAGCCCGCCACCTGGCGGATACTGCGGCCGGGCCGGGTCGCGCGCTTCCTGTTGAAGCCGTGGGTGCTGCTCGGAATTCTCGTCCTGGCCGGGCTGGGGATCGCGCTGACGATCGCCGGGCCGTTCGGCTTCGGCTCGAGCTTCAACCAGGTCGCGGGCAGCAACACCTACGGCCCGGTCTCCCCGGTGGAGACGCTGGGGATCTGGCCCGCCGCCAACTACCGCCTCGACGCGGTCGGCGGCGCGCCGCTTCCCGGCCTGATGGGCGCGGTCGCGGTCCTGGCCCTGCTCGCCGCGGTCGCCTGGTGGGTGCAGCGGCGGGAAACGGAGGTGCCGCTGGCACTCCTCGCGGGCGCGCTCGTCTACCTCGCCTCCCTCCCCTTCACCGGCGATTACTCCCAGGCGAAGGCCCTGATGATCATCGCCCCGCTGACGATGCTCGTCATCGTCCGCCCCCTGGTGACCGAGTTCGGTCGCAAATCGGCGACGAAGTCCCAGGACCCCGCCGGTCGACGGGCCGAAAACTCAAGACAGGCTGGAGTTTTCGGCCCGTCAACGGGGGTGGCACGGGTCGGGTGGTCGGTGCTGGCGGTGGTGTTCCTCGCCGGGGCGGTCTGGTCGACCTTCCTCGCCCTGCGGGACGCGCCGGTGGCACCACCCGGGCACGGCGGCCAGCTGCGCGCGTTCCTGCCGATCGTGCACGGGAAGCCGGTGCTCTACGCGGGGCAGGACCGTTACGCCGCCTACGAGCTGCTCGGGGCCGACACGCACGTGCCGCTGGTCGAGTTCCCCGATCCGCTGGTCTCGCCGAACCCGGAAAAGCCCTTCGACACCGGTGACGCCTACTCACCGATCGACTTCGACTCCTTCAACCGCGGCACGCTCAACCGCTTCCCCTACGTGATCACCAGCCGCGGCGCCTGGAACAGCCAGAACCCGCCCAACTTCAAGCGCATCGCGGAAACGCCCAGCTACATCCTCTGGGAACGGACCGGGCCGACGCCGCGCGGCCGCCACGTCCTGCTCGAGGGGACCGAGGCGGGCGCCCTCGCCCATTGCCAGGCACCCGAGACGCGCATCCTGCTCAACAGCGGTGGCAAGGCCTCGCTCTTCGGCGAAACCCAGGTCGGCAACAAACCGATGTGGTCGAACGGCTCGATCCTGGAAACGGGCGAATCGACCTCGCAGACGCTCGAACTACCGAAGGGGGACTGGAACCTCTCGCTGCAGTACTTCTCCCCCTTCGCCCTCTCGGTCAACGCGCCGGGCTTCAAGGAAGAGCTGATCCCGGCGCTCGACGGCCAGCGCCCGAGCTCGATCAGCCTCAACAACAACGGCCAGTTCTGGCCCGCGGGGAAGCTGCACAGCCCCGGCGGCAAGGTCGAGATCACCATCGACGCCGCCCCCGCGGACTGGCTCCAGAGCCTCACCGGCTGGAACGCCAAGGCCTACGTCGGCGAGATCGTCGCGACCAAGGCCGAACCCCGCCGCACGGTGCCCCTGAGCAAGGCCTGCGGCGGCTGGATCGACTGGTACGAATCGACCCAGTCGCCCTGATCCACCCGGTCGCCCTGATCCGAGCGCCTGGGCCAAGCAGGTCAAGGACGCAGGGAAGTGAGGCGAGGGGAGCGCACTCCGGTACGTGACCCGAGCCGAACGACCGAGGACGCCGAGCTGCGCCGGGTCCAGGCGCTCAGATCGCCTTGGCGGCGAGGCGCTCGGGACTGACGCGAACCACGTCCCAGACCAGGTCAACCTTCTCCAGGCCGTCGATCACCAGGGCCGAGATATCGACCTGCCAGGTGCCGAGCCCGTGCGTGGCGGAGGTCGGGAAAGCGTGGTGGCTGTTGTGGAAGGCCTCGCCGAGGGTCGGGATCGCGATCAGCGCCAGGTTGCGTGACTCGTCACCGGTCTCGTAGGGGCGGCGGCCGAAGAAGTGGCAGAGCGAGTTGACGCTGTAGGTGAAGTGGTGGAGGACGAAGACGCGTACGAGGCCGCCCCAGAGGAGGCCGGTGAGGCCGGCGAAGACGGTGCCGCCGATCACCCAGCCGAGCGCGAAGGGCAGCAGCAGGCCGAGGATCGCCCAGAGGATGAAGGTGCGGTCGACCCAGGAGATGATCGGGTCGGCGAGCAGATCGGGGGCGAAGCGCTCCTTGTTGCCGCGCTGGGTGTGGATGAAGATCCAGCCGACGTGGGCGTGGACGAGGCCGCGCAGGGCGCCGCTCCAGCCGTGCCCGTGGTCGACGTGGGGGCTGTGCGGGTCCCCCTCCTTGTCGCTGAAGGTGTGGTGCTTGCGGTGGTCGGCGACCCAGGAGATGACCGGGCCCTCGATCGCCGCCGAACCGAGGATGCCGAGCAGGCCGTGCAGCCAGCCGTACGTTTTGAAGGAGCGGTGGGTGAGGTGGCGGTGGAAGCCGACCGTGATCCCGAGCCCGGTCAGGATGTACATGACGAAGAAGAGGAGGAGGTCGCTCCAGTGCAGCGCGTTGCCCCAGACCTGCCAGGCGGCGACGGCGAGGGCGACGAAGGGGACCACAGTGACGAAGCCGGTGATGATTCGGTCGCGGGTCTCGTTGGCCACCGGCTGGATGTCGCTGGGTAGCGGGCGCTTTTGGGTTGCAGGCATGGCCGGCGACTATAGGGCCGGAAGCCCTACCCATAGTGGGCCACCCCCTAAACATTTAAATTGACCGATCGACGGATGTATCGGTGCTCGCAGGCCAGTAGGGTCGCTCAGGATGCCTCTCGCCACCACCGCCCCGCTGCGCCGCGAGATCGCCGCGCGCCTCCCTGACCGCCCCTTCGTCGTCCGTTTCTGGGACGGGACCGAGCTGCCGGCGACCGCCGGAAACGGCGCCGTCCCGACCTTCACGGTGCGCTCGCCGCGCGCCGCCGCGCACGCGTTGCGCGCGCCGGGGCAGCTCGGCCTCGGCCGCGCCTACGTCTCCGGCGAGCTCGAGGTCGACGACATCGACGCCGTGATCGCGCTGCTCGACGGCTGGCAGCCGCCGGCGCTCGACGGCGCCGACAAGCGTGCCCTGCTGCTCGGCGCGGTGCGCGCCGCGGGCCTCACGATGCCGCCTCCGCGCCCGGCCGCCGAGCTCGCGCCGAGCGGCCGCCGCCACAGCAAGGAGCGTGATGCCCGCGCCGTCCGCCACCACTACGACGTCTCCAACGAGTTCTTCGCCCTCTTCCTCGACGAGTCGATGACCTACAGCTGCGCGAACTTCTCCCGCAGCGACGCGACGACGCTGGAGGAGGCCCAGGAAGCGAAGCTCGACATGGTCGCGACCAAGCTCGCGATCAAGCCGGGCGAGCGGGTCCTGGACGTCGGTTGCGGCTGGGGCAGCTTCTCGATCCGCGCCGCCAAGGAGTTCGGCGCCAACGTGGTCGGGATCACCCTGTCGGAGCCGCAGGCCGAGGAGGCGCGGCGGCGCGCCGCGGCCGCCGGCGTCGGCGTCGGCGACAAGGTCGAGATCCGGGTCATGGATTATCGCGACCTGATCGGGGAGCGCTTCGACGCGATCTCCTCGATCGGGATGGCGGAGCACGTCGGCGCCGTGCAGATCGACGAGTACGCCCGCACCCTCGCGGCGCTGCTGGAGCCGGGCGGCCGGCTCCTCAACCACGCGATCGCCCGGCTCCGTCACACCGACGCCGAGGCGGGCGCCTTCTCGGAGCGCTACGTCTTCCCCGACGCGGCGCCGCTCCATCTCTCGCGGGTGCTGCTGGCGCTCGAACGGGCGGGCTTCGAGGTCCACCACGTCGAGGACTTCCGGATGGACTACGCGGAGACGCTCCGCCACTGGGCGGAGCGTCTGGACGCAAACCTGGAGCGGGCGACGCAGCTGGCCGGACCGGAACGGATCCGGGTCTGGCGGCTCTACCTCCGCGCCGCCCGCAACGGCTTCGAGAAGGGCTTCACGAGCATCTACCAGGCCCGCCTGAGCCGCTCGTAACGGCGCATCGAGCGACCGAAGGGAGCGGTGCGAGCGCGAAGCGCGAGTTCCCGGTCGCTTGTGTGCAGAGCACACGGCGCTCCCTGCGTCCTTGAGCTGCTTGTTCCGAGCGGCTCAGGCCAGCTGGTTGATCCGGATGAGATTTCCCGCCGGATCGCGGATCGCGCAGTCGCGCACCCCGTAGGGCTGGTCGGTCGGCTCTTCGACCACGTCGACGTCGGCGGCCTGGAGCTGCTCGAAGGTGCCGTCGAGGTCGTTCGAGGCGAAGGTGATCCGGCCGTAGGAGCCCTTGGCCATCATCTCGGTGATCGTGCGACGCTCGTCGTCGTTGAGGCCGGGCTCGGCCTCGGGCGGGTAGAGCACGATCGACATCGGCTGGTCGGGCGGCCCCACGGTGAGCCAGCGCATGCCGTTGTAGCCGACGTCGTTGCGCAGCTCGAAGCCGAGCAGATCACGGTAGAACGCCAGCGATTTGTCCGGGTCGGTGTGTGGAAGGAACGCGTAATGAATGTTGATGTCCATGCCTTCGACCTTAGGCCCGCCCACCATCCCGCGCTTCTCGATTCCTGACCGATGTGACTGGTCCCTCAGCCGGCGAGGTAGGCAGCCAGGTGCTCGCCGGTGAGGCTCGGGCGGGCGGCGACCAGGTCGGCGGGGGTTCCCTCGAAGACGATCCGGCCGCCGTCGTGGCCGGCACCGGGGCCGAGGTCGACGATCCAGTCGGCGTGCGCCATCACCGCCTGGTGGTGCTCGATCACGATCACCGACCGGCCCGAGTCGACGAGGCGGTCGAGGAGCGTGAGAAGCTGCTCGACGTCGGCCAGGTGAAGGCCGGTGGTCGGCTCGTCGAGGACGTAGACGTCGCCTTTCTCCCCCATCTGCGCCGCCAGCTTGAGGCGCTGGCGCTCGCCCCCCGAGAGCGTCGTCAGCGGCTGCCCGAGGCTGATGTAGCCGAGGCCGACGTCGACGAGGCGGGCGAGGATGCGGTGCGCGGCGGGGACGCTCGCCTCGCCCTCGGCGCCGCCGTCGTCGTCGAAGAAATCAGCCGCATCAGCCGCCGACATCCCCAGAACCTCGGCGATGTCGCGACCGCCCAGCTTGTGCTCGAGCACCGACGCCTGGAAGCGCTTGCCTTCGCACTCCTCGCAGACGGTGGCGACGCCGGCCATCATCGCCAGGTCGGTGTAGACGACCCCGGCGCCGTTGCAGCTCGGGCAGGCGCCCTCCGAGTTGGCGCTGAAGAGCCCCGGCTTGACCCCGTTTGCTTTCGCGAACGCTTTGCGGATCGGGTCGAGGGCGCCGCTGTAGGTGGCCGGGTTGCTGCGGCGCGAGCCGCGGATCGGCGCCTGGTCGATCGCCACCACGCCATCGCGCCCGGACACCGAGCCGTGGACCAGCGAGCTCTTGCCGGAGCCCGCCACGCCGGTCACGCAGACCAGCACGCCGAGCGGGATATCGACGTCGACGCCCTGCAGGTTGTGGGTGTCGGCGCCGCGCACCGCCAGCGCCCCGCTCGCCTCGCGCAGCTCCGGCTTCAGCACCGCACGGTCGTCGAGGTGGCGCCCGGTCAGGGTCTTCGACTTGCGCAGGCCGGCGACGTCGCCCTCGAAGCAGACCGTCCCGCCCGCGGCGCCGGCGCCCGGCCCGAGGTCGACGACGTGGTCGGCGATCGCGATCGTCTCCGGCTTGTGCTCGACCACCAGCACCGTGTTGCCCTTGTCGCGCAGACGCAACAACAGCTCGTTCATCCGCTCGATGTCGTGCGGGTGGAGGCCGATGGTCGGCTCGTCGAAGACGTAGGTGACGTCGGTCAGCGCCGAGCCGAGTTGGCGCACCATCTTCACCCGCTGGGCCTCGCCGCCGGAGAGCGTGCCCGAGGCGCGGTCGAGCGAGAGATAACCGAGGCCGATCTCGACGAAGGAGTCGAGCGCCTCGCCGAGGGCCTCGAGCAGCGGCGCCACGCTCGGCGCGTCGAGCCCGCGGACCCACTCGGCGAGGTCGGAGATCTGCATCGCGCAGGCGTCGGCGATGTTGAGCTCCCCGAGCCGCGACGAGCGCGGCGCCTCGGCGAGCCGCGTCCCACCGCAGTCCGGACAGTCGGTGAAGGTGACGGCGCGCTCGACGAAGGCGCGGATGTGCGGCTGCATCGCCTCGGTGTCCTTGGCGAGCATCGAGCGCTCGATCCGCGGGATCAGCCCTTCGTAGGTCATGTTGATCCCGGCGATCTTCATCCGCGTCGGCTCCTGGTGGAGGAAGGCCTTGCGTTCCTTCTTCGTCAGCTTGCCGAGCGGCTTGTCGGGGTCGACCAGGCCCGACTCGGTGTAGAGCCGGTAGTTCCAGCCGCCGGCTTTGTAGCCGGGGATGGTGAGCGCGCCTTCGTTCAGGGACCTGGTGTCGTCGAAGAGCTGGGCGAGGTCGAGGTCGGAGACGCTGCCGCGGCCCTCGCAACGCGGGCACATCCCGCCAGCCCGGCTGAAGGTCTTGGCGACCGTCTTGCCGTCGCCCTTCTCCACCGTGATCGCGCCTTTTGCACTCACCGAGGGGACGTTGAAGGCGAACGCGGCGGGCGGGCCGATGTGCGGCTCGCCCAGCCTGCTGAAGAGGATCCGCAGCATCGCGTTGGCGTCGGTGGCGGTGCCGACGGTGGAGCGCGGGTCGGAGCCGATTCGCGCCTGGTCGACGATGATCGCCGTCGTCACCCCTTCCAGCACGTCGACCTCGGGGCGCGCGAGGCTCGGCATGAAGCCCTGCACGAAGGCGCTGTAGGTCTCGTTGATGAGGCGCTGGGACTCGGCCGCGATGGTGGCGAAGACGAGCGAGCTCTTGCCCGAGCCGGAGACCCCGGTGAAGGCCGTCAGGCGGCGCTTGGGCAGCTCGACGCTGAGGTCCTTGAGGTTGTTCTCGCGTGCTCCATGGACGCGGATGAGGTCGTGACTGTCGGCGGCGCGGGCGGCGCTCGGCCGCTTCTTGGTGCTCTCGGTCTTCGGCATCCGGCGGACGTTAGAGGCGCTCGCCGACCGGCGCTTCTCGATTCCTGACCGGCCGCGTCACGCCTTTGGCGACGCAGGAGGGCAGGCCCTCGACGGCGCCGGCCTCCTCGCGGCGGTACTCGCTCGGCGACATTCCCACGAGTTCGGAGAACCGCGTGCTGAAGGTGCCGAGCGAGGAGCAACCGACCTCGAAGCAGACCTCGGTGACGTTGAGGTCGCCGCGGCGCAGCAGCGCCATCGCCCGCTCGATCCGGCGCGTCATCAGGTAGCTGTAGGGCGACTCGCCGAAGGCCTCGCGGAACTGGCGGCTGAGGTGCCCGGAGGACATGTGGACCCCGGCCGCGAGCGCCTCGACGTTCAGCGGCCGCGCGTACTCACGGTCGATGCGGTCGCGCACGCGTCGCAGTCGGGCGAGGTCCTCGAGTCGCCGGTCGTCCTTAGGCGGGGAAGCCATCCGTCACGTCCTCGATCGCCCAATCCGCGCCGGCCGCCTGTTGTTCGGCGACCGAGTAGGAGCCGGTCGCGACGCCGACCACGCGGATGCCCGCACCGTGGCCGGCGCTGACGTCGCGCGGGGTATCACCGACCGCGATCGTCGCGACGAGCTCGAGGGCCGCACCGGCCGTCTCGCGACCGCGCTCGATCGCCTTCTCGGTGACCTCGACCCGGTCGCGGGCGTCGGAGCCATAGCCGCCGAAGGCGAAGTACTTGTCGAGGTCTCCGCGGGCGAGCTTGATCCGGGCGGCGGGCTCGACGTTGCCGGTGACGAGGCCCTGGACGACGCCCGCCTCCGCCAACCGCGGGAGGATCTCGGCGATCCCCGGCTTCACTTCGTAGCCCTCCGATTCGGCGACCGCCGCGGGCATGTGCTCGAGGTACTTGCCGACGACCTCGGCGTGCTCCGCCGGACTCCCCTCGCGACCCACGACCTCACGGAAGACGATCTCGGTGATTTCCGGGTCGGTCATCCCCGCGCGCGTGTGTTCGTCAATGTTCGCCGCGACCCCGTAAAGCTCCTCGAAGGCCCGCTGCCAGGCCACCGCCCCCGCGCCGCCGGTCGAGATCAGCGTCCCGTCGATGTCCCAGAGCACTGCGCGGATTGCCACCCCGGGGAGACTAGATGGTTGATTCCCCGGGTTCCGGCGCGAAGCCGGCGCCCCACCGGGACGCGGCCTTCTGAAGCTGTCGCCCGGAGGGAAGGGACCCGGCCGTCTCGTCCACGGCCCTGGCCGGCTGTGGCCGTGGCCGAGACGACCGAGGGTGCTGGGAGTGTGGAGGAAGGCCCGCGGAGTGCCACGGCTCCGTCATCGATGTGGGACCTCGTGAGGGAGACCGCGGGAGGCCCACACCTCCTCCCGTGTCGCCCGACGGTCGCGTCTCCGGGCCGTTGTCCCCGGCCCACCCCGCCGGTCAGGATCTCCGTGGTTGATTACCTGCGTATGGGCGAGGTTTCCGACGGTCCCTTCCGCTGTTCCTTATGGTCCCCTGGGGACCATAAGGAACAGCGGAGCGATCGCGGGGAGGGTGCCGCGGCACCGCGCGGCATCTCGGACGGCCGCACGGCCCGAGCCCGGGCCACGCCCTGGGGCCGCGGCGCTCAGTGGTCGTGCTCGAGGACGTCGGACTGGGCGAGGATGAAGAGGATCGCGAGGGCTGGGAGGACGACGACGATCGCGATCGCGAAGATGAGGAGGAGGGCGCCGAGGGTTGCGTTGGGGGCGGCGGCCTGGCTGATCGTCAGGCTGGTCGGCAGCAGGTAGGGGAACTGGGCGACGAACCAGCCCCAGATCACGGCGACCACCGCACCGACGGCGAGGGGCCGGAGCAGGAGGCGCCCGCCGAAGCGTAGGACGAGCAGCATGCCGATGCCGCAGACGGCGGAGACGATGACCAGGGGCAGGCCCTGGTGGACGAGGCGCTCGTAGACGTAATGGCCTTCGGAGTGCAGGGCGATCAGGCCGACGACGGCGAAGATCCCGGCCAGGATGCCCGCCGCGAGGGCGCGGCGCTCGAAGTAGCGCTCCATCTCGCGGTCACCGGCGCGGCGGCTGTCGCCGACCAGGAAGACGGCGGCGAGGTAGGCGCTGGTCGCCACGAACATCGCGCCGATGAAGAGCGGCGCCGGTTGTAGCCAGGTGGAGAAGGCGTCGCCGGCACCGGCGGCGGGGACGTTGCCGACCGCGATCGCGCCGACCACGGTGCCCATGAAGAACGGCGTGATCACCGAGGAGAGGGCGAAGACCGCCCCCGCGGCGCGCCGCTCGGACAGGCCCTCCACGGACTTGCGGAAGGCGAAGCCCGAGCCGCGCAGGACGATCCCCAGCACCGCCAGGACCAGCGGCACGTAGAGGGTCGTGAAGATCGCGCTGAAGGCCTGCGGGAAGCCGGTCCAGAGCACCACCAGCATGAAGATCAGCCAGACGTGGTTGGCCTCCCAGACGGGCGTCAGCGAGCGCTGGATCGTCATCCTCGGGCGCTCGCCCTTGTGGGCGTCACCGGCGATCAGGTCCCAGAACCCGCCGCCGAAGTCGGCGCCGCCGAAGATCGCGTAGAAGGTCGCGCCGACCCAGAGGATCACCGCCGCCGCGGTGCTCATCCGCGCACCCGGCTCACGCCGCGGGCGCCGCTCACGTCCCGGCCTCCGGACCGAGCGGCGAGTACGGTGCCGGCGAGTCCTCCGCGGTGCCCGCGCCTCCTTCGCGCCAGCGCCGCGACATCCGCCGCAGGACCATCACCGCGATCACCCCGAGCGCCGTGTACAGCAGCAGGGTGAAGACGAAGGCCGCCCAGATGCCGTTCGCGTTCGTCACCGCTTCCGAGGTTTTCATGTACTTGTAGACGATCCACGGCTGCCGCCCGACCTCGGTGACGATCCACCCCGACCACAGCGCCAGGATCGCGCCGACGCCGGAGACCGACACGGCTTTGAGGAACCAGCGGTTGGTGGGCACCTCGCGCTTCTTGTAGACGAGGTAGGCGAGCCACAGCGCCAGCAGCATGAGCGCCGTGCCGATCCCGACCATCGCGTCGAAGGCGAGGTGGATGAAGGTGTTGACCGGCGGCCGTTCGTCGTTCGGGATCGAGTTCAGGCCGGTGACCTTGGTGTTCGGGCTGAAGCCGACCAGGATCGAGTCGAGCTCCGGGATCGGGATCGCCAGCTTCACCCCGTCGGCGGTGCAGATGCCGCCGATGTACTCGGTCTGGTGGCTGCCGGTGTCCTGGATGCACTCCATCGCCGCGAACTTCGCCGGCTGGTGGTGGGCCACTTCCCGCGCCGCCGTGTCGCCGACCAGGAGCTGCAGCGGGGTGGCGATGCAGGCGATCGTCAGCGGGATGATCAGGCCGAGGCGGTGGAGCCGGTCACGGCGCCCTTTCAGCATCCCGACCGCGTAGACAGAGGCGACCAGGAAGCCGACCACCATGTAGGCGGCGAGGATCATGTGCGGGACCTCGTACGGCGTCGCCGGGTTGAAGATGACCTTGAACGGTTCGACTTCCGTGACCTTGCCCGCGGCGTCGAGGGTGAAGCCCTGCGGCTGGTTCATCCACGAGTTCGCGGTGACGACGGAGAAGGCGCCACCGATCCCGGAGACGAACATCGGCACCCCGGTCCACCAGTGGACCCACCCCGGGAGCCGCTTCCAGCCGTAGATGTAGATCGCCAGGAAGATCGCCTCGAGGAAGAAGAAGAGCCCCTCGATGCCGAAGGCGATCCCGAAGGCGGCCCCGAAGCGTTCGACGAAATGCGGCCAGAGCAGCCCGAACTCGAAGGAGAGGACGGTGCCGGTGACGGCGCCGACGGCGAAGGTGACGGCCATCGCCTTCGACCAGCGCTGGGCCAACTCCATCGCGTCGCGATCGTCCTTTTTCAGGCCGATCCAGTTGGCGACCAGGATCGTCGCCGGAAGGGCGACGCCAAGGCACGCCAGGACGATGTGGAAGCCCAGCGTGAACGCCATCTGCTCGCGCGCGGCGAGCAGATTCGAGGTGGCCGACGCGGCCATCGGAAGAGCGCCGAGGAGCGCCATGGGCGCAAGCTATCGGCCGCGGCGGCCCCCGTCTGTGCCGCTCGGCACTCAGGTGCCGCCGCGCATATTGCGATAGCGGCGGATCAGCGCGTTGGTCGAGCTGTCGTGGTGGAGCTTCGGCTCCTCCTTCGCCGCCAGCTCGGGGATGATCGCCTTCGCCAGTTCCTTCCCCAGCTCGACCCCCCACTGGTCGAAGCTGTCGATCCCCCAGACAGCGCCCTGGGTGAAGACGCTGTGCTCGTAGAGGGCGACGAGGGTGCCGAGGGTGCGCGGGTCGAGGCGCTCGGCGAGGATCGTGTTGGACGGGCGGTTGCCCTCCATCACCCGGTGCGGCACGACGGCCTCCGGCGTCCCCTCCTCGCGCACCTGCTCCGCCGTCTTGCCGAAGGCCAGCGCCTCGCCCTGGGCGAAGACGTTCGACATCAGCTTGTCGTGGTGGTCACCGAGCTCGTTCAGCGAGCGGGCGAAGCCGATGAAGTCGGCCGGGATCAGGCGCGTCCCCTGGTGGATCAGCTGGTAGAAGCTGTGCTGGCCGTTGGTCCCCGGCTCGCCCCAATAGATCTGGCCGGTGTCGTAATCGACGTGCTCGCCGGCGAGCGTCACGTGCTTGCCGTTCGACTCCATCGTCAGCTGCTGGAGGTAGGCGGGGAAGCGGTGCAGGTACTGGTCGTAGGGGAACACGCCGCACGTTTCGGCGCCGAAGAAGTCGCCGTACCAGACCGAGAGGAGGCCCATGATCATCGGCAGGTTGGCGCCCGAGTCGGCTTCCTGGAAGTGCTCGTCCATCGCGTGGAAGCCGGCCAGCAGCTCCTCGAAGCGCGCCGGCCCGATCGCCAGCATGGTCGAGAGGCCAATCGCCGAGTCCATCGAGTAGCGCCCGCCGACCCACTCCCAGAAACCGAACATGTTGGCGGTGTCGATGCCGAACTTCGACACCTCCGCGGCGTTGGTGGAGACGGCGACGAAGTGCTTGGCGATCGCCTCCTCCTCCCCGCCGAGCCCGGCCAGGGCCCAGTCGCGGGCGGAGTGCGCGTTGGTCATCGTCTCCAGGGTGGTGAAGGTCTTCGAGGAGATGATGAAGAGCGTCTCCTGCGGGTCGAGATCGCGCGTCGACTCGACGAAGTCGGTGCCGTCGACGTTGGAGACGAAGCGGAAGGTCAGCTCGCGGCGGGAATAGTGGCGGAGCGCCTCGTAGGCCATCACCGGGCCGAGGTCGGAGCCGCCGATGCCGATGTTGACGACGTTGCGGATCGCCTTGCCGGTGTGGCCGCGCCACCCGCCGTCGCGGACGCGCTCGGCGAAGGCCGACATCCGGTCGAGCGTCCCGTGAACCTCCTTGACGACATCGACCCCGTCGACGATCAGCGAGCGCCCGCGCGGCATCCGCAGCGCCACGTGGAGGACGGCGCGGTCCTCGGAGACGTTGATGTGCTCGCCGCGGAACATCGCTTCGCGACGCTCCTCGACGCCACGCTCGCGGGCCAGCTCGCCGAGGAGCATCAACGTCTCGTCGGTGATCCGGTTCTTCGAGAAGTCGAGGAAGAGCCCGGCGCCGTCGGCTACCAGGCGCTCGCCGCGCTCTTTGTCCGCGGCGAAGAGCTCACGCAGGGTGCGCTTACGGACCGCGGCGAAGTGGGCCTGAAGGCGTCCCCAGGCCGGGGTCTCGCGCAGTGCGCCCGCGGCGAGCGCCTCGCTCAAGCCGTCACCCCGCGCTTCCCGGCGATCGTCTTCAGCAGTTCTTCCCAGGACTTGTTGAAGGACTCTTTGCCCTCGTCCTGGAGGCGCTGGGCGAGCGCCGCGAGGTCGATCCCGGCGCCTTCGAACTCTTTCAGCGCCCCCTCGGCGGCGCCGCCGCCCGGGTCCATCAGGTCCCCGACCTGGCCGTGGTCGGCGAACGCCTCGAGCGTCTTGTCGGGCATCGTGTTGACCGTGAACGGGGAGGCGAAGGCCTCGATGTAGAGCGTGTCGGAGGCCTCCGGGTCCTTGGTGCCGGTGCTCGCCCAGAGGAGGCGCTGCGGGCGGGCGCCGGCGTTGGCGAGGCGCAGCCAGCGGTCGGAGTTCAGCAGCTCGCGGTAGGCCCGGTAGGCGCGGCCGCCGATCGCGATGCCGAGGCGGTTCTTCAGCTCCGCCGGGACCTCGTCGGCGACGGCGACGTCCCACCGGCTCATGAAGATCGAGGCGACCGAGTTGACCACCGGGTCGAGCCCGGCCTCGATCCGCCGTTCGATGCCCTTCATGTAGGCCTCGGCGGAGGCGAGGTACTGCCGGTCGTCGAAGAGCAGCGTGACGTTGATCGGGATGCCCGCGAAGATCGACTCCTCGATCGCCTCGGTGCCGGCCGGAGTGCCCGGGATCTTGATGTAGAGGTTGGAGCGCTCGCCCTTGGCGTGGAGCTTGGCGGCCTGCTCGATCGTCGCGCCGGCGTCGTCGGCGAGGAGCGGCGAGACCTCGAGGCTGACGAAGCCGTCGATCCCGGCCGTGCGGGCGTGGGCGTCGGCGAAAAGGTCGGTGGCCTCGCGCAGGTCGGCGAGGGCGAGCTCGAAGAAGACGTTCTCGTCGGAGTTGGCGCCGGGGCCGTCGGGGTTCTCGGCGCCGGCACTGACCTCGGCGATCTGCTGGTCATAGGAGGCGCCGGCGCCGATCGCCTTGTCGAAGATGGTCGGGTTCGAGGTGAGGCCGGTCACCGAGAGGTCCTCGATGTACCCCTTCAGGGTGCCCTCGCGGAGCATGTCACGGGTGATGTTGTCGACCCAGAGGCTCTGTCCGATGTCGTGCAGCTTCTGCGTGGGTTTCATTTGCTGGCTCCTTGTCTCTCGCCGATTCGAAGTCGATCCTAGCCATCACGGTTCGATCCGGGTTACGGTCCCGTCACCGTCGTTGGCCACCCATACCGCGGTGGTTCCCACGGCGACGGCGGCAGGTTCGGGGCCGACGGGGATCGGGGCGCCGTCCGGTTCGCCGGACGGAAGCGTGAGACGACGGACCGCGTCCTCGCCCGCGAGGGTCACCCAGAGCGATTTGGGACCCGCGTCGATGCCGCCGGGGTGCTCGCCGACCGCGAGCGGCGGGCCGCTGACGGCCTGCACGGAGGGGTCGAGGCGAACCACCGAGCCGGAGCGGGCGTCGGCCACCCAGACGAGGCCGTCGGCGACGGTGATGCCCGCCGGGCGGCGGCCCGCCGCGATCGACCTGCCGACGGCGAAGGCCCTGAGGCCAATGTGATGGACCTGGCCGGTGGCGGCGCTCGAGACCCAGAGTGAGCCGGCGCCGATGGCGAGGCGGAGCGGCGCGGTGTGCGGGCCCAGGTGGCGGCGGACGACGCGGCCGCCCTTGGCGTTGACGGCGGTGATCCCGGCGCCGTCCTGGTCGGCGACCCAGACCCGCCCGCCGCCGTAGACGAGCGGGCCGGGATGGCCGCCGATGTCGATCCGCTGCGTGATCCTGCCGCTTTCGTCGTCGACGCGGAGGAGCCGGCCGCGCCTGGAGTCGGTGACCCAGACCGAGCCGCCGCCCACCGCGACCGCCGCGACGCCATGCGGGAGGTCGAGCGGCTTGCCGAGAATCCGGTCGGTTTCGGCGTCGATCCGCGTCAGCGTCGCTTCCGATTCGGAGAGCACCCAGATCTTTTCCGACCCCGCCGCGATCCGCAGTGGCGGCCGGCCGATCGCGACCGCCGGCGAGACGCGTGGCCCCGAGCCGCCCCCGGCGAGAAGCAGGACGGCAGCGATGATCGCCCCGCCCACGACCAGCGCCCCACCGACGATGAGCGCACCGCGCCCGCCCACCCCGTGGTCGTCCTTTCCCACCGCCCCCCGCCCCGCGGTCGTCCTAACCCACCTATAACGCCGGTTAGGACGACCGCGCCCAGGCGTGCGCCGGTTAGGACGACCGCGCCCGGGCCTGAAGCCTGGGTCGGGCGCCTCGCTCAGCGCCTGGGTCGGGCGCTCGCCCGAGTCCTCGCCCGTGCTCGCCGCCTCGATCAGCTCGCCGGCGGTCGCGAAGCGGTCCTCGGGACGGGGCGCGGTGGCGCGCTCGATCGCCGCCTTCATCCCGGCGGGGAGGCTCGGGGTCGCGACCGGGTCGGCGTCGGCGCGGGCCATCGGGACGACGCCGGTGACGGCCTCGTAGAGGACGCAGCCGAGCGAGTAGACGTCCCCGGCCGGCCCGACCACCTCGCCGCGCCACTGCTCCGGCGACATGTAGGCGACGGTGCCGACCACCGAGGCGGCGCTCGCGCCGCTGTCCTCGAGCGACTTGGCGAGGCCGAAGTCGGAGAGGTAGGCGCGGTCGCCTTCGACCAGGACGTTGTGCGGCTTCACGTCGCGGTGGACGATCCCGGCGGCGTGCGCGGCGTCGAGGGCTTCGGCGACCTGACCGAGGAGCGCCGTCGCCCGCGCCGGCGCCAAGGGCCCCTCACGGTCGATCAGCCCGCGCAGGTCGCCGCCCATGACCAGGCGCATGGCGACGATCAACTCGCCGTCGACCTCACGCGAGTCGTAGACCGGCACCACCGCCGGATGGTCGAGTCGCGCCGCCAGCCGCGACTCGCGCAGGAAGCGCTCCCGGAACGAGGCGTCGCCCGCAAGCTCGCGGGCGATCACCTTCAGCGCCACCGGGCGGTCGAGGCCGAGGTGGGTGGCGCGGTATACGACGCCCATCCCGCCACGGGCGAGGCGGGCGTCGATCCGGTATCCGGCGACTTCGTCACCGACGGCGAGGTCTGCCACCGGGCGGTTATACCGCCCGGTGGCGTCACCTCACCCGGCGACCGGGCGTCACCTCAGCGCACCGGCTGCCAGTCGATCACGGGGCCGAAGGCCTCTTCGCCTTCGTCGCCGTAGGCTTCGGCGAGGTCCGACTTGCGACCATTGGCGAGATTGATCGCCATCAGCCGTTGACCTTCGCGGATTTCGATCAGGGTCGCGACGCTGCGGCCGTCGGAGGAGAAGACCGAGTTCGTCTGCGACCCGTCCGGCAGTTCGGCGACCTTCTTCGCCTTGCCGGGGCCGATCTTCTTCACCCAGAGGCCGCGGTCGCGACGGAAGATCAGCGTGTGGCCCTGCGGCGACACGTCTTCGACGTAGGCCGAGCCGACGCCCTGAACCAGCGGCTTCACCCGGGTGCCGTTCGCCTTCATCGTGTAGACGTCGGCATAACCTGCCGGACCCGCGGACTGGTTGCCGCGGCTGAAGACGATGCCGCCGGCGAAGTAGCGCGGGTCGAACTCGTCGACCCGGCCGGTGGTGGTGAGGCGGGTGAGGCCGGAGCCGCCGGGGCGAATCGAGTAGAGGTCGGCGTCGACCCGGCTGCCGCCCGCGATGGTGGTGCGGACGAAGACGATCGTCTTGCCGTCGGGCGCGAAGCGCGCTTCGCTCGCTTCTTCGGGGCCGGGGGTCAGGTCGGTCGCCGGACCGCCACCGACCCGCACCGTGTAGAGGTTCGCCGGCCTGCCTTCGGCGCTGCGCCGCTCGAAGAGGACGATCTGACCGTTGGGCGAGACCTGCGGGCGCGAGTCGATCGCACTCCCGTTGGTGAGGCGGCGCTCGCCGGAGCCGTCGGGGCGCACCGTGTAGACGTCGCCTTCGCGGGCGAAGGCGATCGTGCGGCCGTCGGGCGAGAACGAGGGTTCGGAGTCGGCCGGGTTTTCGGTCAGCTGGTTCTGGCGGCCATCGTGGACCGCGAAGAGCCCGCCTTCTTCGACCCCTTCGACGGTGCGGGTCTGGGAGAAGACGAGGGCGCCGCCGTGCTGCGCCGCCGAGGCAGCAGCCGGGATCGCGAACGCGAGCACCGCGAGGCCGGCGAGAAAGAGTGAGCGAGGCGAGATGCGAGGTGACATGACGAGCTCCTTTCGAGCGTCGGTGATCTGACGCCACCGATGCTCCGATGCGGAGCCGTGCCCGCCAACGACACCCCCGCCCCCTA
The DNA here is from genome assembly GCA_018268415.1 of Actinomycetota bacterium. Classification (GTDB taxonomy): domain Bacteria; phylum Actinomycetota; class Thermoleophilia; order Solirubrobacterales; family 70-9; genus VAYN01. The sequence goes on along the minus strand of JAFDWO010000117.1, from coordinate 1,082 downwards.
CCGAGCCACCTTTGACCCGCTCCGAGTCACACATCCGCGCGCCTTCAGCTCCACTTCCGGCAGACCCCCGGTGTTGATGGGCCGAAAACTCAAGCCATGCTTGAGTTTTCGGCCCATCAACGGGGAGGTGCGGAGGAAGTGTGACGAGTCAGCGACGGTCGAGGCCGAGCTCGATCACGCGGGCGGCGATCTGGCGGGGACGATCGCGGCCGGCGTCGCCGCCGACGTCGAGTTTCGCCGCCAGGGCGTCGAGCCGGCGCTGGGCGGTGCGCTCGGAGACGTGGAGCTCGGCGGCGATCTCGGCGCGCGTCGCGGGCCGCCCCGCGAAGGCACCCTCGCTCCGGTACGGCGCGACGAGCGCGGTCGCGGTCGCCCGCTCCTCCTCACTCAGCGCCACCCCCGGGCCCGTCGCGGCCACGGTGGCAGCGACCGGCGTCGGGTCGGCCGCAGTCGAGAGTTCCAGCCGGTGGCCGCCGACGATCAGCGTGTCACCGTCGCGCAGCCGCCGCGGTCGGTCGAGGGGCTCGCCGTTGAGCGCCGTCCCGTTGCGGCTGTCAAGGTCGGTGGCCATCAGCACCTGCCCCCGGCGCTCGATCTCCAGGTGGTTCCAGGAGACCGCATCGTCCTCAAGCGTCAGATCGGCCTCCGGCGAGCGCCCGACCACGGTCCGCTCCCCCACCAGCGGCACCGAGCGTGGCGCCGCACCGCCCGCCGATACCCAAATCCGCGCATCCACCCCGGCGACTATAGGCGCGACGCCGTCACACTTCCGCACGACCGCCAGGGTTGATGGGCCGAAAACTCAAGCCATGCTTGAGTTTTCGGCCCATCAACACCGAGGCCTAGTAGCGGTAGTGGTCGGGCTTGTAGGGACCCTCGACCGGGACGCCGAGGTAGCTCGACTGGTCGGGGGTCAGCTCGGTCAGGTCGACGCCAAGTGAGGCAAGGTGCAGGCGTGCGACCTTCTCGTCGAGGTGCTTGGGGAGGATGTAGACCTCCTTCGACGCGAACTCGTCGGGCCGGGTGAAGAGCTCCATCTGGGCGATCACCTGGTTGGTGAAGGAGTTCGACATCACGAAGGA
>JAFDWO010000116.1 GCA_018268415.1 Actinomycetota bacterium | reverse complement strand
GTCCGACCTCCCCCCGTCCCTGCCTCTCCTCATCCCTGTCCCGTCTTTTTCACGACCCCCTCCCGTCCCGGGCGCCTCATGGCGCTCACAGCCTGCCAGGAGCGCCATGAGGCGCCCGGGACGCAGCTCGGACGGGTGCGGGGGTCGGGGTCGGGGGGCAACTCGGACGGGTGCAGGGGTCGGGGTCGGGCGGCATCCCGGACGGGCGGGGCGGCCGGGAGCGCGGCATCTCGGACGACCGCCGGGGTCGGGGTGGGAGACATCTCGGACGGGTGCGCCGGCCGAGACCGCGCCGCACCTCGGACGGCCGCCCCGCCACCGAACCAGCACGCCCGGCCTCCCGGGGGACCTACCCCTGGCCCCCCAGATGCGCCGCGAGGAGTCTCGCGGCACGGCCGCGGTGGCTGATCGCGTTCTTCTCGGCCGGGGTGAGCTCGGACATCGTGCGTTCGTCGGCGGTGTCGTCGGGGACGAAGATCGGGTCATAGCCGAAGCCGCCGCCGCCGCGGCGCTCGCGCAGGAGGCGGCCCTCGCAGGTGGCTTCGAAGACGTGCTCGGTGCCGTCGTCGTCAACCAGGGCGAGGACGCAGACGTAGGCGGCGCGGCGCCCGCCGCCCGCCGCGTCGACTTCGCGGAGGAGCTTGTCGAGGTTGCCCTCGTCGCTCGCGCCCTCGCCGTCATAGCGGGCAGAATGGATCCCGGGTGCGCCGTCGAGATCGAACGACTCGATCCCGGAGTCGTCGGCCAAGGCCGCCCCGCCGAGCGCCGCATGGGCGGCGCGCGCCTTGATCAGGGCATTGGCCTCGAAGCTGTCGCCGTCCTCGATCGGCGACCGGTAGCCCTCCGGCAGCGGCTCCAGCTCAAGCCCCGGCAGCAGCGCGCGCATCTCCCCCAGCTTGTGGAGGTTCGAGGTCGCCAGGATCATCGCCGTCCCCGCATCGGCGCCACGGGTCAGGGCGCGACCCGATCCTGCGCCTCGCGCAGGCGGTTGATCCCGCCCTCGGCGAGACCGAGCAGCTCGTCCAGCGAGGCGCGTGAGAGCGGCGTCCGCTCGGCCGTCGCCTGCACCTCGACGAGCCCACCGTCGCCGGTCATCACCACGTTGGCGTCGACCTCGGCGCGCGAGTCCTCGCCGTAGTCGAGATCGCACAGGGCCCGGCCGTCGACCATGCCGACGCTGACCGCGGCGATCTGCCCGGTCAGCGGCAGCGCGTCGATCAGCTTGCGATCGACCAGCTTCTGCAACGCCAGCTTGAGCGCCACGTACCCGCCGGTGATCGAGGCGCAACGCGTTCCCCCGTCGGCTTCAAGCACGTCACAATCGACGTAGACGCTCCGTTCGCCCAGCGCCTTGAAGTCACAGACGACCCGCAGGCTGCGCCCGATCAGCCGCTGGATCTCCACCCCGCGGCCGTCCTGCTTGCCCTTCGAGATGTCGCGCTGCTTGCGATCGCCGGTCGAGGCGGGCAGCATCGCGTACTCGGCGGTAACCCACCCCTTGCCGCGGCCCATCATCCAGCGCGGCACCTGCTCGGAGATCGAGGCGGTGCAGATCACCCGCGTCCGCCCCACCGAGATCAACGCCGACCCGTCGGCGCTTTCGACGAAGCCGGGGTCGATCGTCACCGGTCGGATGTCGGCCGGGGCGCGGTCGTAGCTGCGTGAGGCGGTCATCGCGGGCGAGTCTTTCACGCCGGTCGGGCGACGCGCGAGGACGACCGAGGCCATCCCCGCGCCTCCCGTCATTTGAAGGCGACCTTGTTCACCGCCTCCTTGATCTTGCCGACGATCACGTCCGCCAGCTCGGTCCCCTGCTTGCCATTGAACCCCTTCATCGCGGCGACCATCCCGACCATCAGCAGCGACACCAGGAGGATCAGGCCGACGTACTCGACCGTCCCCTGACCGCGCTCCCCGGCGAGGACCTGGATCGCCTTCACCCGCCGGGTGACGGCGAGGTTGACCCGCCACAGGACGGCATGCAGGTGACCCAACACTGCGTAGAGCATCGCTCTCCTTTCCTCGTTTGACGAGGGCGATGCTCCGGCGGAAATACGCGCGGCTCAAGACGCGCGAGTGCCAATTGAGTGACGGCTAGGGAAAACTTCTGGAGAGGGTGGTGCGGAAATCGGGGCCGGTCAGGGGGACCCGTTCCCCGCCCGGGAAGACGCCTTCGAGGTCGCCGGTCCAGGAGCGCTTGCCCTGCGGGCCGCGGCGCAGGGTCGCCGACCCGACGAAGGGCCTCGGCGGATGGACGGTGCCGAAGCTGACCTGGGGGTCGGAGGCGAAGCTCGAACGCGGCCCGAGCGCATAATCGAAGCTCAACAGGCCGACCCGCCCGACCGTCCCGAACCGTTCCGCGTAGAAGCCGGTCTTGCCCGCCTTCCGGGCGACGAAGAGGAGGCCGCCGGTACCCGACTTCTCGAGCGCCGCGAGCGTCATCCGCGTCTTCGCCGGCGGCAGCGCCGAGCTCGGGTCTTCGACCAGCGGGTTGGCGCCGCCCGCGACCAACGGGCACTGTTCGGTCGGCGGCAGGACCACCTCGCCCTCGGCCCGGCGGGCGTGGGCGACGGTATAACGGCCCTGGCCGTGGAAGTCGACCGTGCCGGTGAAGTAGCCCGGGATCGTCGCCGCCCCGGTCGTCCCGCCGAAGCAATCGGGCGGCAAGCCACGGGCGGCTTCGGCGGTCGGGTGGAACTTCACGTCGACGCGGCCGAACTGGTGGAAGCTCGCGTGGATCCCGTTCGGCCCGGCGGTACCGCGGGCGACGTAGGTGGTCGAGGATCCCGAGCGCGGCGTGCTGCTCCGATGGGTGACCCCGATCGTCACCGTCGCCGCCCGCGCCGAGACCAGCAGGCGATACCCGTTGGTGCCGAGGAGCTGGAAGCGCGGTTCGACCTCCGCCGGGTGCCCACCCTTCCCCGCCGCCGCCCCGCCCGAGTCGGCGATCGCCACGGAGGCGGATGCGGCCCCCAGGGCCAGCGCGAGGATCACTGCGATCGCGGCGCGCCTCATCTGATCTGCTTCGCCCGCGCATAGAGCTTCGCCACCGACCCGCCGAAGTACGGCCCGAAGTTCGTGAACGGGTCGGTCGAGTAGCCGTAGGTGGTGACGCTGTTGACGACGTTGCCTTCGATCACCCAGCCGCCGCCGCTGCCACCGGCGCTGTCATCACAGCTGATCGCCAGATCGAGCGGGCCCGGTTCGAAGAAGGACCCGAAGTCGTGGCCAAGGAAGGTCGTTTCGCGACACACCTGCAGGGTGCCGCCGTTGAACGGCTTTTCGACCGGATAGCCGTAGACGTCGAAGGTCTGGTCAGGCGAAAGCCCCGTCTTCAGCCGATCGGCGCCGACGGCCGCCGCCAGCGTCTGTCCTTTTTCGTTGCGCCCGACCACGGCCGCGCCGACGTCGAAGTTCTCGTTTTCGTGCGCGTGCCAGGCGGGCGTCGTCCCCAGCCAGTGGGCGGTGAAGGTGCCGAAGGGGCGTTCGCCGTGGTGGTAGCCGGGGACGAAGACCCACTTGCGGTCCGACCAGATGCCTTCGTCGTAGACGCAATGGCCGGCGGTGATGACGACGCTCTTGTTCGGCGAGACGACCGAGGTCCCCGAGCAGCGGCCGTAACCGAACCCGGCCCCTTCGGAGATGAAGATCGCCCCGTTGACGCGGTACTGCGGGTCGGTCGGGTCGTCGATCGTTTCCGAGGTCGCAGTGAGCGCCGGGTTGAGCCCCGACGCGTGGGCCGGCGGCGTCCCTTCGACCGGGCGCGCCGCGCGCATCCGTTCCGGCGTCCAGAACCGGCGCGCCTCGGCTGCGCGCTCACGGAAGGAGATCGACGGGACTGCCGCCGCCGCCGCGCTCGCACCCACCCCTGCCAACGCCAGGCACGCCGCGGCGATGACCAGAATCGTCGGCTTCGGTCGGCGCATCCGCAGCACTCAAGCAGAATCCGCGTGGAGCCGCCCGACCATAACCCCCGCATAGCGCCGGATAACCTGCCGCGATGCGCGTCCTCGTCGTCACCAACCTCGTCCCCGACGCGGCGACGCCGCAGCGCGGCCGGTGGGTTCGCGACCAGATCGCCGCAATCCGCGCTCGCGGCATCGAGGTCGAGGAATTCGGCTTCCCACGCGGCCGCTCCAACTACCTGCCCGCGATGCGCGGCCTCCGCGCACTGCTGCGACGCGAGCGCTTCGACCTCGTGCACGCCCATTATGGCCTCGCCGGCTGGGTGGCCCGCGCCGCCGGCGCCCGCCCCCTCCTCGTCACCTTCCACGGCACCGACGTCCGCCACCCGATCGTCGGGGCCCTCTCCCACCGGCTCGCCTGGCAGGCCGACATGGCCTCTGCCGTCTCTCGCTCTCTGTTCGCCGTCGAGGACGGGCGCCCGGGCCTGCCGCCGGTTCCCGGCTCCACCGTCCTCCCCTGCGGCCCGGACCTCGAGCGCTTCGCCCCCACCTCCCGCGCTGCCGCCCGCGCCACGCTCGGCCTCGACCCCGACGGCCGCTACCTCCTCTTCCCCGCCGACCCGGCGCGGCCGGAGAAGCGCCACGACCGCGCCGCCGCCCTGGCCGCCGCCGCCGACGCGCGGCTCCTCACCGGGGGAGCGATCGAGCCGGAGGCGATGAGCACCTGGATGAACGCCGCCGATGTCGTCGTCGTCACGTCGGACTACGAGGGCTTCGGCATGGCGGCGATCGAGGCGCTCGCCTGCAACGTGCCCGTCCTCTCCACCCCGGTCGGCGTCGCGCCCTACCTCCTGGCGGAGATCGAGGGCTGCCTCTGCGCCCCCTTCGACGCCGCCCGGTGGGCCGCCGCGGCCGGTCCCCACCTCGCCGCGAGCGACCCCCGCGTGGCCGGCTCCGCACGCGCCGCGACCCTCGCCGCCGGGCCGATGGCGGAGCGCGTGATCGAGGTCTACCGGCACCTGACCGCCGGCGCGGGTTAGATTTGGCGCTTGGCGTCGGAGCGGACTCCTAGATGAGCGACGAGCACGCGGCAACGGCAAGCGGGGTAGGCGCGCGGATCAGCGAGGCCGAGCGCACGCTGGCGAGCGCCGCCGAGGCGGCCGCCGCGGCGGAAAAGCGGGCCGAGGCGGAGATCCGCGCGCTGGAGGCCGACCTCGAGCGCTATCGCGCCGCCGAGGACCGTGACCTCAAGGCGCTGGAACTCCACCACGAGGAAGAGCTGCAGCAGGAGCGCGCGGCGAAGGAGCGCGCGATCGCCGCCGCCGAGGAGCGGCTGAGCGAGATCGAAGCGCAGGCCGACGCCGCCGAGGAGCGGATCGCCACCGCCGAGCGCCGCGCCGAGGCGGCCGAGCAGGCGGTCGCCGCCGAGAGCGCCCGCGCCCGCGAAGGCGCCGCCGCCTGGCTGCGCGAGCGGATCGACCAGGTTCGTCGCGAGGGCGGCGAGCGATAGCGGCGGTAGCCGAGTACGACGTCGCCGTCGTCGGCGGCGGTGCCGCCGGGCTCTGGACCGCATTGCGCGCCGCCGAGCAGGGCGGCCGCGTCTGCGTCGTCTCCCGCACGCCGCTCTCCCAGAGCGCCAGTTTCTGGGCGCAGGGCGGGCTGGCCGCGGCGCTCGAACCGGGGGACTCGCCGGAGCGCCACGCCGAGGACACGCTCGCCGCCGGGCGCGGGCTCTGCCGGCCCACCGCGGTACGGGCCCTGGTCGAGGAGGCGCCCACCGCGGTCCGCGATCTGCAGGCGCGCGGCGTCGTTTTCGACCTCGACCACGAGGGGCGACTCGCCCTCGGCCTCGAGGGCGGCCACTCGGCCCGCCGCATCGTCCACTCCGGTGGCAGCCAGACCGGCCGCGAGATCACCTCGAAGCTGGCGGCGATGGTCGCCGAGCACCCGCGGATCGAGGTCCGCGAGCGCACCTCGGGGATGGCGCTCTGGTCCGATGGTGAGCGCTGCCACGGGGTGATCACCGACGCGGGCTCGCTCGGCTCGCGGGCGACGGTGCTGGCGACCGGCGGCGCCGCGGCGCTCTGGCGGCGGACGACCAACCCGCGCGGCGCGATCGGCGCCGGACCGGTCTTCGGCGCGGCGGCCGGCGCCGACCTCGCCGACCTCGAGTTCTGCCAGTTCCACCCGACCGCGCTCGCCCTCCCCGACACACCATTCGATGGCCAGCTGATCACCGAGGCGATCCGCGGCGAGGGCGCCGAGCTGCTCGACGCCGAGGGCGTCCGCTTCACCGACGAGCTCGCCCCGCGCGACGAGGTGAGCGCGGCGATCCTCACCAAGATGCGCGAGGAGGGCAGCGCCTGCGTACGGCTCGACCTGCGCGCGATCGACCCGGCGCGGTTCCCCAACGTCTTCGCCTCGCTCGCCGAGGCAGGGCTCGACCCGCTCACCGAGCCGGTCCCGGTCTCCCCTGCCGCCCACTACACGATGGGCGGAATCGCGGTCGACCTCGATGGGCGCTCCTCACTACCCGGCCTCTACGCGGTCGGCGAGTGCTCCTGCACCGGCCTCCACGGCGCCAACCGCCTCGCCTCCAACTCGCTCAGCGAGTGCTTCGTCTTCGGCGGGCGGGCGGCTCACGCCGCGCTCGCCGAGCCCGCGGCGGCGGCGCGCCCCGAGGAGCCCGGGTGGCACTTCACCCCGCCCACGCGCGACACCCGTGATGCGGTCTGGCGCCACGCCGGCCCGCTGCGGAACCCGACCGACCTCGCCGCGCTGATCCCCGATCCCTACCCGCTGGCGAAGGCGATCGCGCTCACCGCACTGGCGCGCGAGGAGTCTCGCGGCCCGCACCTGCGCACCGACTTCCCCGACACCGATCCGGCCCTCGACGGCGTCCACGTCGTCTTCTCCCCCACCGGTTCTGTGCGCCAGGAGACGTGGGCGTGAGCTGACGGCCATAGTCCGGGCCCTTGCGCCCGTCCGAGGCGCGTCCCGGGCGCGTGGCGGCGCGACCCGGCGGGGCGGCCGCCCCGCCGTCATCGGGACCCTTCCGCTGTTCCTTATGCGCCTCATAGGCGCATAAGGAACAGCGGAAGGGACGGGACCGTCAAGGCGGGACGGGCGGGACCCCGGCCCGTGCGCCCGTCCGAGTTGCGTCCCGGCCTTGGCCGCTGCGGCCGTCCGAGTTGCGGCGCGGGGTGCGCGTGGCGGCGCGACCCGGCCCCTGCGCCCGTCCGAGCTGCGTCCCGGGCGCCTCATGGCGCTCCTGGCAGGCTGTGAGCGCCATGAGGCGCCCGGGACGGGAGGGGGTCGTGGGGAAGGCGGGCACAGGGACGGGACTAGGTCGTGAAAAAGACGACACAGGGACAGGAGGAGACGCAGGGACGGGAGGAGGTCGGACTTACGTGACGGGTCCGTGCGGGAGGGGCCACACCTGGCCCTGATCGGTGACGAAGACGCCGGGAACGTCACCCTTTTCGCAATCTTCGGTCTCTTTCCGGGCCTGGAAAGAAGGCCCGGGAACACGTTCCGTACTTTGACCCTGCCATGGCAGGGTCAAAGTACGGAACGCGTCCGTGAGCGTTGGACAACACGGGAGGAGGCGTGGAGTTCCCTACGTCTCCGTGAC
>JAFDWO010000115.1 GCA_018268415.1 Actinomycetota bacterium | reverse complement strand
GGACGGCCGAGAACGCGTTCCGGACTTTGACCCTGCCATGGCAGGGTCAAAGTCCGGAACGCGTCCGTGAGCGTTGGACAACACGGGAGGAAGCGTGGGGTTCTCACCCTCTCCGTGACGAGGTCTCACCCCGTAACACCGCCGGCCCGTCCCTTTGGCCCGCCCCCGGTCGCCTCAGGCGGCCGGGGGCGGGCCGGGAAGCGCCGCGACCCTTCGGTGCGCAATCGGTGCGCCTCTCTCAACGCCCCGATGTTGATGGGCCGAAAACTCAAGCATTGCTTGAGTTTTCGGCCCATCAACCCACGTGCGTAAGATCGGTGGGTTGGCGACCCGGCCGAAACAACGGACCGACTCTGACCCGCTGGCGCCGTTCTCGGCTGCCACGCGGCGCTGGTTCGAGGCCTCCTTCGAGGGCCCGACTGCTGCTCAGGCCGGGGGTTGGGACGCGATCTCGGGTGGCGACAACGCGCTGATCTGCGCGCCGACGGGCTCGGGCAAGACGCTCGCGTCGTTCCTCTGGGGGATCGACAAGTTGGCACGGGAGCCGGAGCTCGGCACCGGCGTCAAGGTGGTCTACATCTCGCCGCTCAAAGCGCTCTCCTACGACATCGAGCGCAACCTCCGCGCGCCGCTGCGCGGGATCGGCGCCGACATCGCGGTCGGCCTGCGGACCGGCGACACCTCCCAGAAAGACCGCCGGGCGATGGCGAAAACGCCCCCGGACATCCTGATCACGACCCCGGAGTCGCTCTACCTGATGATGAGCTCGGCGGTGCGGGAGATCCTCACCGGCGTCGAGGCCGTGATCGTTGACGAGATCCACGCCGTCGCGCAGACGAAGCGGGGGAGTCACCTGGCGCTGACCCTGGAGCGATTGGACCATTTGGTCCGCACTGCGGGCGAGGCCTCTTCACCCGGCATTCAGAGGATCGGCTTGTCGGCGACCCAGAGGCCGTTGGAGCGCATCGCCCAGTTCCTCGTCGGGCCCAAGCGGGAGTGCAGGATCGTCGACGCGGGGACGCGGAAAGATCTCGACCTGGAGATCGTCGTGCCGGTCGAGGACATGGCCGACCCGGGCGCCCCCGCCTACCCGTCGGAGACCGGTGCGGCGCAGCCCTCGGAAATCGAGCCGAGCGCCCACGTGCGCTCGATCTGGCCGGCGATCTACCCGGAGCTGCTGCGCCTGGTGCAGACCCACACCTCGACGATCGTCTTCGTCAACAACCGGCGGGCGGCGGAGCGCCTGGCGAAGCGCTTGAACGAGCTGGCCAACGGGGAAGGGGAGCAGGATCTGCCCGCGACCGAGCACGGTGGCCACAAGGGGCGCCACGCCGACACCGGCGAGCCGCTCGGGTACCTCGAGATCGCCCGGGCCCACCACGGATCGCTCTCCCACGAGGAGCGCACTCTCGTCGAGGAGATGCTCAAGTCCGGTGAGCTTCCGTGCCTGGTTGCCACCTCGTCCCTGGAGCTCGGCATCGACATGGGGGCGGTGGACCTCGTCATCCAGGTCGAGTCGCCGAAGTCGGTGACCCGGGGCCTGCAACGGATCGGGCGCGCCGGGCACGGCATCGGCGAGACCTCCAAAGGTCGGATCTTCCCCAAATACCGCGGCGACCTGCTCGAGTGCGCGGTGGTCGCCCGGCGCATGCGCGAGGGAGAGATCGAGGAGACGACGATCCCGCAGAACCCGCTCGACGTGCTCGCCCAGCACCTCGTCTCGATGGCGGCGCTGGACGAGTGGGAGGTCGACGAGGTCGAGCGGATCGTCACCGCCACCCAGTCCTTCCACGACCTCTCCCGCGAGCAGCTGGAGAACGTGCTCGACATGCTCGACGGCCGTTATCCGTCGGACCGCTTCGCCGAGCTGCGCCCGCGGATCGTCTGGGACCGCATGGAGGGGACGATCCACGGCCGCAAAGGCGCGCGCCAGCTGGTCGTCACCAACGCGGGCACGATCCCCGACCGCGGTCTCTACGGCGTCCACCTGCCGGACGGCCGGCGGGTCGGCGAGCTCGACGAGGAGATGGTCTACGAGGCGCGGGCCGGGCAGACGTTCCTGCTCGGCGCCTCGACCTGGCGGATCGAGGAAATCACCCGTGACCGGGTGATCGTCACGCCCGCGCCCGGCGCCCCCGGCGCGGTGCCGTTCTGGCGCGGCGACGGGGTCGGCCGCCCCGCCGAGCTCGGCCGCGCGATCGGCGCTTTCGCCCGCGAGGCGGTCTCACGCAAGCCCGAGGAGCTGGCGCAGGAGTACGACCTCGACCGCCGCGCCGCCAACAACCTCGTCACCTACCTGCGCGAACAACAGGACGCCACCCGCGTCGTCCCCTCCGACCAGACCATCGTGGTCGAGCGCTTCCGTGACGAGATCGGCGACTGGCGCCTCTGCATCCTCTCCCCGTACGGCGGTCGGGTCCACGCCGCCTGGGGCCTCGCGCTCGCCGCCAAGATCCGCGGCGAGCGCGACCTCGAGGCCGACGCGATCTGGTCCGACGACGGCATCGTCATCCACCTCCCCGATGCCGACGAGCCGCCCCCCGCCGACCTGGTGCTGGTCGACCCCGCCGAGCTCGAAGACCTGGTTGTCGGCGAGCTCTCCGGCTCGGCGCTCTTCGGTGCGCGTTTCCGCGAGAACGCGTCACGGTCGCTCCTGATTCCGCGCGCCTACCCCGGCAAGCGCACGCCGCTCTGGCAGCAGCGGCTGAAGTCGCAATCGCTGCTCGAAGTCGCGCGTGATTTTCCCCGTTTCCCCGTCGTCCTGGAGACCTACCGGGAGTGCCTGCAGGACGTTCTCGACCTGCCCGCCCTCGTCGACCTGCTGGAAAAGCTGCACGCGCGCTCGCTCTCGCTGGTCGAGGTCGAGACGCCGACGGCCTCGCCGTTCGCCTCCTCGCTCCTCTTCGATTATGTCGCCACCTACATGTACGAGGGGGACACGCCGAACGCCGAGCGGCGGGCGGCGGCGCTGGCCCTCGACCGCGACCTGCTGCGCGAGCTGCTGGGCCAGGAGGAGCTGCGCGAGCTGATCGACCCGGAGGCGCTGGAGGAGGTCGAAGCGCAGCTCCAGCACCGCACCGAGGCGGGGCAGGCGGGCGATCGCGATGCGCTCCAGCAGATCCTCCGCACCCTCGGTGACCTGACCACCGAGGAGGCGGCGGAGCGGGTGGAAGCTCCTTACTCGGCCGAGTCGATGTTGCGCAAGCTGGCCGGGGAGCGGCGGATCGCGGCGGTGCGGATCGCCGGCGAAGAGCGCTGGATCGCCTCCGAGGACGCCGGGCTCTACCGCGATGCGCTCGGCGTGCCGCCCCCGCCCGGGCTGCCGGAGACCTTCCTCGCCGAGCACCCCGACGCGATGCGCGCCCTGGTCCGTCGTTACGCCCGCACCCACGGCCCCTTTCCGACCGGCCAGCTGATGCAGCGTTATGGCGTCGACCCCGGCCCGGCGCTGCGCGAGCTGGAGAACGAAGGCGCGCTGGTCCGCGGCGAGCTCCTCCCCGGCGGCACCGAGCGCGAGTGGTGCGACTCCGACGTCCTGCGGCGGGTGCGGCGCGCCTCGCTGGCGCGGCTGCGCAAGGAGGTCGAGGCGGCCGACCGCACCGAGCTCGCCCGCTTCCTGCCGAGCTGGCAGAACGTCGACGCCTTCCGCCCCGCCGGGGCCGGCCCCGACCGCCTGCGCGAGGCGCTGGTGCCGCTGCAGGGCGTCGCCCTTACGCCGAAGGTCTGGGAGACCGACGTCCTGCCGCGCCGCCTCGGCGCCTACTCGCAGAACTGGCTCGACCAGCTCTGCACCAGCGGCGAGCTGATCTGGGTCGGCGCCGGGAGCCTCGGGCGCAGCGACGGCCGCGTCGCCCTCTACTTCCGCGAGGACGTCCGCCTCGCCGGCCCGCCGCCCGCGAACGGCAAGCTGGAGATCCCGCAGGGGGAGGTCCACGATGCGATCCGCGAGCGGCTCGCCGCCGGGCCGTCCTTCTGGCTCGACCTCGTCGCCGACCTCGACCACCCCACCGAGGACCTCCACAACGCGCTTTGGGACCTCGCCTGGGGCGGCGAGGTGACCAACGATGCCTTCGCGCCGCTGCGGGCGCCGCGCCTGCGCGCCGTGCCGCAGACCGAACGGGCGGGGCGGCGCTTCGCCCGCCGCCGCTCCACCGCGGGCGCCGCGGTGCAGGGACGCTGGTCGCTGACCGCGCCGATATTCGCCGGTGCGCCGGGGCCCGGCGCGCGCCTGCGCGCCCAGGCCGAGTTGATGATGGAGCGTTACGGGATCGTCACCCGGGAGACGGTCCTCGCCGAGGGCGTCCCCGGCGGCTTCTCGACCCTCTACGCGGAGCTCGGCAACCTCGAGCTCCTGGGGACGGCGCGCCGCGGCTACTTCGTCGAGGGCCTCGGCGGTGCGCAGTTCGCCCTGCCCGGCGCGGTCGAGCGTCTCCGCTCCCTGCCCGAAGCCCAGGACGAGTACCTGGTGCTGGCGGCGACCGATCCCGCCAACCCCTACGGCGCGTCCCTGCCCTGGCCGAAGCTCGAGGGCGGGCGGCGCCCCGGCCGCACCCCCGGTGCCTACCTCCTGCAGCGTGATGGTGAGCCGGAGGTGTTCGTCGAGCGTGGTGGCCGCGGCCTGCTGCGGCTGCGCGCGATGGACCAAGAGGAGCTCGGCGCGGCGATGCAGGCGCTCGCCGACGCGGTCGCCGCGGGGCAGCTCCCCAAGCTGGCGATCGAGAAGCTCGACGGCGAGGCGGTGATCGGCTCCGGCCACGAGGAGGCCCTGATCGGCGCCGGCTTCAGTCGTGGCCCCCGCAAACTCACCGCCTCCGCATGACCCACCCGAGTGGGCCCTGTGTCCGTCCCGCAACATCTTTGCCACATCCCATTGCCATAATCGATGCGGGTGCCTGAGACCACGGAGCAGACCGCGATCGAGCTGCTGAGGAGCGTCCCGCTCTTCGCCGACCTCGAGGAAGGAGAGCTGGAACGCTTCTCCCACGTCGCCGTGCCGCGATCCTTCCCGGCCGGGACGCGGGTCTTCCACGAGGGTGACAGCTCCGACGCCTGCTACATCGTCAGCGCCGGCAGCTTCCGCGTCACCCGCGAACACTCCGACGGGCGGGCGATCACGCTGGCGACGCTCGGGCCGGGGGAGATCTTCGGCGAGCTGGCGATGCTCGACGGCGACAAACGCTCGGCCTCGGCCGAGGCGATCACCGACGGCACCCTGTTGGCGTTGCCCGCCAACGACGTCCGCGCCCTGCTCGGCCGCAATCCCGAGATCGCGCTGAAGCTGGTTGCCGGGCTGGTGCGCCGCCTGCGCGCCGCGAACATGCGCCTCTCGCGCCAGTCCTTCCAGACGGTGCCGAGCCGGGTCGCCGGGATCCTCGCCCAGCTCTCGCGCGAGGGGCAGGACGACAAGGACGGCGACGGTGAGATGGAAGAGGTCACGATCCGCATGAACCAGACCGACCTCGCCCAACTGGCCGGGACGTCGCGCGAGTCGGTCAGCCGCTTCCTGGCGGAGCTCGAGCGGGCCGGGGTCGTCCGGTCGGGGCGCGGGCGCGTCACGGTGCTGCAGCCGAACAAGCTGCGGAACTACATCTACTGAGGGACGCCGAGGGGCGCGCCGACCGAGGGTACGCGGCCGCGCACCCGTCCGAGCTGCAGGGCGGGTTGAGGTGCGACCCGACCCCGGCCACCCCATCCGTCCGAGTCGCGCCCCGGAGCCGCCCCACCCTCCCCGGGACCGCTCCGCTGTTCCTTATGGTCCCCTGGGGACCATAAGGAACAGCGGAAGGGACGGGGCCGTCGAGAAGGGAGGGGCCCGACCCCGGCCCCACCCGTCCGAGATGCGGTGCGGGCGCGAGATGCCGCTCGACCCCGACCCCCGCACCCGTCCGAGATGGTCCCGGGCGCCTCATGGCGCTCCTGGCAGGCTGTGAGCGCCTGAGGCGCCCGGGACGTGAGGGGTGCGTGGGGAAGGCGCCACAGGGACGTGAGGAAGGTCGGACTTCCGTGATGGTCCCGTGTGGGAGAGACGTGGGAGAGGCCGGGATCCGGAGGGGCGGGGCGGGCCGGGGACGATGGCCCGGGGACGCCCTGCGTGGATCACCCGTGCCATAGGCCGGGTCATCCACGCAGGGCTCCGTGGCCCTGCATGAGTTGACCGTGCCAGGGCACGGTCAACTCATGCAGGGCGTCGGTGACTGTTGGAAAACACGGGAGGAAGTGTGGAGTTCCCGACGTCTCCGTCACGAGGTCCCACATCGGTGACGGAGCTGTGGCACTCCTTTGATCCTCCGGCGGGCCTTCCGCCACGCCTTTCATACCCGGCCGTCCCGGCCACGGCCACAGCCTGCCCGGGCCGTGGACGGGACGGCCGCGTCCCTTCCGCCCCCCGGGAGGCGAAGGCCTCGTGGGGCTGTGCTACGAGCGGGTGCGCTGAGGGTCGACGCCGGAGCCGTCGGGCGCGTCGCGGCCGATCGCGGCCAGGATGCTGACGAGCACGAGGATCCCGGCGGCCGTGAACTCCCAGGGGATCTGGAAGAGCAGGTAGATCGTCACCCCGATCAGGGCGAGGAGCGCGACGGCGCCGACGGCGGTGCGAGCGGCCATGCCGACGACCATACCCCCGGGTAGCCTGCCCCGATGGACGCCTACGAGGAGCCGGATTTCGCCGCCCGCCGGGCGGAGATGGTCGAGCACCAGCTGCGCGAGCGGGGGATCCGCGACGCGCGCGTCCTGGCGGCGATGGGGGAGGTGCCGCGGGAGCGGTTCGTGCCGGAGCGTCGTCGCGAGCTCGCCTACGCCGACGCGGCGCTGCCGATCGGCGCCGAGCAGACGATCTCCCAGCCCTGGATCGTCGCCGCGATCCTGCAGGCGCTGGGGCTGCGCGGTGACGAGGAGGTGCTGGAGATCGGCACCGGGTCGGGGTACTCGACCTGCCTGCTGGGCCGGCTCGCGAAGCACGTGGTGAGCGTCGAGCGCCACTCGAGCCTCGCCCGCGCCGCCGCTGAGGCCCTCCGCGCCGAAGCGGCGGCCAACGTCGAGTTGATGATCGGCGACGGCAGCCGCGGCGTTCCCGATCGCTCCCCCTTCGACGCGATCGCCGTCCATGCGGCGGCCCCGGCGCCCCCGCCCGCGCTGATCGAGCAACTCGCCGAGGGCGGTCGCATGGTGGTGCCCGTCGTCTCCGGCAAGGAGGAGATGCTGACCCTGCTCCGCCGCCGCGGTGCCGAGCTCGAGTCGACCGCGATCGCCCCCTGCCGCTTCGTCCCCCTGATCGGGGCCGAGGGGTTTTAGCGCCGGACCGGATCCAACGCCGCGCCCCGCCCAGCTCCAGCGCTCCGCCCCCTGCCCGCAGCTCGTCCGCTGTTCCTTTGCCGGAATAGTGGGCAAAAGGAACAGCTGGGGACGACGGCTTACGCTGGAGGTATGTTCGACGTGCGGGAGCTGGTGCGGCCGATCGTCCAGGCGCCGATGGCGGGCGGGATTTCGACCCCGGCGCTCGCGGCGGCCGTGTCGAATGCGGGCGGGCTCGGGTTTCTTGCCGCCGGGTATCGCGAGCCGGAGGGCGTGGCGGTCGAGGTGGCGGAGCTGCGTGCGCTGACCGACGGGCCCTTCGGCCTGAACCTCTTCGCGCCCGCCGGCCCGCCCGCCGACGCCCGCGCGGTCGAGCGCTATGCCGCGCGGATCGCGGCGGAGGGCGAGCTCGGGGAGCCGCGCCACGACGACGACCACTTCGACGCCAAGCTCGCCCTGGCCGCCGAGCTCGCCGTCCCCGTCGTCTCCACCACCTTCGGCGCGCCCGCAGCCGCTCAGGTCGAGGCGCTCCACGCGGCCGGCTGCGCGGTCTGGGTCACGGTGACGACGCCCGCCGAGGCCGAGCTCGCCCTCGCCGCCGGTGCCGACACCCTCGTCCTGCAGGGCTTCGAGGCCGGCGGGCACCGCGGCGCCTTCGACGACCTGGCGCCGAACGACCTCGGCCTGCTGGCCCTGCTCCGCCTCGTCGCCGGGCTCACCGAGGTGCCGGTGATCGCCTCCGGGGGGATCTTCGACGGCGCCGGGATCGCCGCGGTCCTGGCCGGGGGAGCGGCGGGGGCCCAGCTCGGTACCGCGTTCATGCTCTGTCCCGAGGCCGCCACCTCGCCCGCCCACCGCGCGGCGATCGAATCCGACGCCCCGACCGCCGTCACCCGCGCCTTCACCGGCCGCCGCGCCCGCGGCATCGTCAACCGCTTCATGCGCGAGCACGACGCCGTCGCGCCCTCCGCCTACCCCGAGATCCACCACCTCACGGCGCCGCTCCGCCGCACCGCCCGCGAGTCCGAGGACCCCGCCCGCATGCACCTCTGGGCCGGCCAATCCCACTCCCGCTCCCGCAGCATCCCCGCGGCCGAGCTCGTGGCGGAACTTGCCGTCGAGACCCGTGGCGCCCGGACCACCGCCACGGCCGGTAGCGCCCATCGGGGGTGACCCCGAACGAACCTCCCGCTGTCCGTGAGAGAGGGGTCACCTCCGATGGGCGCCCACCAGGCCCGAGCCCCTCGCCCCGTCGCCGCCCGGCCTTCGGCCCGCTCAAATAGACTCCCTGCCGCAAATGAGGGGCGGCATCTACGTTCTGAACTTCTATTCGGCGGTCTTCGCCGACCAGCTCAAGAGGGGTCGGAAGACGGCCACGATCCGGCTCGGCAACAAAAGCGCCAAGTACGAGCGCGGCCAGCTCATCTGGATCACGATCGGCTTCCGGCACAGTCCCCGCGAGAAACTCTTCGCGGCCGTGATCGACGACGTCGAGGTGAAGCCGCTCTCGCAGCTCTCCCGGCGCGATATCGAGCACGACAACCCCGAGTTCCGCCGCCTCGACGAGACCCGCCGCTTCCTCGAACAGATCTACAGCCGCCCGGTCGACGACGACGACCTCGTCACCGTCGTCCGCTTCTCGCAGATCGTCGAGCCGCCCCGCGCGCACCTCGGCAACGGGGAGACGCCGCACCACAACTAGTGCGGGCGTGATGCGGTACTCGTTCCTGACCACCTGGCTCCTGCAAGCGCCGCGGGAGCCGGTCTGGGACGCGATCTACGACGAGGCCGCCTGGCCCGAGTGGTGGCGCGGGGTGGAGGTCGCCGAAGAGCTGCGACCCGGCAACGAGGACGGCGTCGGCACCAAGTCGCGCATGGTGTGGCGCAGTTTCCTGCCCTATCGCGTCGAATTCGAGGTGACGGCGACCAAGATCGAGCGCTTCTCGCTGATGGAGGGCCAGGCGGTCGGCGATCTCGAAGGCGTCGGGCGCTGGCGGCTCTACGAGCAGGACGGCGTCACCGCGGTCCTCTACGAGTGGGACGTGGCGACGACCAGGCCCTGGATGAACCGCATGGCGCCACTGCTGCGCCCGATCTTCGAGTGGAACCACGACTGGGTGATGCGGCGCGGCGGCGAAGGGATCGCCGAGCGCCTCGGCTGCGAGCTCCTGGCCCTCGACTGAGGTCTCGGCACTCCCGTCCCAGACCGCCAAATTTTCACCCGGCCGGCACTCCGACGCTGCTATCTTTCCTGCCGTTGGCACTCTTGGCTAGAGAGTGCCAAGCCGGGATGAAGCGGAATTTGGCTTCAGAACGGCATTTCCGCGCTTCACAAGTAAATCCACCTACCGAATCACGGAGGTTCGCGAATGAATCTGAAGCCCCTCGGGGATCGGCTGATCGTGAAGCCGGTCGAGGAGGAGGAGACGACCGCCAGCGGCATCGTCCTTCCCGACACGGCTAAAGAGAAGCCGCAGAAGGGCAAGGTCGTCGCGGTCGGCGACGGCGCCATCAACGAGGACGGCAGCCGCCGCCCGCTCGACGTTGCGGAGGGGGACGAGGTCCTCTACTCCAAATACGGCGGCACCGAGGTCACCGTCGAGGGCGAGGACCTGCTCGTGCTCCGCGAGTCGGACGTGCTCGCCAAGGTCGGCTGACGCCGCCAGGACTTAGACAGACCAAGGAGGACTGAAAAGAAATGGCTCACAAGGAGCTGAAGTACGCAGAGGAGGCCCGCGGCGCCCTGCAGGCCGGCGTCGACGCCGTCGCCAATGCCGTCAAGGTCACCCTCGGCCCGAAAGGCCGTTACGTCGTGCTCGACAAAAAGTTCGGCGCGCCGACGATCACCAACGACGGTGTGACGATCGCCCGCGAGGTCGAGGTCGAGGACGTCTTCGAGAACCAGGGCGCCCAGCTCGTCCGCGAGGTCGCCACGGCGACCAACGACGTCGC
>JAFDWO010000114.1 GCA_018268415.1 Actinomycetota bacterium | reverse complement strand
GTTCGACCTCGGCGGGGGCGTGGAGGTGGGCCCGGTGGGTGGCGAAGGCGCAGTACTTGCAGTAGCAGCGGCAGGTGCGCGAGAGCGAGAGGGTGAAGTTGCGGGAGAAGGTGACCCGTTGCACCCCGGCAAAGCTACAGGGCGCGCCGGCTCGGCCGGACGCGCCCTGTGGAAGGATCACCCACCCGACTGGGGGAGCGAGCCCGAAACCGCTTGGCGAGACGCGCCCCGGCTATCCGGGGCGTCCGCTCCCTAGGCTTTTTTCGGCTCGGCCGGACCGGCGCCTTTGCCGCCGCGCGCCGCCGCCGGGGCAGCTCGCTCAGGCGACTTCCTGGTCGGGGCCGCACCGCCGGCCTCGATCACGAAGCGCCACACGCCGACCGCGACCAGCGCGCCGACCACCGGGCCGACGAGGTAGGGCCAGACGCCGCCCCATTCGCTGGAGACGAGCGCGGCGCCGAACCAGCGGGCCGGGTTGTAGCAGGCACCGGTCAGCGGCCCGCCGACCATGACCATGAAGACGAAGGTGAGGCCGATCGCGAGGGGACCCCAGTCCTTGGCGCCCTTCTCGGAGAAGACGACGGCGAGGATGACGAGGACGAGGGCGAAGACGCCGATCCCCTCGACCGCCGCGCCTGCAACGTTGCCCGAGAGGAGGCTCGACACCGAGCCGGCGCCGTAGTGGACCGCGCGACCCTCGTCTTCAAGCAGGAGCTTCGTCAGATAGGCGCCACCGACAGCGCCGATCAACTGGGCGAGAACATAGATCACCGCGTCGATGACGCTGATCTTGCGAATCGTCGCCGCGGCGAGCGTGACGGCCGGGTTGAAGTGGCCGCCGCTGACCGCGCCGAACATGCAGATCACGCCGAAGAGGGTCAGTCCCTGGACGAACCCGACCACGGCGAAGTCCGAGCCGAACGACGCCTGCGCGCCGGTCGAGACGTAGAGAGTGACGACGCTGGTGATGAAGAAGACCAGCAGGAAAGTGCCGATCACCTCCGCGAGATACGCGGACATTCCTTTTTGCTCCAGCTCCACTCTCGTTCCCCTCCTAGAAGTTGTTCCCTCGCCAAAAAAGAAGCGGCGGCAGTCTACCCATATTTGCTCAAGGTTCTAGAGTTCCTGCCAGATGGATCGGGCTGTCGCGCTGCTGGCGGCCGCCCTGCTGCTCGCCGGACTCGCCGGCTGCGGCGGGAGCGGTGCGGAACCGGGCGCGCCGAAAGGCGCGACCGTCGTGCTCGATTTCACGCCCAACGCCGTCCATTCCGGCATCTACGCGGCACAGGCCGAAGGCTTCTACAAGGACGCTGGAATCGACCTCCAGGTGCAGGCTCCGGGCGAATCGACCGACGCGCCGAAGCTGCTCGCCGCCGGCCGCGCCGACTTCGCCATCCTCGACATCACCGACCTCGGCATCGCCGCCGAGAAAGGTCTCGAACTGGTTGGCCTGATGCCGATCGTGCAGCGGCCGCTGGCGGCCATCCTGGCCCGCAAGGACGGTCCGGTGAAGCGCCCGCGTGACCTGGACGGCCATACGATCGGCGTCACCGGCCTCCCCTCCGACGCCGCGGTGGTCGACTCGGAGGTGCGCGCCGACGGCGGCAACCCCGCCGGAGTCGACGAAATCACCATCGGCTTCAACGCCGTCGCCTCACTGGCGGCCGGGAAAGTCGATGCGGCGACCGGCTTCTGGAACGCCGAGGCGGTCGAGGCCGAACGTCAGGGCATCCCCCTCCGCGTCTTCAAAGTCGACGAATTCGGCGCCCCGCCCTACCCGGAGCTCGTCCTCACGACGACGCGCAAGGAGCTGGAAGCAGAACCTGAGCTGGTCGAAGGGATGGTCGAAGCGACGCGGCGCGGCTACGCCTTCACCGAGTCCCATCCCCAAAAGGCCCTGGACGACCTCCTCGCCGCCGACAAGGGGCTCGAACGCGCCGACCAGGCCGCCCAGCTGAAGGTCCTCCTCCCGGCCCTCCGCCCCACCCCGTTCAACGAATCGGTGCTGCGGGAATGGTCAGCCTGGGCAAGCTCCCACGGACTGCTGCCGGAACCGCTCGAAGTGAGGAGCGCCTTCGACCTTGCGGGGGCCGGCGGCTGAGGTTCGGGCTCCGGATGGCCGGCGCCTCGGCCCCGCAACGCATCCGTCGACCTGGTCCGCGGCGGTCATCGTCGGCACCGCAACGCGTCCGTCGACCTAGTCCGCGGCGCCGATCGCAGCGGGGATGAAGACGAGCCAGGTCGCCAGGGCGAGGACGGCGGCGGCGAGGAGAACGAGGGCCAGGTCGGCCTTCAGGAGCAGGGCGCCGATCACCGCGCCCGCGAGCATCGACCAGACCGCCGCGCTCCGCCGCCAGTTCCCGGTTCCGCGGCCGCCGGCGAGCTGAGAGTCGGCGGCGAGGCCGGTGAGGGTCATCGTCAGGACCGTCGTGCTGAGGTCGGTGACCTTGAGTCCCCGCACCGTCGCGTTGCGCATGCCCATCGCGAAGGCCAGCAGGCCGATGACGAGGTCGCCGGAGAAGTGGTCCGGGGTGATGTCGACGGCGACCGCGAGCAGGGTCGCCAGGGCGATGAGCCCCACCTCGATCAGCATCGCCCGCGACAGGCGCGCCTCCTTCGCGGCCGGCCTCACCCCCATCCGCCCACCGACCACGGCGCCGGCGAGGAACGCGGCCAGCGAGACCAGGGGCGCGACCACCGGCAGCCCGCCGGATCCGGCGATCCCGAAGCCGAGCAGCACCACGTTCCCGGTCATGTTGGCGGCGAACACCCGCCCGAGCCCGAGATAACAGGCGGCGTCGATCAGCCCGGTCGTCAAGGTGAGCACCAGCAGGGTGCGGGTCAGCGGATGCCGGATCGAGTCCGTGCCCATCGCCCCGGTTCCTTCGGCGCCGGGCAGTCTTTTCCCCCTCCCCGCCGGACACTAGGATGCGCCGGTGACGATCGCACGCAGCGCGAGGCTCGACCCGATGTCGACCGAGCTGGAGCCGTGGCCGCTCGAGCCCGACCAGGTCCTCGGCGGCGACCCTCAGGTGAGCGGGCTGGTCCTCGACACCTCTGCCGACGGCCGGGTCGAGCGCGGCATCTGGCAACACACCGCCGGTGTCTCCCGTGACACCGAGTCCGACGAGCTGTTCGTCGTCCTGCGCGGCCGGGCGACGATCGAGGTCGAGGGCGGGCCGACCGTCGAGGTCGGCCCCGGCGACGTCGGCCTCCTCCACGCCGGCGACCGCACCACCTGGCGCGTCCACGAGGACCTGCGGAAGATCTACCAAGTCACCCAGGATCCGGGGTAGCCGCCCGGCGCGATGGACCTGGCCGCCCGCGAGCTCCGCACCGAGCGCCTCCTCCTGCGCCGCTATCGCGAGGATGACCTCGACCGCCTCGCCGCGATCCAGGCCCTTCCCGAGGTCGCCCGTTTCCTCTACTGGGGGCCGCGCACCAGGGCCGCAGTCGAACCCGCCCTCGCCCAGCGGATCGCGCAGACCACCCTGGAGCACGACGACGACGCCGTCACCCTCGCGGTCGAGCGCCGCGCGGACGGCCTCCTCCTCGGCGACGTCACCATCTTCTTGCGCAGCGTCATCAACCGCCAGGTCGAGGTCGGTTACGTCTTCCACCCCGACGCCGGCGGCCAGGGCTACGCGACCGAGGCGACCCGCGCCCTGATCGACCTCGCCTTCCGCGACCTGCACGCCCACCGCGTCTTCGCCCGTACCGACGCCCGCAACACCGCCTCCGCCGCCCTCCTCCGCCGCCTCGGCCTGCGCCAGGAGGCCCACTTCCGCGAGGCCGAGATCTTCAAGGGCGAGTGGGGCGGCGAACTCGTCTTCGCCATCCTCGACCGCGAGTGGTCACCCCGGCCGTAGCGGGGCGCGGCCGCTTCTCGATTCGCTCACGCATCCGGAGAAAGCTGCGCGAAACAGTCGAGGATGTCGGGGGCGGTGTCGGAGCCGCACTGGATCACGATCGCCTTTTTCGGTTCTTGCCGATCGCGCCCGTTGATCACCATCGACCCTGCGGTGGTGATCGGACCCAGGAGCCCCCGCTGTCCTTCGCCGAGGGTGATGACCCCCGGTTCGCCCGTGGTCGAGAACTCCCACTGGTCGGCGTTGCGGTTCACGATCCGCACGATGAATTCCTGCGGCGTGGAATTCGGTTGATTCGTCGTCACTTCGACGCCACCGAGCAGGAGGACCTGCTGCGGGGTGCTGAAGTCGGTGTCGGAGGTGCTCGCGGTGCCGAACCCGAAGCGGTCGGAGTTCATGTAGTCCTGCGGCGGCAGCCCGCCCAGGGCCGCGGCGTCGGCGGCGGAGGCCGCGGTCCCGGCGATGTCGGCGGTGGTTGCCGTCCCGGCGGTGTCGGCGTGGCCCGCCGTCGCGGCAGTATCGGCCGTGTCCGCGGAGTTCGCGTGTCCGGCAGTCTTCGCCGTGTCCGCCGAAGTCGCCGTGTCCGCCGCGTTCGCGTGGGTCGCCGTGATCGCGCTCTTCGCCGTGTCGGCGGTTCCTGCGGTCGTCGCCGAGGTGGCCGTGGTCGCACTCGGCACGGTCCCGAGCGTGGCGGCGTCCACCTTCGCCCCGGTCACCGCACCGTTCCTGATCTTCGCCGTCGTCACCGCGTTGTTCTTCAACTGCTTCGTGCCGACCGAGTTGCTCGGCAGCTTGACCGCCGCGTAGCTCGCCCCGCCGAGGGCGATGAAGACGGCGATCGTCGCCATCACGTTCGCGTAGGTGAGCCTCTGGCGAATGCGGTTCATCTGGGTCCTTCCGATTGGCTTGGAACGAGCGCCAAGGCAACGCGCCCGATCGGGTCCGGTGCATCCTGATCATCGGTCAAACCAGCTTCGATAAGTAAGGAGCCGCGATCCGAAGCGGACGCATGGCCTACGAAGCCGAACCCTGCCGAGCGACCGAAGCACCACCTGGAGCCCTGCGCTCCGCACATCGCCATCCCCTCTACGACGGGTAGAGTTCCAGGCCCTCTGGGGCAGTGGCCCAATTGGCTAAGGCACCGGTCTCCAAAACCGGCGATTCCAGGTTCGAGTCCTGGCTGCCCCGTGAAGGAAGCCTTCTTCGGGGTCTCTTCTCATGCGGGATGTGGGTCCAGGGGACGCAAGCGCCCCGTGGTACGTCCCCTAAACTTCTCGCGCCTGCGGCAGGGGAACCTCGAAGAGTGCCTGGAAGGTGACCGCCCTGATCGGCTTGGCATCACTCTCCTTCCTACGCTCGGCGGCTTCCTCCTGAATCTCGAACATGCGGTCCTCCAGCTCGGCGTGCGCCGCCGAAGCATCCGCCCATCCCTGCTCATCGACGTTGAACGCGTAGCGGGTGAGGTAATGGTCCGGGCGCCTCAGATACGTGCCGGTCTCGAAGGAGGTCGCGGCGTTCGCGGCGACGATTGACCAAATCGATTCCGCGTAGACGCGGCGTTCGCCCAGTCCGCGTTCGTTTTCCTGCCCGGCATCGATGTACGGAAGTTGGACGGCTCGATAGAAATGCTCCGTCGCGCCCCGGACCGGTCGCGTCTCCACGAGTTCGATCAGGTTCGCGTCGATCAGCCCACGGACGTGATAACCGACGTTCGAGACCGGCGCGCCGAGCTCCCGGGCTAGTTCCGCCGGACTCGCGACCCGCTCGGCGAGGATCACCAAGCACTTGCTGCGTAGTGGGTGCGCCACCGCCGCTGCCAAGGTGGTTTCCAGTCGTTTTCGTCTAGCTGCTGCTGCCGCCATGCGTCCGTCGCCTCCCATGCGTCTTTAGATGCAATTGCGTCGAGCATATTGATCGTTCCGACCGAGCGAGCGGTTTTTTGAACAGGTTCGTCCCAGCTTTTGAATCGGTCCCCTCGGTGCAGCTTTCCCTTCCATCGGTACACGCCAGTTCACCGAACGTCAGGGGGTGAGAAATGAAGCTGTCCGCGACCGCGGTATCGATGCCTACCGCTGCCACGTCCAAGGGTCAGTAGAACGACGGTGCGCCGGTCCTGGCGACCCAGGGACGGGACCGGGCTCCCCGCCCGCCCGCAGAGGGGTGATCCTCGGATTCTCCTTGGCATCTCAGCCAGGCCTTCGCCTCTTCGGCCTGCCTGGCGAAACTGTGCCGGACACTCAGATTCCTCGCCCTCGACCGGCCCCTCCGCTGCATCCCCCGCCCCGGTGGAACCGACCCGTCTACCAGCTTGTCCGCATGCGGGGAGACCGCTGGCGAGCGGGATCGCCGCGATCATCGCGTCGAAGGTGCGGGCTTGCACCTTTCGCGCGGCGCAAGGAGGCGGAAACCTGCCCGAAGGCGCCGGCAGAAGACCTGAGGGCCGCCGGCAACTGCCGCCGCCAGAGGGTAGGATCGGCAGGCCGTAGGTGTCCATTGGGGGAGAGATGCGTCGGGCGATCGTCATTTTGAGTTGCGTCCTTCTGGCGGCGAGCGTGGTGGCGGCCACGCCGAGCGGGGCGAGTGCGCGGATGGTGCTCGTCGGCAGCCCGCTCGGCTACACGTTCAACATCGGGATCCTGCGCAAAGGCGGCGCCGTGGTCGTCGCCGAGACGGCGCTGTCGGAGCCGGGAGCCAACGTGGCCTCACCGGTCAGCGGGTTGGTCGTGCAATGGACGACGAAAGGCAGATACCAGGGAGGCCCCTTCCGCTTGGTCATCCTGAGGCCGACCCCGCTCGGGCTGGTGGGTGCCGGCCGCAGCGGCCCGCAGACGCCGGTGGGGGAATCGGCGCAGAGCTACCCCACCGCGCTGCCGATCCAGGCCGGCGACATGATCGGAATCGAAACGTCGAAAGAACTGGACAGCGTCGGGATCCAACAGTCCGCAACCGGAGCGACGATCGAAACCTTGTTTCCGCCGCCGCTCGAAGGCTCGCCGGCGGCGACGACCACCACCGACGCCAACACCGAGCTGGGCCTGAACGCCACCGTGCAGGCCACGCCAGAAGTCCTGCAGATCACCCCGGCGGCGGGGCCGACCGCGGGTGGGACCGCGGTGACGATCACCGGCGACGGCTTCGAATCGGTCACCTCCGTCGACTTCGGCGGGACCCCCGCAGCCGGCTTCACCGTCAAATCCGCCAAATCGATAGTCGCCACGTCCCCGGGCGCGCAGGCGGGTCCGGTCTCGGTCGGCGTGACCACGATCGCCGGCACCAGCACCGCATCTGACGGCAGCAACTTCACCTACACCGGGCCGCCACCTACCGCTGCACCGCCACCGGCCCCCACCACTCCTCCGCCGACTCCGGTGGTGCAGTGCCACGTTCCGTCGCTCCTGGGAAAGACGGTGAAAGCGAGTCGAAAGCGCCTCGAAAAAGTCGGCTGCAAGCTCGGCAAGGTCCGCGGCAGTACGGGCCCCGGCGCTCGAGTCCGCAAGCAGCGTCCTGCTCCCGGCAAGGTCCTGCCGGTCGGTTCCAAGGTGGCTGTCAAGCTCGGCACGAAATAGGTCGCCCGGGACCTCCGTCACCGGCGAGGAGGGTCCTGCCGATCTCCCTGTTGACGGAGCGTTGGATGTCAGAGACGGCGGAGTAGTGCCAGAAACCGTGGATCTGGCCGGGATAGCGGAGGACGTCGACCGGCACCGCGGCATCGCGGAGGCGGCCCGCGTAGGCCTCGGCCTCGTCGCGCAGGACATCACGGCCAGCGATCACGATCGTCGCGGGCGGTAGGTCGCGCAGGTCAGGGGCGCGGAGGACCGCGGCCCGGTGGTCCACGCGGTCCTCGACCGTGCCGACGTAGTGCCGCCAGAACCACCGCATCAGCTCGCGGCCGAGCCCATATCCGTCGGCGAAATCTCGATAGGAGTCGGTCTCGAAATCGGGGTTCGTGACCGGGTAGAGGAGCACCTGATGGTGGATCGCGGGGCCGCCGCTCTCCCGAGCCAACAGGCAGAGTGCCGCGGCGAGGTTGCCACCGGCGCTGTCCCCGGCGACGATCAGCGGCAGCGCCTCCGCACCGGAGGCGCGCCGATCGTCGAACCAGCGCAGAGCCGCGAAGCAGTCGTCGAGGCCGGCGGGGAAGGGGTGCTCGGGAGCGAGGCGATAGCCGACCGAGGCCACCAGCGCCGAGGTGTCGCGGCAGAGCGCGCGACACCCTACGTCGGCGGCCTCCAGGCCGCCCGTCACCCAGCCGCCGCCGTGCAGCCAGAGGATCGCGCGCTCCGCCCGACCTTGGGGCCGGTAGACGCGGATCGGGATCTCCCGACCGGGACCCCGGCCGAGGATCACGACCTCCTCCACCCCGCCGACCGCGGCGGGCGGTCCGATCAGGGCTGCCTCGGCCGCCGCCAGCGCCCGCACCTCGGCCACCGTCTCCGTCGCCCGCCCGAGCAGGCCGAGCTCGTCCATCCGCGTGAGGATCAGCCTGCTCGCCAGAGCGAGGTCGGAGGGGATCACGGGGCCCATCCCGCTCTCGTCGCGCTACTCCAGCGCTTCGCGCAGCGCGCCGAGAAACTGGGCGGCGTAGACGCCGTCCATCGCGCGGTGATCCCAGCCGAGGACGAGGTTGGCCAGCGGGCGGATCGCAATCGAGTCCTGACCGTCGGCGTCGGTGACGACGACCGGGCGCTTGACGATCGCCTCGAGGTCGAGGATGCCTACCTGTGGCGCGTTGATCACCGGCGTGGCGATCGTCGCCCCGTATGCACCGGGGCTGGTGATCGTGAAGGTTGCCCCGGCGACGTCGTCGGGCTGCAACTCCTTTGCGCGGGCGCGTCGGGCGAGGTCCTTGATCCTCCCGGCGAGGCCCTCGGCGGAGAGCTCCTGGGCGTCATGGATGACCGGGACGATCAGCCCCTCGCCGCCGAGCGAGACGGCGATGCCGAGGTGCACCCGCTCGCCGAAACGGGTGATGGTCTCCCCCTCGAGGGTGGCGTTCAGGTCGGGATGGCGGCGGATCACGTCCACCACCGCCCGGGCTACCAGCGGCAGCGCGGTCATCCCGAGCTCCCGCCGCCGCCGTTCGACGCCGCTGAAGTCGCACTCGACCACCGTGTGGCAGGTGGCGGTGGTCTGCTGCGAGCGCAGCATCGCCGCGCCGATGCTGCGCCGGATCCGGGTGAGCGACCCGGAGACGCCGCCGAGGTCGTTCGAGACCGCGGCCGGCGGCACAGGCCCGGGCGCCACCGCGGGCGCGGACGGTGGGTCGGGTCGGTAGGGGGAGTCGCTGTGCAGCGGCGGTTCGGGGGCCGCGGCGGCGTTGGGGCTCTCGAGCCAGGCGAGCAGGTCCTTCTTGGTGACGCGCCCGGCCCTGCCCGTGCCCGGGACCTCGGTCAGGTCGACCCGGTGCTCGGCGGCGATCCGCCGAACCAGCGGCGAGTAGCGGCGCGAGTCCGCGGGCGCGACGGCGAGCCGACCCGCACCGTTCCCCTCGGCGCCCGCGGGCTCGGCCGGTGCGGAGGCGGGCGTCGGCTCGGGTGGGGCCGGCAGCACCACGGCCCCACCTTCCGGCGCGATCCGGGCCAACACCGCCCCGACCTCGACCGTCTCCTCGACCTCGACCAAGACCTCCACCAGCGTCCCCGCCGCCGGCGCCGGACACTCGGTGTCGATCTTGTCGGTCGAGATCTCGCAGATCGTCTCGTCGGCCTCCACCGGGTCGCCGACGGACTTCAGCCAGGTGACGACCGTCCCCTCCGACATCGACGTGCCCATCTGGGGCATCGTCACGTCGACCAGGCCCAGCTCAGTAGTCGAGGAGCTCACGGCATGCCTCGGCGATGCGACTCGAAGTCGGGATCACCGCTTCCTCGAGCGGCGGACTGAAGGGGATCGGCACGTCCGGCGTCGCCAGCCGACGCACCGGCCCGTCGAGCAGCTCGAAGCCGCGGTCGGCGATCAGCGAGGCGACCTCGGCGCCGGCGGCGCAGGTCCGGTTGGCCTCGTCGACGACCAGGACCTTGGACGTCTTGCCGACCGAGACGAGAATCGCCTCCTCGTCGAGCGGGGCGAGCGAGCGCAGGTCGAGCACCTCGATCGACGCCCCCTCGACCTCATCGGCCGCGGCGGTAGCAGCGTGGACCATCGCCCCGTAGGCGATCACGGTGAGATCGGTGCCCGGCCGGGCGACCCGGGCGGTGAACGGGGTCTCGTAGCTGCCATCGGGGACCTCGCCTTTGATCCGGCGGTAGAGGTGCTTGTGCTCCATGAAGACGACCGGGTTGGGGTCCGCGATCGCGGCGGCAAGCAGGCCCTTGGCGTCCTCCGGAGTCGACGGGGCGAGAACCTTGAGGCCGGGCGCGTGCATGAACCACGCCTCCGGGTTCTGCGAGTGGAACGGGCCGCCCGCGAAGCCGCCGCCGGAAGGCAGTCGCAGCACCATCGGCACCGCAAGGCCGAGGCGATAATGCATCTTGCCCGCCACGTTGACCAGCTGGTCGAAACCACAGGCGACGAAGTCGGAGAACTGCATCTCGCAGACCGGGCGCAGCCCGGCGATCGCCGCGCCGACCGCGGCGCCGATGATCCCGGCCTCGGCGATCGGGGTGTCACGGACCCGCTCGGGGCCGAATTCCTCCTGTAGGCCGGCGGTGACCTTGAAGGCCCCGCCGAAGGCGCCGACGTCCTCCCCCATGACGAAGACCCGTTCGTCCTCCAACATCGCCTCGTGGAGACCGTCGGTGATGGCCTGCAGGTAGGTGCGGACGGCCATCAGGCTGCGGCCGGGAGGGCGTCGGGGGTCGCGAAGCCGCTCCAGGGCGCTGCCCCTTCGCCGAGCACCTCCGGGACGCCGGAGCAGTAGACGCTCGCGGTCGCGCCAGCAGGGTCGGGCATCGGAGTCGCCAGCGCGCCCTCCACCGCCCGGTCGATCGCGGCCTTCACCTCGGCCTCGAGCGCGGCGACCTCGTCGTCGGCGAAGCGGGACGCGAGCCGCTCGATCGGATCACGGCGGCGCCAGTGCTCGAGCATCTCGGCCGAGATGTAGGAGGCGTCATCGTGGGCGCCGTGGCCGTGCATGCGCAGGGTGCGCGCCTCGATCAGGGTCGGGCCACCCCCGGCGAGCGCCTTCTCGCGCCCCGCCCGGGTCGCCTCGAATACCGCGGTGACGTCGTTGCCGTCGACGCTGACCCCCTCCATGCCATAGGCGGCGGCGCGCTTGATCGGGTCCTCGGCGAACTGCTTCGAGGTCGGGGTGGAGTAGGCGAACTGGTTGTTCTCCAGCACGAAGACCGCGGGCAGCCGGTAGAGCGCGGCCCAGTTCATCGCCTCGTGCCAGTCGCCACGCGAGGTCGCGCCGTCGCCGAAGAAGCTGAGCGCGCAGCGCTCTTCGGAGCGCATCTTGAACGCCATCGCGATGCCGGTCGCGACGACCATCATGTCGGGCAGCATCGAGACCATCCCGACCACGCCGAGGCGGCGGTCGCCGAAATGGACGTTGCCCTCGCGCCCGTGACTGAGCGCATTCTCCCGACCCATGTAGTGACGGAAGACGTCGGTGAGGTCGGTGCCCCGCACCAGGTGCGCACCGAGGTCCCGGATCAACGGCGAGCAGACCGCATCGCCCGCCCCGAGCGCCCAGGTGGCCCCGACGCTGATCGCCTCCATCCCGTGCCCGTCGTAGAAGGAGCCGGGGATCTTCCCCTGCTTGTAGAGGGACAATCCGCGCTCCTCGACCCCCCGCATCAGGCACATCGCCCGCAGCAGCCCGCGCCGATCCTCGAGGGTCAACAGATCGCTCTCCCGGCCGTTTCCCTTCGTCATGGGAGCAGGCTACGAGCGGCGACGCGCCCGCGGTGACGACAACGGTCGCCGAATCGTCGCCGTCGGCGCGAACGTTGTCGCGCCTAGAAGCGTTCGAGGAAGCACAGCCAGTTCTCACCGAGGAGGCCGGCGATCTCGGCATCACTGAAGCCGCCGTCGAGGAGCCCGCGGGTGAGGTGCAGGCGGTCCCCCCACTCGACGAACGGACCGAGCCCGATGCCCAGCTCGAGGCCGTCCTCGGGACGGAACCCGCCCGCGCCCCCGAGCGCCCGCAGCGTCGCCGGACGCAGCTCCGCGGGCCAGTCGGTCGTCCAGAAGCCCCAGTCTGTACCGATGCCGACGTTCTCGATGCCGACGATCTCGGCGGCGTGGGCGACGTGGGCGACCGCGTCGGGGATGCCGGCGCCGGCCGCCTTGAGGAAGAACGGCACCGCGACGATGCCGACGTAACCGTCGCGTTCGGCGAGGGCCCGCAGCTGCTCGTCGGTCTTTGCCCGCGGGTGGTCGTAGAGCGCCCGACACGCCGTGTGGGTGAAGGCGATCGGGCGCGCGGAGACGTCGATCGCCTCCATCGTCGTCCCGTCGCCGCAATGTGAGACGTCGACCACGATCCCCAGCTCGTTCAGCTCCCGCACGAGCTCGACGCCGAAGCGGCTCAAACCGGATTGATGGGGCTCGGTACAACCGTCGCCGACCAGGTTGCGCCGGTTGTAGGTCAGTTGCACCACCCGCACGCCGAGGTCGCGGAGCATCTCCAGGCGGCGCAGATCCGAGCCGATCTGCAGCGTGTCCTGGAGGCCGAGCATGACCCCGACCCGGCCGGCCTCGCGCGCCGCGCGCAGCGCCGCGGGCGTCTCGCAGACCTCGACGTCACCGCCGATCGCCGCGCGGCGGCGCCAGCGGGCAGCATCGCGAAGGCCGGCATCCCAGTCGTGCATGCTCATCTCGATCGCGCCCAGGGTCACCTGGAGCGAGTCGACCCCACCCCGGGCAACCTCCTCACGACGCCGGGTGTACGCGTCGCCGTCCTCCTCGATCTCGCGCAGGTACTCGTCCCAGAGGGCCCCCAGTGCCGCGGGCAGCCCGCCGCGCTCGAGCCCCGCCGCCATCGCCGCCGCGGTCCGCGGGGTGTGTGGGATCGGCTCCCCGTGGGGGCTGAAGTCGGCGATCAGGCACTTGTCGTGAAGGCGTCGCGCGCGCTCGTCCTGGTCGGGGGTGTCGCTCATCGGGCAGGCTCCTTTCCTTGGCTGACGACGTCGGGCGCCGCCGGGGTGCGCATCTTCAGCTCAGGTAGGTCGGTGGCGGCCGCAAGAAGCTGCTTGGTGAACTCGTGGCGTGGGTGGTGGAGGACGTCGGTGACGGCACCTTCCTCGATGATCTCCCCCTCGCTCATCACCGCCACCCGATCACAGAGCTGGCGGACCACGGCGAGATCATGGGAGATGAACAGCAGGGTGAGGCCGAGCTCTTCCTGGAGGCGCTTGAGCAACAGCAGGATCGACGCCTGGATCGAGACGTCCAGTGCCGAGACCGGCTCGTCGGCGACGAGGAAGCTCGGCTCGACCGCCAGCGCCCGGGCGATCCCGATCCGTTGTCGCTGGCCGCCGGAGAAGGATCGCGGCCGGCGATCGAGCGCCGACTCGGGCAGCCCGACCATCTCAAGCAGCTCGACCGCGCGCGCCCGCGCCGCCGGCCTCGAGTCGACCAGCCCGTTGAGCCGCAGCAGTTCGACCAGCATCGTGCCGACCGTCATCCGCGGGTTCAACGACCCCTGCGGGTCCTGGAAGACCATCTGGATCGCCCGGCGCTGCGCGTGGTCCTTGCGCGGGTCGAGCGGCTTGCCGTCGAAGGTGACCGTCCCCGCGGTCGGCCTCTGCACGCCGACCACGCAGCGCGCCGCGGTCGACTTGCCCGCTCCCGACTCACCGACCAGTGCGAAGGCCTCCCCCCGGGCGACGTGGAAGTCGATCCCGCGCACGGCTTCGAAGGTCGGCTTGCGGCGCAGGAAGATGTCGCGGCCACCGCCGAAGGCGACGCGCAGATCCTTGGCCTCGAGCAGGTTGTCAGGCAAGGGAGCGCTCCTCGAGCGCGGCCAGCACCGCTTGGCGGCGACAGGCGGTGACCCGACCGGGGGTGACCTCGGCCAGCTCGACCGGCGCGGCGCACTCCGGCTCGGCGAACGCACAGCGCGGCCGGAACGGGCACCCGGCGGGGATCTCGCCGGCGGTCGGCGGGGTCCCACGGATCGCCTGCAGTTGCTCGATCGTCGACTCCCGCGTCGGCACCGCCTGCAGCAGCGCGAGCGTGTAGGGATGGCGCGGGTACTGGAGCAGCTCCTCGGGTGACCCTTCCTCGACCACCCGGCCCGCGTACATCACGACGATCCGATCGCAGATCCGCGCCGCCACGCCGAGGTCATGGGTGACGAGGACGATGCCGAGGTCCAGCTCGGAGGCAAGGCCGACGATCAGGTCGAGCACCTTCATCGTCACCGTCGCGTCGAGCGCCGTGGTCGGCTCATCACAAAGCAGCAGCGAGGGCCCGCCGGCGAGGGCGATCGCGATCACGACCCGCTGGCGCATTCCGCCGGACAGCTCGTGCGGGTAGAGGCGGTAACGGCGCTCGGGTTCGGTGAAGCCCATCTGGCCGAGCAGCTCGATCGCCCGCGCCTTCGCCTCGCCGCCGGAGAGCTTGCCGTGGGCGCGGGCGGCCTCCGCGATCTGGGCGCCGATCCGCATCGTCGGGTTCAGCGCCGTCATCGGCTCCTGGAAGATCATGCCGACCACGCCACCACGCAGCGCGCGCATGGTCTTCGCGTCGGCGCCGACAACGTCGATCCCGTCGACGTCGATCCTTCCCCCGGCCACCTCGATCCCGACGGGCAGCAAGCCGGCGATCGCCCGCAGGGTCAACGACTTGCCGGACCCCGACTCGCCGACCACGGCGACCACCTCGCCGCGCCGGGCGCTCAGCGCCGCGCTGCTGACGAGGTCGATCCGGTCGCCCCCGGCCGCCAGCTCGATCCGCAGGTCACTCACCGAGAGCAGCGGATCGGCTCCGGTCGGCGCGGCGTCCTCGGCTTTGGTCTTGACGTCGGTCATCTTTCCTTCGATCTGCTCAGCGGGCATCGAGCTTCTGGGCAAGGCCATCGGCGATCAGCGAGAGGCCGAGGGCGGTGACGACGATCGCCGCACCCGGGATCACCGCCAGCCACCATTGCGAGTTGAGGTAGGCCTGACCTTCGGCGATCATCGTCCCCAGGTCCGGAGCGGGAGGCGGGATGCCGAGGCCGAGGAAGCCGAGCGTGGTGATGAAGAGGATCACCAGCACCGCGTCGGACATCGCGTAGACGACCGACTGGCTGATCAGGTTGGGGATGATGTGGCGGACGATGACCCGCCGGGTCGGGACGCCGCCCACCTGGGCGGCGATCACGTACTCCATCGCCGCCTCGCGCCGCGCCGAGGTGCGCGCCAGGCGTGCGTAGACGACCCAGTCGATCGCGGCGACGGCGATGATGATCGTCCTCACCCCCGGGCCGAGGACGAAGACGAGCGCGATCAGCAGCACCAGGATCGGGAAGGCGATGATCACGTCGACGATCCCCACCAGCAGCGAGTCGACCCAACCGCCGCGGTATCCGGCGAGGACGCCGACCAAGGTGCCGATCAGGAAGGGCAGGATGATCGCCCCGAGCGCGATCAAGATGTCGTTGCGGATCGCGTAGAGGAGGCGCGACAGGGTGTCGCGGCCGAGCTGGTCGGAGCCGAGCAGATGGCTCGCGTTCCCGGGCGACACCAGGATGTTGTTGATGTCCTGCTTGACCGGATCGTCGGGGGCGATCACCGGGGCGAGCAGCCCGAGCGCGATCAGCGTGCCGAGGATGATCAGCCCGGCGAGCAGCGAACCGTTGCCGCCGAGTGCGCCGCGAGTGAGGTTGCCGACCGCGCCGAAGCGCATCGGCGTGCGCGACTCGACGTCGATCTCGGCGGCCGAGGGCGGCATCCCGCCGACCGCGTTCATCGGACCTCCACCCGCGGGTCGATCAACGCCTGCACCAGGTCGCCGAAGATGTTCACCCCGACCACGACCAGGGCGAGGATCAGGGTCACCGCCTGGACGATCGGAAAATCACGGGCGTCGATGCCCTGCAGCATCAGGCTGCCGACGCCACCGAGGCTGAAGACCTGTTCGATCACGAGGGTGCCGCCGACGAGGAAGCTGACGTTGACGGCGAGCACCGTGATCGACGGCGCGAGCGCGTTGCGCAGCACGTGGCGCAGCCGGATGCGCCGCTCGGTGAGCCCCTTGGCGCGGGCGGTGGTGACGAAGTCGGCGTCCGCCACCTTCAACGTCTCGGCGCGCAGGCTGCGGACCACCAGCGGCACGATTCCGGCGGCGATCGTTAGGCTCGGCAGGAAGAGCGATTCGAGGTGGCCGAGGAACCCGCTGCCGTAGCCGGAGGAGGGGAAGATGCCGGTTTCGACGGCGATGTACTCGATCAGCATCAGGCCGAGCCAGAAGCCCGGGATACCGAGCGCGGTGACCGAGAGTAGGCGGACGATCCGATCGCGCAGCGCGCCCTGCCTGGAGGCGGCGAGGAGCGCCGCCGGGACCGCGATCAGACAGGTGAGTACGGTCGCGTAACAGAGCAGCCAGAGCGTCACCGGCATCCGTTCAAGAACCAGGTGGCCGGCAGGTTGTTGGAAGCGCAGCGAGGTCCCCAGGTCACCGCCGAGCAGCCGCTTGAGGAACAGCCAGTACTGCTCGGGGAGGGATTTGTCGAGCCCCCAGAGGTGGTGGAGCTGCGCCACCGCCTGCGGCGTCGCGTGGGTACCGAGCGCGGTCCTCGCCGGGTCTCCGGGCACCAGGTGGATGAGCAGGAACACGACGATCGTGACCCCGAACACCACCGGGATTGCCTGCAGGAGACGCCTGACGAGGAACCGCGCGTAGACCATGGCCCGCTATTCCGTGAACCCGGTTTCGCCGAGCCAGGGGTCGCTGGTGACGCCGACCTGGAAGCCGGTGACGTTGCCCTGCATCGCCCAGACGAAGGGCCGGTAGTCGAGGGTCACCAGCGCCTTTTCTTCCTCGACCGCCTCCTGGATTTCGGCGTAGCGCTGCCCGCGGATCTTTTCGCTGGGGGCGCTGACCGCTTCCGCCTCGAGCTTCGCGACCTTCGTCGCGTTGCTGCCGAAGGTGTACAGCGCTTCGGTGGCCGGATAGAACGAGGCAAGCTCGGACGGATCGACGATGTTCGACGCCAACAGGCCGAGGGCGGCGTCGTACTTGCCCGCCGGGAGGACCGAGTTCATCGCCGATTCGTCAAGCGGCCGCAGGCTGACCGAGAAGCCGGCTTCGACCAGGTTCGACTGGATGATCTGGGCGACCGTGGTGGTGAAGGTCTGGCCTTTCAGCAGCGAGATCTGGAGGGTCGGTTCGACCCCTTCCTTCACCGCTTCGGCGAGCAGCTTCTTCGCCTTGGCGACGTCCTGGGCCGGGGCCTTGATCGTTTCGTCGTGGAATTCGAGGCCGGGCATCAGCCAGGAGCCCGCCGTTTCACCGTGGCCGAAGAGCGCCGCCTTGACGATGCCTTCCCGGTCGATCGCCAGGTTGATCGCTTCGCGGACCTTGTCGTTCTGGAACAGCGGCTCTTTCATGTTGAGCCCGAGCGAATCGAGGATGCTCGCCTTGTAGATGCCGACGTGGAGGTTCGGTTCGGCTTCCATCGCCGGCAGCTGCGACCAGTCCGGCGAGGCGACCACGTCGAGTTCGCCCGCGCGGAGCTGCGAGTCACGGCTGTTGACGTCGGGCACCATCTCGAAGACGACCTTTTCGAGCAGCGGCAGGCCCGGTTTCCAGTAGTACTTGTTCTTGTCGAAGGTGAGGGATTCGCCGCGTTTCCACGAGGCGTAGGCGAAGGGCCCGGTGCCGATCGGATGGGCGGCGAATTCTTCTTCCGACTCGCCGCCGAAGTTCTTCGGCACGATCGCGGCGAAGGGCAGCGACAGCTGGCCTTCCAGTTTCGCCGCCGGCTTGCTGGTCTTGATCACCACCGTGTCCGGCCCGGTCGCCTTCACCGATTCGACCAGTTCGAACATGATGCCCCAGACCGGGCTCTTGCGGATGGTTTCGAGACTGAAGGCGACGTCGGCCGAGGTCATCGGCTTTCCGTTCGAGAATTTGACCCCTTTGCGAAGGGTCACGGTGAAGGTCTTGCGGTCGGGCGAAGCCTTCATCGATTCCGCCAGCCAGGGTTCGAGCTTGCCTTCGACGTCGGCTTTGAACAGCGGCTCGAACATCTGCGTGACCGCGTGGCTGGAGAGGATGTCGGCGACCATGAACGGGTTCAGCGAGATCGGTTCGTCGAAGTCGGCGAGGGTCAGGGTGCCCCCGGGCTTGGCCTGCGCTTCGCCTTCGCCACCGCTCACGGTTTCGCTGCTACCGGCGCCGTTCGCGCCGGCGCCGGTCGCACCGCCTCCACCCGAGCTCGTCCCTCCCCCGCCACAGCCCGCGACAACGATGGCGGCAACCAGCGCCAGCACCGCCGCCACGGCGCCGAATCGGAATCTCCCCAAACCCATCTTCATTTACTGGCTCCTATTTCTCTTGGTTTCTGCCGACACCGAGAACGTCGAAACGTGCAAGTGAGAAGGCGGCGAGCTCAAGCGACGGCCGGCCGTCGAGGACGGCGGGGGCGAGCAGCTCGGCCGTGGTCGGGGCGAGGGTGACGCCGAGCATCGCGTGCCCGGTCGCCACGAAGAGCCCGTCGTTGCCGGGTACGGGCCCGATCGCGGGCAGCCCGTCGGGCAGCAGCGGGCGCTCGCCGGTCCAGGTCTTCCAGTCGAGGTCGGGCGACCAGTCGCGCAGGGCGCGGGCGCCGGCCGCGCGGATCCCGGCGACCCGCTTGGCGTGGATCTGGCCCGGCTTCGAGCCGAGCTCGAGCGTGCCGGCGAGGCGCACGGCGCCGTCATATGGGCTGACCCCGACCTTGTCCTCGACCAGGTAGACCGGGCGCTTCAACTTGATCGGTGGCCGGTCGAGCGTGAGGCTGTAGCCCTTGGCGCCGAGCAGCGGCAGGCGGACCCCGAGCGGGGCCAGCAGCCGGGCGGTGGCTACGCCCCCCGCGAGGACCACCCGGTCGGCTTCGACGCCCCCGTCGGCCGTCGCCACGGCCCAGGCGCCGTTCGAGCTGGCGAGGCCGCGGACCGGGGAGTGCTCGCGGATCTCGACCCCGACCTTGCGCAGTCGCGCGGCGACCCCGGCGGTCACCGTCTCCGGCCGCACGTGGGCCTCGGCGGAGGCGAAGATCGCACCGCTGATCGCGTCGCCGAGACCAGGCTCCTCGCCGTGCACCTCGTCGCGGTCCAGCAGGCGGACCTCGCCGGCGTAACCGAGCTCCAGGTGCTCCCGCAGGACCCTGTGCTCGCCCTCCAGCGCGCGGCTCCCGCGGGCGACGAAGAGCATCCCCTCCTTGTGCATCTCGAACCGGCAGCGCTCCGCCAGCGATTCGAAGTCGGCGACGGCGCGCTGGGTGGTGGCGACCAGCGCCGCCATCCCGGCGCCGTAGCGGGCAGGCCGGGTGTTGCGCCAGAAGGAGTAGAGGAAGCGGACGAAGCTGGGGCGCATCACCGGATGGATCAGCAACGGGCTGCGGGGGTCGAGCATCCAGCGCAGTGCCTGCGGGACGACCCCGGGAGCAGGCAACGGGTTGGAGAGCCCGGGCGAGATCCAGCCGGCGTTCCCGGCCGAGGCGGCGCGACCACAGCGGTCTGCCTCCAGCACGACCACCTCGGCCCCGCGGCGCTGAATCGCCTCGGCCGCGCACAGACCGACGACCCCTCCTCCAACGACTGCAACCTTCATCGGCTCAACCTAGGTGCGGGCCTCGACCCTGCGGTTGTGGCATCGCCCAAGATCCACGCGGGGCGCTTGGGCTACCCGACAAGCGCACTTCAGGGCATGGCGAAGCCGCCGGCGCCAGGCCGGCGACCCGCCCAGAGTGACGCTACGCCCGGCCCCAGAGGGCCTGGGGGCGATTGTCGGTGAATTCTTTGACGATTGCCCGCGGGGCGGCCTCGGGGCTGCCCGCGTCATACGGTGGCTCGGGCGCGTACTCCAGCCCGAGCTGCAGGGTCTTTGCGTACTCGTCGCCGGCGACGATGCCGGCGAGCGTCAGGGCCATGTCGATTCCCGCCGAGACGCCGGCGCCGGTGACGTACTTGCCGTCCATCACCACGCGCTCGCGGACCGGGGTCACACCGAGGCCGTCGAACTCCTCGAAGGCCAGCCAGTGGGTGGTGGCGCGGCGACCGTTCAGGACCCCGGCCCCGGCGAGGATCAAGGCCCCGGTGCAGACCGAGGTGGTCCAGGTCGTCGTCTCGTCGACCTTGCGCAGCCACCGGTGCAACGGCCCGTCCTCCATCTGTTCGCCCTGCCCGGGACCGCCGGGAACGAGGACGATGTCCGGGGCCGGCACCTCGTCGAGCGCCTTCGTCATCACCGTCATGCTCTCGAAGTCGTTGGTCACCGGTCCCCCCTGCGCCGAGACGAAGACGGTCTCGGTGTCCGGGAGGCGGCCCAGCACCTCGTGCGGGCCGGCCGCGTCGAGCGCGGTAAAGCGTGGGTAGAGAACGATCGCCAGCTGCATGACCCTGCCCTTCTGCCGTGCCCCGTCGCTATTCGGTGAAGCCCGCTTCGGCCAACCACGGCACGCCGGTCGAGTTCACGTCGAAGCCGGTGACGTTGCTCTGCATCGCCCAGACGAAGGGGTGGTAATCGAGCGTCACCAGGGCCTTTTCCTTATCGACGGCTTCCTGGATTTCGAAGTACTTCTGGCGGCGCACGCTTTC
Source organism: Actinomycetota bacterium (assembly GCA_018268415.1). Lineage (GTDB taxonomy): Bacteria > Actinomycetota > Thermoleophilia > Solirubrobacterales > 70-9 > VAYN01. Next base: position 7,519 of record JAFDWO010000114.1, on the reverse strand, counting down.
GTCGGTCGCCGTGCTCGCTTCCTCGGCGAGCCTGGCCACGGTTTCGGTGTCGCCGAAGGTGTTCAGCGCGTTGGTCGCGGGCCAGAACGAGGCGAGCTCGGAGGGGTCGACGATGTCGGAGCTGAGGGCGCCACCAAGGGCAGCGTCGTACTTCCCGGCTTGCAACTGGGCGATCAACGCCGATTCGTCGAGCTGCTGGATGCCGACCTTGAAGCCCGCTTCTTCGAGGTCCGCCTGGACCACCTGCGAGGCGGTCCCGACGTAGCTGTCACCGGACAGCGTCGACAGCGTGATGCTGGGATCGAGGCCTTCTTCCTTCACCGCCTCGGCGAGCAGCGCCTTCGCCTTTTCGAGGTCCTGCGCGGGCGCCTTGATCGAGGCATCGTGGTCTTCGAGCACCGGCGGCAGCCAGGAGCCCGCCGGTTCGCCGTGGCCGGCGAGCGCCGCGGTGATGATCCCTTCCCGATTGACCGCCAGGCTCACCGCTTCGCGAACCTTCGGGTTCTTGAACAACGGCTCTTTCATGTTGAGGCCGAGCGAGTCGAGCATGCCCATCGCGTAGATCCCGACGTGCACGTTCGGGTCCGCTTCGAGGCTGGAGATCTGCGACCAGTCGGGTGCGAACATCGCGCTGAGTTCACCGGCGCGCAGCTGCGTGGTGCGGCTGTTGACGTCGGGCATGTTCTCGAAGACCACCTTTTCCAGCAGCGGCAGGCCCGGTTTCCAGTAATGCGGATTCTTTTCCAGCGTCAGGGCTTCGCCGTGTTTCCAGGAGGCGACGACGAAGGGCCCGGTCCCGATCGGCTTCTGGGCGAATTCCGCTTCCGACTCGCCACCGAAGTTCTTCGGGATGATCGCGGCGGCGAAGGGGAGCGACAGCGGGCCTTCGAGCTTGGCGTTGGGCTTCTTCGTCGTGATCACGACGGTGGTCGGCGAGGTTTCCTTCACCGCCGCGATACCTTCGAACATAAAGCCCCAGAACTCGCTCTTGATCACGTTGTGGAGGCTGAAGACGACATCGGCAGCGGTGAGCGGTCGGCCGTCGGAGAAGTCGATCCCCTTGCGCAGGGTCACGGTCCAGGTCTTGTGATCGGGCGAGACCTTCATCGATTTCGCCAGCCACGGTTCGATTTTGCCTGCCATGTTCGCTTTGAAGAGCGGCTCGACGACCTGCGTGACGACGTGGATCGAGTTGTTCTCGATGATCTTCGTCGGGTCGAGCGTCAGCGCTTCGCCGCTGTCGGCGATCGTCAGCGTGCCGCCCGGCTTCGCCTTGGCTTCCGGTTCGGAGCCGGCCGAAGCGGCGCCGCCCGTGGTGCCGCCACCGGTCGAGCCACCGCCACCACAGCCGGCGACGACGAGGCCGACCGCCAACGCAAGCGCCGTCAGCAACACGCCGAACCGCATCCGAACCAAGCGAGTCTTCATCTCCAAGCTCCTGTTTCCGCCGACTTCCACAACCCCACCGCGTCACCCTAGGCGCGGATTTTGGCGCCGCGGTTGTCGCATCGCCCAAGATCCGCGGCGGCCGCTTGAACTGCAGGACAAGCGGTCGTCAGTCGCCGTGCAGGTGGGCGCGCAATTCCAGCTCCAGAGCCAACCGCGAATCGGCATCTTCGAGCGAGACCCCGGTGATCTCGGCGATGCGCCGGGTCCGGTACCTCACCGTGTTCACGTGCACGTGGAGCAGTCGCGCGGCCTGGGCGACGTTGCCGAAGGAGTCGAGCAGGCTGCGCAAGGTCTGGGTGTATTCGGTCTCGTGGCACTCGTCGTGCTCGACCAGCGCCTGCAGCCCCGCCGAAGGCCCGGGTGGGAAGTCGGCGACGAGCGCCTCGACGTCGGCGAGCAGCGCCCGCTCCTGGACCTGATCGAAGGAGATCACGGTGCCGTCGCCCAACGCGAGGGCGCTTTCGGCACCGCGGCGGGCCAGCGGCAGATCGACGGTCAGGGCGACCTCGTGACTGATGCCGACCCGGAGCTCGAGGCCGAGGGCGGTCTTCGCGTGGCCGACGCAGTCGCCCGCGATTCGCGCCAGGTCTTCGCGGTCCGCGAGCCCCCGCGAACAGGTGACGACGAACACGCGGTCATCGAGGGTGGCCCCGACCGCGCGCCGTTTGTAGGAGTGGAGGTGCATCGTCAGAAGGTCGATCAGGCGCGGCCCGAACGCCGCCGGGGCGCTCGCCCGCCGCGCCACACCTTCAAGGGCGACGACGACCAGCGGCTCGTCGGCGGGCAGCCCGACCTGCTCGAGCACGCCGGACGCGGAGTCGGCCCCCCGCAGCAGGGTCGAGACCCGGTGCTCGCGCATCCGCCGCTCGACGTTGACGACGGCGCGCTGGCGCATCATGTGAAGGGCGGCCAGGGGAGCGGCGCGGCGCAGGGCCTCGTCCGCCTGGGCGGAGAGCACCTCGTCGCCACCCGCCAGCCACATCGAGCCGAGGACGCTCTCGCCGAAGCGGATCGCGATCGTCCGCCGCGGCTGCAGGCCCTCGAAGTCGAAGCGCACCACGTCGCGGCTGCGCAGCAGCGCATCGCGCCAGTTCGTCTCGGTCTCCCGCATGCGCCGCAGGTACTCCTCCGGCACCTGGCGATTGAGGATCGTCGCCATCCGTCCCTCGTCGACCTCGTTGGAGCTGGAGAAGGCGAGGATCCGGTTCTGCGGATCCTCGATCGTCACCGGCCCACCGGCGATCGCCGCGGTCGCCTCGGCGATCTGGAAGAGGTCGTTCAGCTCGAGCTGCTCGAGCTCGAACGGCGAGCGGGTCCGACCCAGGTCGCCGGGACCGAGGGCGGAGCGGAGCACGTCGTAGAGCTCACCCCACTCGACGTGGTGGGGAACCGAGAGGAGCGAGACCCGCTCCTTCGCGGCGGCCCGCTCCAGCAGCTCGGGCCAGGCCGCCGGCTCCCGGCAGGCCAGCCCGGTCAGGCCGCCGATCGACAGCTCGGCGAGCTTCGTCGCCAGCGCCTCGTCGGCGGGCAGGCCGACCGCGAGCAGGAGCTGACCCGCGACCCGCGCCTGTGGGATCGGCGCCAGCGGGTCGTAGAGGGCGATGTCGGTGATCATCGCCTCGAGGCCGCGCGGCGCGACCACCACCTCCATCAGCTCCGGCCCCAGATCGGCGCACAGGCGGCCGAGGCTCACTCCACCAAGGGCTGCGCCTTCCGCGTCGACGACCCGCTCCTCTTGACCCGGCATCGACGCTCCACGATAGACGGTTCCGCTTGGCCCGGGGCTCGTTTTCGCCTCGTAGGTCTGCCACGGACCAGGCCGAGGATCCACCTCAGATTCCCCCTACGAGGCGGGCGACAGCCCGGTGCGGGGACGGCGGCGACGTCAACTCGGCGCCTCGACGCGCAGGCGCAGCCGCGACGGGTGCGCGGCGCCGTGCAAGACGGTGTTGCGGGCGGTGCGCGGGTCGTCCTGCACGGCGATCGGCCCGAAGCGGTTGAGGTTGCGGGCGAAGTGCGGGAACTCGGAGCTCGCGAGGACGAGGCGGACCCGGTGGCCGGGCGCGAAGGTGTGGAAGGCGGGACAGAGCTCGACCGCGTAACGCTTGACCTCGCCCGGGATCAGCGGCCGTGGGGTGCTCGGATCGTCGGCGTGGGAAGCTCGCTGACAACCCCAGGTGACGCAGCGCGAGGTGCCCTCGGGATCGACGTCGGCGAGCTTCACGTGCCAGTCGGTGTCGTCGCCGTCGGTGGCTGCGTGGAGCTCCAGCTCGCCCCAGCCGTGCACGGTCAGCGGCGCGGAGAGCGGCGCACTGCTCCATGCGAGGACACCGTCCTGGGCCTCCAGCCCACCCAGCTCAAGCGGCAGTTCCCAGTCGACCGCCTCGAGGTCGAAGGGGATCCCGTTCGGCTCGCGCGGGTCGTACTCGTAGCTTTGCTCGCCGTCGTCCCCGGGCGCGTCGGCGAGAACGCCGTCGCCGGCGAGGTAGAGGTCCCGCCCGACCACGCCCCCCTGCCACTCCCGGCGCACCTGCCAGTCGCCGGCCCCCGGGTCGTAGAGGCGAACCCGCGGCTCCTCGTCGACGCCGTTCTCCGCGCCGCGCAGGAAGCGATCGAGGAAGCGGACGTGGATCGCGTCCATGTCGAGGCCGGCGCCGGGCGTCTCGAACCCCTGGTATTCAGCGGTCGGATAGCGAGTCGAGACGTGGCTCCACGGGCCGACCAGGAGCCACTGCCGATCACGGGCCGGCGAGCAGGCGAGCATCTGCTCGTAGTGGTGGAAGTTGCCCTGAGGGTCGTCGCGGTCGAACCAGCCGGCGACGTGGAGGATCGGAACGTCGAAGTCGTATTCGCCGTCCCAGCGGCGGGCGCGCCAGAACTCGTCGAGGGCCTCGTGCCGCATCGCGTCGTCCCAGGCCGGGCCACCGGGATCGATCGCGTCGCCGATCGCGGCGAGCGGCAGCAGCTTGGAGATCGCGGCGCGGTCCCGGCTGACGTCGTTGATCCGACGCCGCGTGAACGCGTACCAGCCGGCGAGCGAGAGCGAGAAGCAGCCGTTCGCGTACGGGATCTCCTGTTGCCAGCGGCCGGCGGCAGCGGTGATGATCGCGGCCTTCAGCGCCCCCGGGCGTTCGGCCACCGTCGCCATCGCGGTCCAACCGCCATAACTGAGGCCGGAGACGCCGACCGCGCCGTCGCACCAGTCCTGCCGGGCCGCCCATTCGACCACGTCGTGCCCGTCGCGTCCGTCGGCCGCGAACGGGTTGAAGGTCCCCTCCGACTTGCCGCGACCGCGGATGTCGTAGATGACGCCGACGTAGCCGGCCCGTTGATAGGCCTCGACGCCGTCGATCGGGGCGCGCTTGTCGTAGGGCGTGCCGAGCACCACCGCCGGCGCGGGCAGCCGATCGGCGGCCGGAAGGTAGATGTCGGCGGCCAGCTCGAGCCCGTCGCGCATCGGGATCCCCACCTCGAAGAAGTGGGGCCGGGAGAGGTCGCCGGGATCGAGGCCGGCGTCGCGGGCCTCGCGCGGCGGGCGCTCCGGCAGCGGGATGCCGAAGGGCAGGTCGGGGCGGGACTGCATCCCGGCGATCGTAGTTCGGGCCTTGGTGGGTGCAGCTTGTCCGATTGCAAAAGGAGGCGGCCGGGCGTTTGGCCTGGACGACAGCGCCGCGCGGGGTCAGGACGCCGGCCGGCTGCCCGCCAGACGCCAGAGACGCAGGCCGAGGTGGAGTTCCAGCCGATCCTCGCCCGAGCGGAGATCGACATCGGCGAGGTCCTCGATCCGGTGCAGCCTGCCGTAGAGGCTCGAGCGGTGGATGTAGAGGCTCTCGGCGGCGGCGCGGGCGTCCCCGCCGAGGTCGAGGTAGCGCTCCAGGGTCTCGATCAACTGCGCGGCATCGGCGCAGGCGAGCAGGCGAGCGAAGGAGGGCGGGACCAGCTCGGCCGGATCGCGGTCCTGGGCGAGCGCGGCGACGGTCCGGTAGGCGCCGAGGTCCTCCCAGCGGGCGACTTCCTGTCCGGGGGCGATCGCCGCCACGACGCGGGCGGCAGCCCGGGCCTGCCGGTAGGCCTCGCCGACGCCGGTGAGCGCCGCGCGCTCTTCGCCGACCCCGATCAGCGGGCGCCAGCCGGCCGACCCGGTTCCGCGGATCGCGCTCAGCAGGGCGTCGGTGCGACGGGACAGCTCTCCCGCACCGGTGAGCGCCAGGACGACGATCACCTCGTCGCTGTCGACCAGGACCAGAAGGTGATGCGGGGCGACCGCCCGACGCAGCTGCTCGGCCGCGTCCACGAGCCGCACCCGCACCGCGTCGGAGGGGTCACCGCCCTCCTCGTCGATCGCGGTCAGGGTGAGCACGGCGTAGGCCGGGGCGGAGACCAGGTGCCCGGCCCGCAGCAGCTCCTCCCCCGCCCGCGCCGGAATTCCCTCGCGCAGGCCGATCAGCCGGCCGACCAGCTCGCGCTCCAGGCGGCGATCGTCGCGCTCCAGCAACCGCGCCCGGTAGAGCGCCACGCCGATCTCCTCGCCGTAGCGCAGCGCCTCCTCGATCTGCTCGTCGCCGACCGGCTCGGGCTCGTCGATCAGCCACAGGTAGCCGAGCGGGATGTCGTCGAAGCGCAGTGGCAGACAGACGCGAGCCGCCATCCCCAGCTCCGGACTCGCCGGCACGCGCAGGTGGGTAGCGGCCTCGTGTATCCCGAGCTCTTCCAGCCATTCGCGCACGGGCCGCGGCGCCTCCCGCTGGAGGATCGAGGCGAGCCGCACCGAGTCGACGTCGTCGACATGAGAGCTGTAGGCGATCGAGCGAAAGTGCCGGTCATCGACCCCGGTGGGGCGCTCCAACTCGGCCGCAAGCGCGTCGACCAGTGCCTGTACATCGCTCATCGGGCGGGCCACTCCATCACGTCGATGCCGGCGCCGGCCACTGGCGATCGAGCATGCGCCCGAACCTAGCGCTTGCCCACAGCCATGTCACGCCGACAACCGTCGCGTCCCCCACCCCGCCCACCCACCATCTGTCGTCGGCCATCGCGGTTGGAGGGCCGACAAAGCCGGCGCCGCAAGCAAAGCGACCCGCCGCACCGCGCCCGCGTTCGTGCGAACGCGCCAAGAAAGGAATGGGACCTGGGAAAGCTGTCGCCCATGGATGAAAGGGACGCGGCCCGAGGAGGCTGGCGCCCGGGGGAAAGGGCCCGGCCCCCTCGAGCTGTCGCCCGCAGGGGAAAGGGATGCGGCCGTCTCGTCCACGGCCCTGGCAGGCTGTGGCCGTGGCCGAGACGGCCGAGGGTGCGGGAAGCGGGCGGGGGGAAGCACGGAAGGCCCTCGCGGGAGTGCGGGCGGATCCGACGCGCGAGGGACACGGCGCTCCCACGGATCCCCCGATCCCGGCCCCGGGGGCCGGAGGGTGCGACCGATCCGTCACGGGACCGTCACCGAAGGGAGACCCCGTCACGAAGATGCCGGGAACGTCACCCTTCCTCCCGCCCTTCGCCATCACTCAAGGATCTCCGTGTCTGGTTTCGGTTGCACGGCAACCAAAACTCGACGCGCGTCCCACGGACCCCCCGATCCCGGCCCCGGGGGCCGGAGGGTGCGACCGATCCGTGACGGATCCGTCACGGAGGAGGGATCTGGTCACGGAGATGTCGGGAAGGTCGCGAGTGTGACGGGACCCTCACCGGACCAGGACCCCGTCACGAAGACGTAGGGAACCCCACGCCTCCTCCCGTGTTGTCCAACGCTCACGGACGCCTTCCGTACTTTGACCCTGCCATGACAGGGTCAAAGTACGGAACGCGTTCCCGGGCCTTCTTTCCGGGCCCGGGAACGGACCGAAGGTTCAGGAAAGGGTGACGTTCCCGGCGTCTTCGTGACCGATCGGGGCGAGGTGTGGCCCCTCCTGCACGGACCCGTCACGGAAGTCCGACCTCGTGACGTCCCCGTGTCGTCTTTTTCACGACCCCCTCACGTCCCTGTGCCCGCCTTCCCCACGACCCCCTCCCGTCCCGGGCGCCTCATGGCGCTCACAGCCTGCCAGGAGCGCCATGAGGCGCCCGGGACCATCTC
>JAFDWO010000113.1 GCA_018268415.1 Actinomycetota bacterium | reverse complement strand
TCCCCACGACCCCCTCCCGTCCCGGGCGCCTCATGGCGCTCACAGCCTGCCAGGAGCGCCATGAGGCGCCCGGGACCATCTCGGACGGGTGCGGGGGTCGGGGTCGCGCGGCCACGCGCCCCGCGGCGCAACTCGGACGGCCGGAGCGGCCCGGGTCGCGGCGCCACGCACCCCGGGACGCATCTCGGACGGGCGTGGGGGCCGGGGTCGGGACGCACCTCGGACGGGCGGTGCGGCCTGGACCGCGCCGCACCTCGAACCGCCGCACCGTCCAGGGTCGGGCCCGTCCCCCTTCGATGGCCTGAGCCCTTCCGCTGTTCCTTATGGCGCCCTGGGCGCCATAAGGAACAGCGGAGCGGTCCCGGGGAGGGCGGGGCGACCGGGTCGGTCGTCCTTACCACCTATAGCGCCGGTTAGGTCGACCGCGGCCGACGGCTGGCCGTCGGCCGCGTCATGGACCGCTTCCGTGCCTCCTCAGGCGACCTCGCGCACCGCGACCTCGTATCTCCCGACCGCCGTGCGCGTCCCCGGCGTGTCCTCGGCAGGCATCGCGCCGAGGGTCTCGTCGGCGAGCTGATAATCCTCCTCGTTGTCGAAGAAGAGGACCACCATCGACTTTTCGGCGTCGCCGTCGTAGAGCATCACGATCTCGGTGGCCGGGATGTCATCGGGGCGACCCTCGGCCATCCGTGCCTTCATCTCCTCGACGCGAGCCTGACTCACCCCGTCGAAGGACACGACCCGTGCAAGTGCCATCACTACCTCCTCCTTGAGCCTCGCAAAGCCTTGCGGTCAGGCTCTCACACGCGGATGTGGAGCGCCACTCCTCACCGCTCCTCGTCCCGCAGGCGCCGGAAGAGCTCGCCGAGGTCGTCGCGCATCTCCGCGGTCAGGTCGGCGGGCTCGAGCCGCCCGGTGAGGCGGATCGTCGCCCGCATCTGGGCCAGATACCCGGTGCAGTGCGGACAGTCGGCGAGGTGCGCCTCGAAGCGACGGCGCTCGCCCCGGGACATCGACCCCTCCAGATAGTCGGTCACCAGCTCGACCACCTCACGACAGGCCAACGGATCTCGGCGGAGCAGTCTCATGCGTCGATGAACTCCTCGAGAGCCTGGCGCAGTCGGCTGCGGGCGCGGTGGAGGAGGACCCGCTGGTTGCCCGCACTGATGTCGAGCACGCGACAGACCTCGTCGCTGTCCAGGCCATCGATGTCGCGCAGGATGACGATCGCCCGCTGCCGCGGCGGCAGCCTCCGCAGGGTCGCCTCCAGCCTCCCTCGCAGCCCCCTCGCCATCAACCGGTCCTCGCTCTCCTCGACCCAGTGGCGAGGTGGTGAGCTCCACGCCCCGCCCGCGTCGAAGCGGGAGGGGTCGACCGCCGACCCGACATCGCCGATCGGCACATTCCGTGCCTCACTCATGCCGGTGCTCTTGGCCCGGTTGACGAGTATCGCCAGGAGCCAGGTCTTGAATGAGGCGCGTCCTTCGAAGCGGTCGATCCCTCGCAGCACCGCCACCCAGGTGTCCTGCACCACCTCCTCGGCGACCGCCGGGCTCGGCACGAAGGCCGACGCCAGCCGCAGCATCGCCGCCTGATGGCGCGCGGCGAGCTCGACGAAGGCCGCCTCGTCGCCCGCGCGCAGCCTTGCCACGAGCTCTGCTTCGGCGGCTGCGGCGGAGTCGGCGCGACGAGGAGTCATCGGTCGCCCGGCAAGCTACGGCGCACATCTTACGATCCTGAAAACGCCGCAGCTCGCCGGACGAGAGCTCAGGGATGGCCCTCAGAGGGCGACGATCCCCTCGCCGCCGACGGCACCCGGAACGGTGACCGTCCCGACCTTGGTCAAGGCGCCCTGGGCGCCGATCGAGAACGCGTCGACGGTACCCGCAGCGCCTCCTTGGACGTAGAGGAAACGCCCGTTCGTGGCAACCGCGGCGTCGACGGTGCCGCCGCTGGTTTCGGTGGTCCCGAGGGAGCTCAACTGACCCCCGGCACCGATCCCGACGTCGCTCAGTGTGGCGCTGCCGGCGTTCGAGACGTAGGCGACGGCGCCGGCGCGGACGATCCAGCACGTAGCCGCCTGGCCGGTCGCGAGCCTGCTCAGCGGCGTGACGGTTCCGTCACCTTGCAGCGAGTAGGAGGTCACCGCGTTGGTGCCCGCCTGAGCGACGAGCAGATCGCCCGCCTGATCGAAGGTGACCGCGAAGGGCACCGTGCCCGGCTCGGAGTTGACCACCGGCGTCGCCGAGAGCCGGCCGAAGGCCTGCACGCCGAAGACATCGATCGCGCTGCCGGCGGCCTTGGTCGTGACGATCACCTGCGAGCCGTCGGGGGAGAAGGCGACCTGGCCCGGCGTGTGGGTGAAGCGCGGCGTTTCGGTCGGGTCGAGGCCGAGCGCCCGGTTCGAGCCCGGGATCGGGAACAGGTGTCCGAAGCCGGCGCGGTAGCCCTGCAGCGAGCCGCCACCTTCGGCGTTCAGCACGTAGACGAGGCCGTGGTCGACGGCGACGCTGACCGGGAACGACCCGCCCGAGCCGATCACCTGTTGGAGGAAGAGGCGATCGCCGAGAACGGCGAAGACGGAGACCGTATTACTACCGGCGTTCACCGCATAGAGCAGGTGGCTTTCGGCGTCGTAGGCGAGCGACCCCTGGGAGGCGAGATGGTCGACGACCGAGCCTTCGAGTTCGCCACCGAGCCCTCCGGTGGGATAGGCAGCGACTTCGGTGAGGCTGCCGTCACGGCCCTGGTCGTAGGCGATGACCTGATTTCCGGCGGTGTTGTCCGTCTGGACGAAGACGGGGTGGTTCGAGCGGAACGGCGGCGGAGGCGGCGGTCCCGGATGGTGGTGGAACGGTCCGCGATGATCGCCCGGGTGGGCGGCTGCGGACCCGGCGGTGACGGCGAACAAGGCTGCGAGCGCGGCCAACGCCAGGCCGGCGCGGATGATCGATCTCATTGCGATTTGCTCCTCGGGTTGGAAAGGACTTGCAGACCTCAGTCCCGACGAGGGGCTTCGGCGTTACGGTCCTTGCGCGCGGTCAGGCGACCGCCCGGTCCACCTGATCGGCCGGGGGGTCGCCGCGCAGGAGCCACGATCCCCCGTCGCGCTCGACCTTGCCTGCGGCCGCCAGGTCCGAGAGCGCCGTCGTCACCGACGGCCGCCGCGCCGCCACGAGTTCTCCGAGCAGGGCATGGGTCAGTGGCAGGTCGACCCTGACGCCCTCGGGCGTCGCCCGCCCCCAGCGGTCGGCGAGGTGCCAGAAGAGCCAGTGCAGGCGTTGGTCGACACGCGGCTGCTGGACGATCGCCAGCGCCACCGCAAGGTGGCGGGAACGCAGCACCGCCCGGTCGACGAGCTGCAGGGAGACCGCCGGAAAGGGGGCCGCGCGACTGACGAAGGCGAAGTCGAGCAGGGCGAGCTCGACCGGCACGACCACCGACCAGACCGGCTCGAAGGGCCGCGTCGCGAACGGCCCGACCGTCTGCCACGGCCGCAGCAGATCCCCCGGGCCGAGCAGCTCGGCGCCGAAGCGCCCGGCGCGTCCTACCCGCCGGACGAGGAAACCGGAGAGCACGAGCAGACCGAAACCGGCGGGTTCCCGATAGGCCTCCGCCGGGTCCCAGTCCCCCTTGGCGATCCTTGCCACAGGCGCCCGACAGGCCCGTCGCGCCGCCGCCAGGCTCGGCCCGTCGAGACCGAGGGCCAGGTCCGGGTCACGGGACAGAACCTCGACGGTTTCGATTTCGCGTCCGATTCCTGATCGTATCCGCGCGATCCCGGTCAGAGTTCTGACCGGAAGGCGCTTTTTCGCGTCCTCGCGGAGTGCCGGCGCATCGTCGTCTCCTAGGTTCGACCGGGTGAAGGCTCTACGGACGAGATCGGGCGGCGAGGAGGGCCTGCTCGTGGCCCTCGCGCTCCTGGTCGGCGTCGGTGCCGGAATCGGCGCGATCGGATTCCGCTACCTGATCGAGGCCTTCACCTGGATCTTCTCCGGCCACACCGACCCGAGCGCCCTCGGACACTTCACCAACCCCCACCTCCCCTTTCTCGGCCCCTTCGTGGTGCTGTTCGTGCCGATCGTCGGCGGCCTTCTATACGGGCCCCTCGTCTACCGCCTCGCCCCCGAGGCCCGCGGTCACGGCGTACCCGAGGTGATGCTCGCGGTGCATCAGAACGAGGGGCGGATCCGCGGAAGAGTGCCAATCGTCAAGTCCTTAGCCTCGGCGATCTGCATCGGCGCCGGGGGCTCGGTGGGTCGCGAGGGACCGATCGTGCAGATTGGCTCGGCGATCGGCTCCGGCCTCGGCCAGCTAACGAAACTCGGCGGCGAGAACACCCGCCTGCTGGTGGCCTGCGGCGCCGCGGGCGGTATTGGCGCCACCTTCAACGCGCCGATCGCAGGCGTCTTCTTCGGCCTCGAGCTGATCCTCCGCGACTGGGAACCTCGCTCCTTCGGCCTCGTCGTCCTCGCCGGGGTGGTGGCGACCGCGGTCGGCCGGATCGCCTTCGGCGCGGAAGCGTTCCTGACGCTGCCGTCCTTCACCGTCGTCTCGGGCTGGGAGTACCCGCTCTACGTGCTGCTGGGGCTGATCGCGGCGCTGGTCGGCATCGCCTTCATCCGGGCGCTGTACGGGATGGAGGATCTTGCCGACCGCATCTGGCGGGGACCCCCCTGGCTCCGGCCGGCGGTCGGCGGCATCGTGCTCGGCCTCGTGCTGCTGGCGCTGCCGGAGATGTACGGGGTCGGCTACCCGGTGGTGGAAGGGGCGATCCACGGCAGATACGTGGTCGGCCTCTTGCTGGCCTTCCTCGTGGGGAAGGTCCTCGCCACCAGCCTGACGATGGCGATCGGCGGGTCGGGGGGCGTGTTCGCCCCCTCGCTCTTCATCGGTGCGATGCTCGGCAGCGCCTTCGGCACGGGCGCCCACGACCTGCTCCCGGCGGTGACCGCCGATGCCGGAGCCTACGGCCTGGTCGGGATGGCCGCGGTCTTCGCCGCCGCCGGACGCGCACCGATCACGGCCGTCCTGATCGTCTTCGAGCTGACCGGCGACTACTCGATCATCCTGCCGCTGATGCTGGCGGTGGTCGTCGCGACCAGCCTTTCGAGGATCCTCAGCGAGGACTCGATCTACACCTTGAAGCTGCGCCGCCGCGGCATCGACATCGAGCGGCCGGCGCGGGCCGGCCCTCCGCCCGCGCCGGCCGAATGGAGCATCGCGGCACCCCACGGCGCCACCGAACCGCGCTGTTGACGCGGGTCAGGTCATCACGACGGCGCCGACGTCGTCGACGGCCCAGCCGGCCACCGGTCACGCGGCCGATGGGCTGTGATTCGTCGTCCTCCTTCACCGCGGTTCAAAGGATCAGGTCGGCGGCCGCGCCGACGATCGTCTCGGCGTCGATGCCGAAATGCCGGTAGAGGTCCTCGACGTCCCCGGACTGGCCGAAGTCGTCGACGCCGAGCGACGCCAGGGGGGTGTCGTTC
>JAFDWO010000112.1 GCA_018268415.1 Actinomycetota bacterium | reverse complement strand
GGCCCGGGAACGCGTTCCGTACCTTGACCCTGCCATGGCAGGGTCAAGGTACGGAACGCGTCCGTGAGCGTTGGACAACACGGGAGGAGGCGTGGGGTTCCCACGCTCCTCCGTGACGGGGTCGGGCTTCCGCGATCGTCCGGTCCGGGAGAAGGCCCCCGGGGGCCGGGGGCCCGAGGAGGCGTGGTGGGTTACCGTCGCCATGCGACGGTAACCCACCACAGGGACTCCTCGGGCGGTGGGAGGACGGGAGGAGGTGCGGAGTTCCCACCGTCTCCGTCACGAGGTCCGACCTCGGTGACGGACCCATGGCGCTTCCGTGGCCCTCCCGCGAGCCTTCCTCCACGCCTTTCATACCCGGCCGTCCCGGCCACGGCCACAGCCTGCCAGGGCCGTGGACGGGACGGCCGCGTCCCTTCCCCTCCCGGGCGACAGCTTCAGGGGGCCGGGTCCCTTCCCCACGGGCGACAGCTTCAGGCCCCGGGGCCCTTTCCGAAACCCACGGCTGCAGGATTCTGGTCCTATGACGACCAAACCCTGTAACCGGCGTCAGCCTCCTCAGGCCTCATCCCTCCCTCCGGGGCGCCGGCTCTCAAGGCCCCATCCCTCCCGGGTGCCGGGGCCGGCGCGCGGAGCGGCCTGCTCAGACCGCCTCGGCGCCCTGCCGTCGCTTCCCGATCACCGCCGAGATGCCGACGCCGATGATCAGGGCGAGGCCGTTGAAGACGTCCTGGATCCAGGATTCGAGGCCCGCCAGGGTCAGGCCCGAGACCGCGACCGCGAGGAAGAAGATCGCGACCAGGGTGCCGATGATGTTGAAGCGACCCGGCCGGATCGTCGTCGCGCCGAGGAAGGCGGCGGCGATCGCCGGCAGCAGGAAGCTGTTGCCCACGGTCGCGTCGGCGGCGCCGGAGCGGCCGATCTGGAAGACGCCCGCCGCCGCGGCGACCGTCCCGCTCAACAGGTAGCTGCTGAGGACCACGCGGCGGACGTTGATGCCGACCAGGCGCGCCGCCGAGACCGACGAGCCGATCGCGGTCAGGCGGCGGCCGTACGGCGTGTAGTCGAGGAGCCAGTACAGGACGGCGGCGAAGACGACGAGGACGAAGAGCATCGAGGGGAGGTCGAGCCACTTGCCGGAGCCGAAGCGGGTGAGCTGCGCCGGGACTTCGACGATCGGCGTCGCCGTGTAGGCGCTCGCGACCCCGAACAGCAGCGTCGTCATGCCGAGCGTGCCGATCAGCGAGTTGATCCCGACGTAGGCGACCAGCACCCCGTTGATCAGGCCGATCAGCAGCCCGAACGCCAGGGCGGCGACGATCGCGACCCCGAGCGGCAGCCCCAGGTCGTTGGTACAGGCGGCCACGACGACCCCGGACACGCCGAGGATCGCGGCGACGGAGAGGTCGAACTGCCCGGTCAGCAGGGGGACGATGGACGCCAGCGCGATGATCGCGAGCACCGACTGGTTGCCGACGATCGTGTTGATGTTGGTGGACGTCGGGAAGGTGCTGCTCGTGCTCGGCAGGACGCTGAACAGCACGATCAGCCCGATCAGCAGCATCACCAGGCCGTAGCGCTCGGCGAAGTCGAGGGCCTTTTCGCCGCTGATCCGCCGCGCCCGCGAGGCCGGCTTTTCCGCCTCCGCGGCGCTTGGGGCCTTGATTGACGGCTGCGATTGAGTGCTCATGTTCGTGCGACTCCAGTCGGGTTGATTGAAGGGTGCTTGGCGGCCGGCGCGGTGCCGTAGGCCATCTGGGTCAGTTGCTCGGCGGACAGCGGCTGGGCCGCGCCGTCGGCGATCGTGCCGTCGCGGATCACGACCACGCGATCACAGAGGTTGGCCACCTCCTCGAAGTCGGAGGAGGCCACCAGCACGCCGGTGCCCGCGTCAGCCGCATCGCGGATGATCCGGTAGATCTCCGCCCGCGAGGTGACGTCGACGCCCTGGGTCGGCTCGTCCAGCAGCAGCACCTTCGGATCGCGCTGCATCCAGCGGGCGAGCATCACCTTCTGCTGGTTGCCGCCGGAGAGGGTGCTCAGCAGCGACCTGGTGCTCGCGGCCTTGACGCCGAACTGCCGGCAGGCCTCGGCCGCCTCGCGCTCGGCCACCCCACCCCGCCAGAAGCCGCCCCGGAAGTACCGCGACATGCGCGCGACGCTGAGGTTCTCGGTGATGGTCTGGTCGAGGAAGGCCGCCTCGCCGAGGCGGTCCTCGGGCACCAGGGCGACGCCCGCCTCCATCGCCGCGACGGTTTCGAGGGCCGGGAGTGGGATGCCGTCGAGCTCGACCAGGCCCGCGCGCGGGATCGCGCCGAAGATCGAGAGCAGCAGCTCGCTGCGTCCCGACCCCAGCAGCCCGACCACCCCGACGATCTCTCCCCGGCGCAGCTCGAGGTTCACGTTCCCCAGCGGTCCCGCGCCGACCTCGTGGGCGCGCAGGACCACCTCGGCGGCGGCCTCCTCGACGTGATCGGGGAAGACCCGGTCCAGCGAGCGGCCGAGCATCATCTCGATCAGACCGTCCTCGTCGAGGTCGGCGATCGAGCGGGTGCCGATCATCTTGCCGTCGCGGATGACCGAGACGGTGTCGGCCAACCCGAAGATCTCGTCGAGGCGGTGGCTGATGAAGATGATCGTCTCCCCGGCGGCGGCGAAGCGCTCGAGGGCGTTGCCGAGCTCGGTCGCCTCGTGGGCGGGCAGCGAGGCGGTCGGCTCGTCGAGGACGAGGACGCGCTCGGCGGGGCCGCCCGCGTCGGCGAGCGCGGTGCGCCCCTCCTCGAGACAACGGGCGATCGCGACCTGCATCCGCGCCGCGGGCCGGAGACCGAGCAGCTGCTCCTCCGGCCTGGCGGGGATCTCATAGCGCTCCAGCACCTCGGCCGCATAACGGCGAAGGCGGCGCCACCTGATCGTCGAGAGCGGACCGGTCGGGTAGCCGCGGCCGGCGATCAGGTTCTCGGCCACGCTCATGTCCGGGAACACACCCGCGTTCTGGTGCACGAAGCGCAGCCCCGCGTCACGGGCGTGGCGCGGCGTGGCGTCGGCGGCGTCGTAGCTGTGCGCGCCGACGGTGATCGTGCCCTGGTCGCCCCGGTAGACGCCGCCGAGAATCTTGATCAGGGTCGACTTGCCCGAACCGTTGCCCCCGGCCAGGGCATGGATCCCGCCGCGTCGGACGTCGATCGAGACCCGGTCGAGCGCGACCACGGGCCCGAAGCGTTTCGAGATGTCGCGGATCTGGACGTAGCTCATTGCTCTCCTTCCCGGCGCGACGGGACCACTTTCCCGGCGCGGCGTGGGCCACTATAGGTTTGGCCGGTTGGCCAGGAAGCAATTGGTCGCGCCCGCCTTTGGCCTTCTTTCCAACGGCCGCGGGACCGGGCCTCGCCGTCGTCTTGACGCGCGGCGGCGGCAGTGCCGATCATCGCCGGCGAGCTAACGATGCAAGCGCTCGTCGTCGACATCAGTGCGCCCGCGGGCCTTCGCCCGGCCGAGGTGGAAGACCCGGTTCCGGCGCCCGACGAGGCGCTCGTGGCCGTGCGGGCGGTATCGCTGAACTTCGGTGACGTGAACAGCGTCAAGGCCGGCCTGTTCGAGCCGGGCGCGGTGCCGGGTTACGAGGCCGCGGGCATCGTCGAGGTCGAGGCGCGCGACGGGTCCGGTCCGCCGCGCGGCGCCCGCGTCGCCACGTTCGGGCTCGACGGCGCCTGGGCGACGCGACGGGCGGTTCCGGTCCGCGAGCTGGCGGTCGTCCCCGCGGGCGTCGAGCTGGGGGCCGCGAGCACCCTGCCGGCAGCGGGAGTGAGCGCCCTGCGGGCGGTGCGGCGGCTGGGGCCGATCGTCGGCCGGCGGGTGCTGATCACCGGCGCTTCGGGCGGCGTCGGCCGTTATGCGGTGCAGCTGGCGACGATGGGCGGCGCGGAGGTGATCGCCGCGGTCGGCAGCGAGGCGCGGGGGGAGGGGCTGGCCGATCTCGGGGCCGCCGAGGTCGTGGTCGGGATCAAGCGGATCGCCGGCCCGGTGCACGGCGTCCTGGAGACGGTCGGGGGCCAGGTGCTGGCCGACGCCTTCGCCGTCCTCGCCGACGGCGGGTCGCTGCAGTCGATCGGTTGTGCGTCGGGCGAACCGACCACCTTCGAGCCGCTCGCCACCGTCTCCGACCCCCACCGCGTGCTGGAGACGTTCATGGCCGGCGCCGCGATGGGCGAGGACACCCGCTATCTCGCCGCGTTGCTGGCCGCCGGGCGGCTGCGGCCCCAGGTCGGGTGGCGGGGTGGGTGGGACCGGTTCGCGGAGGCGATCGAGGCGCTGTGCGGCCGGCGGGTCGCGGGCAAGGCGGTGCTCGACGTCGCTGCCGATTGACCGGCCGGCGTTGGACGGGTGCACAGTCGCGCGCCCACTTCGAGATTGAGGCGGGGGCCGGGTCGCCGGCAGCCTGTTCTCCATGGTCATCGAGAGCGCCCAACTACCCGTCATCACCGGCCGCGAGGAGGAGTTCGAGCGGGCGATGGTGCGCGGCCGCGAGATCCTCGAGGGCGCCCGGGGCAGCGGCAAGGTCGTGCTCGGTCGCGGTGTGGAGAGCCCCTCGACCTACGTGCTGTTGGTCGAGTGGGAGTCGGTGGAGGCGCACCGGGAGGCGATGAAGCAGGAGGATTTCGCCGAGTTCCGTGAGATCCTCAGGTCCTTCTATGACGGCAACGCGATCGTCGCGCACTTCACTCCGCTCCACGGGGCCGGACTAGGATGAGCGCGGTCGACCCCGTCGCCGCGGCCCGTTCGTTCGCCCTCGCCGACCTGCTGCGGCGCTCGGCGCTGCGCCATCCTGACAAGCTCGCGGTCGTCGCGGGCGACGTCCGCTGGACGTTCGCCGAGTTCCACGCCGCCGTCGAGCGGGTCGCGGGCGCCGTCGCCGCGCGCGGCATCCTGAAGGGCGACCGCGTCGCCGTGCTGTCCCACAACGGGTGGGAGTTTGCCGTCGTCTCGTTCGCGCTCGCGCGGCTCGGCGTCGTGATGGTGCCGATCAACTTCATGCTCACGGCCGCCGAGGTCGCCTACATCCTCGAGCACTCGGGCGCGACCGGCGCCTTCGTCGAGGACTCCCTCCACCCGGTGATCGACGAGGCGGCGCGGACGGCCGGCGCCGACCTCTCGCTCCGCGGTTGGATCGCCCTCGCGGGCGAGGACCCCGCCCCGGGCTGGGAGGCCGTCGCCGACTGGGTGAAGGACGAGGCCGCGACGCCGCCCGCGGTGCGGGTCGCCGACGACGATCCGCTGCGGATCATGTACACGAGCGGGACCGAGTCGCGGCCGAAGGGGGCGATGCTCTCGAGCCGCAGCCTGATCGCCCAGTACATGACCTGCATCGTCGACGGCAAGATGGAGCACGACGACGTCGAGGTCCACTCGCTGCCGATGTACCACTGCGCCGCGCTCGACTGCTTCTTCGGCCCCGACGTGTACCTCGGCGCCACCAGCGTGATCCTGCCCCGGCCGGATCCGGACCTCCTGCTCGAGACGATCGAGCGGGAGCGGGCGACCAAGGTCTTCTGCCCGCCCACGGTCTGGATCTCGTTGTTGCGCAGTCCCAGGTTCGACGAGACCGATCTCTCCTCCCTGCGGAAGGGCTACTACGGCGCGTCGCCGATGCCGGTCGACGTGCTCGAAGAGCTCCAGGCGCGCCTGCCCCAGGTGCGGCTGTGGAACTTCTACGGCCAGACCGAGCTGGCGCCGCTGGCGACCGTCCTCCAGCCCGAGGACCAGCTCGGCCACGCCGGCGCCGCCGGGCGAGCCGGGCTGAACGTGGAGACCCGGCTCGTCGACGACGACGACGAGCCGGTGCCGCCCGGGACCGTCGGCGAGATCGTGCACCGCTCGCCGCAGGCGATGATCGGCTATTACCGCGATCCCGAGCGCACCGCCGAAGCCTTCCGGGACGGCTGGTTCCACTCCGGTGACCTCGGCGTGATGGACGAGGGCGGCTATCTGACCGTCGTCGACCGCAAGAAGGACATGATCAAGACGGGCGGCGAGAACGTGGCGAGTCGCGAGGTCGAGGAGGCGATCCACACGATGCCGGAGGTGGCCGAGGTCGCGGTCTTCGGCCTGCCCGACCCGCGCTGGATCGAGATCGTCTGCGCCGCGGTCGTGCCGAAGGAGGAGGGTGGGGTCACCCCCGCGTCGGTCCGCGAGCATGCCCACGACCGACTCGCGGGGTACAAGGTCCCGAAGCGCGTGTTCGTCACCGGGTCGCTGCCGAAGAACCCGAGTGGGAAGATCCTCAAGCGGGAGCTCCGCGAGGCCTACGTCGATGCCGCCGCGGAGTGAGTCGGGTCCCGGCCTGACCGCGGCCGCGACCGGTTGTGACCTGCGGGGCAAGACGGTTCTGGTCACCGGGGCGGGGCGGGGTCTCGGGCGGGGGATGGCGCTGGGGGTCACGGCGGCGGGCGGCCGCGTGATCGCCGTGGGCCGGACGCGGACAGAGCTCGAGGAGACCGCCGCGGCCGCGCCGGCGGGCAGCGTCGAGGCGCTCGAGTGGGACCTGTCGGAGCTCGATTCGGCCGCCGGGCTCGTCGCCGCGGCGACGCGGGCGGCGGGTCCGCTCTGGGGGGTCGTCCACGCCGCCGGGGTACAGCATCGCGCGCCGGCCGTCGACGTCTCACCGGCCGACTGGCGCCGCGTGGTCGCGCTCGACCTCGAGGTCCCCTTCTTCCTCAGCACCGCGCTCCGTCGCCACCAGGAGGCCGCCGGCGTCACCGGCTCGCACGTGTTCGTGGGTTCGTTGACCTCGACCCTCGGGATCGCCGGCATCGCGCCCTACGCGGCGAGCAAGAGCGGCCTGCTGGGGGTGGTCAGGACGCTGGCGGTCGAGTGGGCCGCCGCCGGGACGCGCGTCAACGCGATCGCCCCCGGGTACTACGAGACCCAGCTGACGGCGTCGCTGTTCGAGGACGTCGAGCGCGCCGCCTGGGTCCGGTCGCGGATCCCGATGGGTCGGCTCGGGCAGCCGGAGGACCTCGCCGGGGCCGTCGCCTTCCTCCTGTCCGACGCCTCCGCTTACGTCACCGGCCAGACGATCGCCGTGGACGGCGGCTGGACGGCCGCCTGAGGTGATTGATTCCACGGAGGGGAAGGGGATGCGGCCGTCTCGTCCACGGCCCGGGCCGGCTGTGGCCGAGACGGCCGGGTATGAAAGGGGCGGAGGAAGGCTCAAGGGAGATCCACGGGAGCGTCATGGATCCCTCACCGATCCGAGACCTCGTCCAACGCTCACGGACGCCCTGCGTGCTTTTGCCCCCCTATACGGTGGAAAAGGCACGCAGCGCGCTTCCGGGCCTTCCTTTCAGGCTAACGTCCGGTAGCCGGACCAAGGGTCGACCACGCCGTCCGCGGAATCAATCATCTGAGCCCTCGCGCTCAGGGCTCGGCGGCGAGGGCCAGGTACATCAGGTCGACGACCTGCGCCTCGAACTCGGCCGAGATATTCGTGCGCTCGGCGATGCTCTGCAGGTAGAGGGATCCGACCAGGCAACGGGCCGCCGCGAGCGGATCGGCGTCGGCCCGCGCGTCGCCACGCTGCTGGGCGTCCGCGATCACTTCGAGGACGATCTCGTTGGCGGGACGGGCGACCGAGGCCTGGAACTGCTCGAAGAAGACCGGATCGTCGTTCTGCTCCGCCTGCAGGTGGGCGTAGAGCCGCATCAGCTCCTCGTTGCGATACACCTCGGCGTACTGGTGGACGACGGCGGCCAGGTCGCCCCGCAGGCTCCCGGTCCGCGGTCGGCTGACCGAGGCACTCGTGGTGCCGAGCCCGGCCAGGATGAGGTCGTTCCGCTTCGGCCAGCGCAGGCGCACCGTCGCCTTGGCGACGCCCGCCCGGTCGGCGACCCGCTGCACGCTGAAGCGGCGAAAGCCGTTCGAGGCGATCTCCTGCAGCACCTCGTGCAGGATGCGCGCGTCATAGCTCGGATCGCGCGGCCGACCGGGCGCCCGGCGTGGCTCGGCGTCACCCTTGCCGGCGGCTCTGCGGGACGACTTCGACTGGGCTTTGGACGTGGCCTTGGGCATGCGGAACGTTGGCGGGATGCCGCGATGAGTTTATAGCCTGTTGTGGGCAGTATCTCGGCCCGTCGGCACGGTGCCCTCGAGCACCGCGACGGTGAGTGCCGAGGGGGCAGCTTCGGTGTGGAAGACGAGGTGCGTGTGCGGCGTCGGCGGAGCCGCGGATCCCGTGTCGCCGGCACTCGCCTGCGGGTTGGAATCGAAGTGTGGGAACGCGCCGCCGGTCAGGTCGAGGCGGAGGCGCTCTCCCGGCGCGAGCGCGAATGCCGACGCCCGCAGGGAGACCAGGACCCGGAGCGGTTGGTCGCGCGCGGCCGTGCCGGACAGCCCGGTGCGCACCCTGGCGATGCCGTCGGCGACGTTGATGGCCTCGCCGCTCGTCCGGACCACCGAGAGCCGGGCGGCGACGTCGGCGCTCGTGCCGGTCGAGGCGAGGAACAGCTCGAGCTCGACCTCTCCGGCGATGACCACCCGGTCGGCGACCGGGTCGCCCGTGTAGACGAGCACCTCCGGCGACTGTTGGCGCGGCCGTTGGTCAGCTGCCCCGAGGGGGGCGAGGTCGGGGTGGGCGGCGGCGTGGCCACCGATCGTGCGTACCGGCATCAGCGGGTCGTAGGCGTAGACGTCGGGAGGCTCCGGGCCGGGGGGAGTGAGGCTGAGGCGACCGTCGCCGGTGGCCGTGTTGGCGAGGCCGTCGCTGCGCAGGTGCAGGCGGGCCGCGGCTGCGGCGGGCGGCCAGTTCGCGCTCGTGCGCCGGCTTTGGCGGTCGAACATCACGCAGTAGCGGACCGGCGGTGCGTCCGCGTCCGCTGGGGCCGTTCCTGCGGCCCGACGGAGGAAGTCGACCTGCTCGCGGTCCACGGACACGCTCCGCGGCCCGGTCGCCGGGCCGACGTCGACGTCGCCGACGACGTCGCCCCACGGCGCGTGGGCCCACGGGCCGAGCAACAGCTCGGTCGGGGCGCCGACCGGGTCGCGTTGCCGGAGCACCTCGAAGGCGGCGAGCGTCCCGTCCAGGAAGATGTCGTACCAGCCCCCGACCAGGAGGACCGGGACCTCGATCGAGGCCAGCCGGGCGGTGAGGTCGCGCGCCTCCCAGTAGGGGTCGGCGGGGTCCTGCCGCGTGACCCAGTCGCGGTACCACGGCACGGCCCGGGCGACGGGCTCGAGTTCGGCCGGGCGGCCCGGCCGCAGCCACGCCTCCGGAGCCGCCAATGCCGCCGCCAGGGCGGCCGCCGCCGCGGCGTCACCGCGACGGGTCGCCTCGCCCACCCCGAGCACCGCCGCCCAGGTGGCGGCGAACGCGAGTCGCAACGCCCCGCCCTCGTAGAGCCAGCGGTAGGGATCGGGCGAGGTCACCGCCGGCGCGATCGCAACCAGGTGCGGGGGCCGTTCCGCCGCGGCCGCCAGTTGCGCGTAGCCGGTGTAGGACTGCCCGTACATGGCGACGGCCCCGCTCGCCCCCGGGAGCCGCGCCGCCCACTCGACGGCGTCGTAGCCGTCGGGCCCCTCCTGGAGGAACGGGGCGAACTCGCCGTCGGAGGCGAACCGCCCGCGCACGTCCTGGACGACGACGTTGAAGCCCTGGCGCGCGTACCAGGCCGGGTGGGCGTATACCGAGTAGTGGCCGCGGCGCCTGTCGTAGGGGGTCCGCAGCAGGAGCGTCGGCAGCTCCCGGTCGCCCTCCGGGCGATAGCGGTCGGCGCGCAGAACGCAACCGTCCCGCGTGGCGCACTCGAGGTCTCGCTCGACTCGCACGCGTGACGGTCGCGATCTGGCGGCCGCCGGCCCGGTCGCCGGGGACTACTTGGCGGCGATCGGCACCGGCGCCTCGCGCGCCGGCGCGGGGTCGGCCGTGATCACCGGCAGGACCTCCTCGGCGAAGAGCTTCAGGCTCGCCTTCGCCTCGCTCAGGGTCATGCCGCCGAACTGCGGGAGCAGCGCGATCTCCTTGGCGCCGGTCTCGCGCTGGAGGATGCGGAGGCGCTCGATGATCGTCTCCGGCGTGCCGATCGGCTGGGTGTCGAAGCGCACCAGCGAGGTGCCCTGGCGGGCGGCGCCGTTCTTTTCCTCGTCTTCGACGACTTTCGCCTGCATCTCGGCGTAGGCCTCGTAGCCCTTGACGCCGTCGAAGGCACCGGGCTTGTTGAACTCGTAGTGGGTGGCGACCTCGTCGCCGTAGGTGGTGAACCAGGGGAGGGCTCGTTCCGCCTCCTCCGCGGTCTTGGCGCAGTACATCCAGAGGAGGATCGTCGGCTGGTCGGGCTGCAGGCCCTCGCCGGCGCGGATCGCGTTGTACTCGTCGATCACCTTCGACATCTCGTTGAGCGGCGCGCCGGTCACGAACAGCTGGCTGAAGCCCTCGTGGGCCGCCATCTCCATCGACGTCTGCGTGGTCGACGCGCAGGCCGCGAAGTCGACCATGTCGTCGTGCAGCGGGCGGGGCCGGACCGAGGTCTCGGGCACCTTGAAGTGCTTGCCGTCGTAGGAGACCCGCTCGTTGGTGAGGGAGAGCTTGACGATGTCCCACACCTCTTTGAACCGCTCGCGGGCCTCGGCGCGCGGCACGTCCAGGGCCTCGTACTCGCAGCGGGCGACGCCGCGGCCGACGCCCATCCGGAAGCGGCGACCCTCGAGCATGTTGTCCAGCATCGCGATCCGGTGGGCGAGGGTGAGCGGCTGGTGCCAGGGCAGGACGATGACGCACGAGCCGACGTCGACCCGTTCGGTCTGTCCGGCCCAGTAGGAGAGCGTCTGGGTCGCGTCCGGCCACATCCCGTACGGCGACCCGAAGTGCTCGGTGGCCCAGATCGAGTCGTAGCCGAGGGGCTCGATCATCCGCCCGAGCTCCCGCGTCTCCGCCAGCACCTGGGAGTCCGGCACCTTGATCGGCGCGCTCCAGTCCTCCGCTTTGATCCGCGGCCAGTCAGTGGTTTGAAACGACGCTACGGTGACCCCGACCTTCATTTTCGAACCTGCCCTCCTGAAATTGACCTACAAGGCTTGTCTCGCTCGGAGGGTGCGCGATGGGGGTCGCTTTCGCCAAGCACCGATGGCGGGACGGCTTGTTCGTAGATCCAAAGGTCCGGGCGGATCGACGCCGTTGGAAATCGTGCCAAGGGCCGGCTCGGCGGTCGCTTTTGGTCGGCGCCGGGGGTGACTACTAATTCGCCCGCGATTGAACGACGACCGAGGGCTAGGAGTGAAGATGAGCGACAGCGAGCAGATGCGATTCGACGGGCAGGTGGCGGTGGTCACCGGCGGTGGCGGCGGAATCGGCGGTGCCCACGCCAGGCTCCTGGCCTCCCGCGGCGCGCGGGTGCTCGTCAACGACCTCGAGGTGGCGCCGGACGGCAGCGACGCCAGCGCCGGCCCGTCCGCCAGCTGGGCGCCGGCCCTTGCCGAGGGCGAGGAGGGCGCCAAGGTCGCGACCGTCGACGCCCCGCCCGCGCCGGCCACCTCGGCCACCGCGGTCGTCGAGGAAATCGAGGCGGCGGGCGGGACGGCGCTCGTCGACAACCACGACACGCTCACCGAGGCGCCCGAGATGATCCAGGCGGCCGTCGATGCCTGGGGGCGGGTCGACATCGTGATCGCGAACGCCGGGATCGTCCGCATGGGTCCGTTCGGCGAGCTGACGATGGAGGACTTCGACATCTCCGCCGACGTCAGCTACAAGGGCTCCGTCCGACTCGCCGACGCCGCCTGGCCCCACCTGGCGAAGACGCAGGGTCGCGTCCTCCTTACCTCGTCGCAGGCCAGCTTCGGGGTGCGCCACCTGTCGGCCTACGTCAGCTCCAAGGCGGCGATCGTCGGCGTCGCCAGGGCTCTGGCGATGGACGGCGAGGCTCACGGCATCCGCGTCAACGCGATCATGCCGTTCGCCGCCTCGCGGTTCGGCCTCTCGGTCCCCGGCCTCTCCGACTTCGTCGCCGAGCATTATCAGCCCGAGCACGTCGCCAAAGCGTCGCTCTGGCTGCTGCACGAGTCGACCGCGGCGACCGGGATGACCTTCAACGTCGGCGGGGGCTTCGCCGCCCGGATCGCGTTCGGCGTCGGCTGGGGCTGGGCCGACAAGCACGCCACCCCCGAGGATTACCAGCGCAACGCGGACCGGATCACGAGCTTCGACGGTGGCGTCATGTTCCCGGAAGACGGCGGCGACGCGCTCAACTTCCAGAGCGACCGGGCGATCGGCTGGCACCTCGACGGCGAGACCCTCCACTAGCCGTGGCGACGCGCGAGCACACCAGCGCCACCGCGCACGACCGCGGGCCGGCCACCGACATCACGGTCGAGGCGTTGCGCGGCCGGGCCCTCGAGCTGCGGCGGCTGATGATGCGGATGGCGGCGGGAAAGGGCGAGGGCTACATCGCCCAGGGGCTCGGCATCGCCGACGCCCTCGCGGTGGTGTACTTCCGCGAGCTGCGCCACGACCCGGGCAACCCTGCCTGGCCGGATCGCGACCGGTTCGTGCTTTCCACCGGGCATTATTCGATCGCGCTGTACGCGGCGCTAACGCTCTCCGAGGTTCTGTCGGCGGAGGAGCTGGACAGCTTCGGTCTCAACGGGAGCCGGCTGCCGCTGAGCACGTTCGAGGAGCTCGAGGGCGTCGAGGTCACGGGCGGGTCGCTCGGCCACGGCGCCGGTCAGGCCGTCGGCATGGCGCTGGGGCTGCGGCTCGACGGGCGCGACGCGCGGGTGATCCTCGAGGTGTCGGACGGTGAGCTCCAGGAGGGGTCGACCTGGGAGGCCGCGATGGCGGCATCAAGCTTCCGGCTCGACAACCTGATCGCGCTGGTCGACTGCAACGGCATCCAGGCCGACGGACCGATGGTGCTCGACCTGGAGCCGGTGGCCGACAAGTGGCGCAGCTTCGGGTGGGACGTCGAGGAGGTGGACGGGAACGACCTGACCGCGATCGTCACCGCCTTCGACCGGCTGCGCTCGCGGGACGGCCGACCGAAGGCGATCGTCCTGCGCACCAGCCCCGGCAAGGGCGTGCCGACCATCGAGGCACGCGAGCGCGCGCACTTCGTGCGCGTCGGCGACGACGAGTGGGACGCACTCAAGGCAGAGTTGGAGGAGACGCATGCTTGACGGACGACAGCGCGCCGGGACCATGGGCGAGGTCCTCGACGTCAAAGGACCCTTCGTGGTGGCACCGTTCGGCGAGACGCTGGCGGAGCTCGCGGCCGAGCGGCCCGAGATCGTCGGCCTGACCGCCGACATGGGTCGCTACTCGGACATCCTTCCCTTCGCGCGGGCCTTCCCCGACCGCTATTTCAACGTCGGGATGGCCGAGCAGGATCTGATCTCGATCGCCGCGGGTCTGGCGAGCACCGGCAAGATCGCGTACTGCACCACCTACGCCGCGTTCGTCACCCGCCGCGCCCTGGACTTCATCACGATCGGGTGCGCCCACGGCCGGGCGAACGTGAAGATCATCGCCGGGATGCCGGGGCTGGTGAACCCCTACGGGGCCACCCACCAGGCGACCGACGACCTCTCGATCACGAGGCTGATCCCTGATCTGACCGTGATCGACCCCTGTGATGCCACCGAGCTGTCCCAGGTGATCCGGGCGATCGCCGACGTCGAGGGGACGGTCTACGTCCGCAACCTGCGCGGCAAGGTGCCGGTGACGCTCGATCCCGATGTCCATCGCTTCGAGCTGGGGCGCGCCAAGGTGCTCGCCGCCGGGTCGGACGTCGGCATCGTCAGCTGCGGCTTCCCGACGGCGCGGGCACTCGACGTCGCCGCCCGCGCCGCCGCCGACGGCATCGCGTGCGGCGTCCTCCACGTGGCGACGGTCAAGCCCTTCGACCGCGAGGCGGTCTGCGAGTTCGCCGCCGGGGTCGAGCGCCTCGTCGTGCTCGAGAACCACCAGCGCTCCGGTGGCCTGGCGACGCTTGTGGTCGAGGCGCTCTACGACGCCGGGGTGCAGGTCCCGCTGGAGCGCCTCGGGATCCACGAGCGCTTCAACGAATGCGGCTCGCAGGACTTCATCGAGCGGCAGCACGGTCTCGACCTGGCGGGCGTCCTGCGGGCAGTGATGGGCGAGGGCGGCGGCGATACGGTCGCGGCGGGTTCCAAAACGGACATAGGAGGTAAGGGATGAAGGCGGTTGGAAGCAACGAGAACGAGCGCATCGTGCTCGAGTTCTTCGACAGTTGGGAGTCGAGCGACGTCGACCGCGTGCTCTCCTACTTCGCCGAGGAGGGGAACTTCACCAACGCCGCCAACCCGGGGATGCCACTGCCCGTCCGACGGGGCCACGCCGAGATCCGCGGCTACCTCGAGCTCCTCTTCGAGACCCGCGAGGTGCGGATCGAAACGCTGCGGATCGGGTCCAACGACGACGGCGTCGTCTTCACCGAGCGGATCGACTGGGTCCGGGCGCGAGGCGAGGGTGGCGATTGGGCGGCCCTCCCGATCGCCGGGGTGCTGGAGGTGCGCGACGGCAAGGTCTCCGAGTGGCGCGAGTACCTCGATACCCGCACCCTCGAGGACCAGCTCGACATCACGATCGAGCGCCAGGAGGTTTAGGAGCGGCCGTCCGAGCTGCGGCGCGGCGGCCGACCACTCCACCCGTCCGAGTTGCCGCGCGACCCCGGCCCCCGCGGTCGTCCGAGCTGCGCCGCGGCGGCGCGTGGCGCCGCGACCCCGGCCGCTCCGGCCATCCGAGATGGCGCGCGACCCCGCCCCCACACCCGTCCGAGATGGTCCCGGGCGCCTCATGGCGCTCCTGGCAGGCTGTGAGCGCCATGAGGCGCCCGGGACGGGAGGGGGTCGTGGGGAAGGCGGGCACGGGGACGGGAGGGGGTCGTGAAAAAGGCGGGACAGGGACGGCACGAGGTCGGACCTCCGTGACGGGTCCGTGCGGGAGGGGCCGCACCCCGCCCGGATCGGTCACGAGGATGCCGGGAACGTCACCCTCTCCGCAACCTTCGGTCCCTTTCCGGGTCGGAGAAGGGGGCCCGGGAACGCGCTGCGTGCTTTGACCCCCCTATACGGTGGAAAACCCACGCAGCGCGTCCGTGACGGTTGGACAACACGGGAGGAGGTGTGGGGTTCCCTACGTCTCCGTCACGGGGTCCCGGTCCGGTGAGGGTCCCGTCACACTCGCGACCTTCCCGACGTCTCCGTGACCAGATCCCTCCTCCGTGACGGTCCCATCACACCTTCCGGCCCCCGGAGGCCGGGATCGGGGGGTCCGTGGGACGCGCGTCGAGTT
>JAFDWO010000111.1 GCA_018268415.1 Actinomycetota bacterium | reverse complement strand
GGTCGCACCCTCCGGCCCCCGGGGCCGGGATCGGGATCGGGATCGGGGGATCCGTGGGACGCGCGTCGAGTTTTGGTTGCTGAGCAACCGAAACTAAACACGGAGATCCTTGAGTAATGGCGAAGGGTGGGAGGGAAGGGTGACGTTCCCGACGTCTTCGTGACGGGGTCCCCCTTCGGTGACGGTCCCGTGACGGATCGGTCGCACCCTCCGGCCCCCGGGGCCGGGATCGGGGGGATCCGTGGGAGCCCCGTGTCCATCGCGTGAGGGATCCGCCTCGCTCGCCCGCACCTCCCGCAGGGGCCTTCCGTGCTTCCCGGCCGCGTCCCTCTTCGCAGTGGGCGGCAGCTTGAGGGGTCTCGCCCCTTTCCGCGGTGGGCGACAGCTCGAGGGGGCCGGGGCCCTTCCCCCCGGGCGACAGCTCCAGGGGCCGCCGCATCCCTTCCCCGCGCGCCGGCTTCACCAGGCCGCATCCCTTTCTCCCACGGGCGACAGCTTGAGTGGGCCGGGGCCGTTCCCCGCCGGCGCCGGCTTCAGGGGGTCTCGTCCCTTCCCCGGGCGCCGGCTTCCCCGGTCCCATCCCTCCCGGTCCCATCCGTCCCCGGCCCCGGAGCCCCGGAATCGGTTGGCTACTGGCTGCGCTTTTTCGGCAGGGTGTGGAAGACGACGTCCCAGAGCGGGGAGGAGACGCCGTAGCCGTAGCGGTGGTCTTGGAAGTGGTGGCGCATGTGGGCCTCGCGGAGCTTCTTGCCTGCCTTCGACTTAGGCACGAAGTGGTGCACGTAGTAGTGCGTGTAGTCGTAGACGAGGTAGCCGAACATGAAGCCGCCGAAGGCCGGGTAGGCAGCGTCGCCGAGGACGGCGAGGAAGCCGAGGAAGAAGAGGGCGGCGAGGGGGATCGAGACCGACGGCGGCATCACCAGGCGCAGCTTGTCGTTGGGATGGTCGTGGTGGATGCCGTGGATGATGAAGTGCATCCGCCGGCCGAACGCGTTGTCGGGCTCCCAGTGGAAGACGAGGCGGTGCAGCCAGTACTCGGTCAGCGTCCAGAAGGCGAGGCCGCCGAGCGAGATCAGGATCAACTGCCAGACGTTCCAACCTTTGGTCGCCCCGATCCACTCCGCGGCGATGACCACCGGGATGAAGATGATCGCCGGGATCGCGGGGTGGACGCGGGAGAAGAAGTTGAGGAATTCGCTTTTGAAGAGGGGCGGCGATGCGGCCAACCGCTCGGTGCGCTCGTGTGCCTCCATGGACGGAAAGCTTAGCGGCGGCTCCCCCTCGCTTCGCAAGACGCGGGGCTTATGTGAAAGCCCTGTGACGCAGATGTTGCGATTTGCGGGTTCACGTCCGACGCCGTCGCGGCGCGATTGCTTTCATGCCCGAGCCGATGCCGCGCAAGCCCAAAGCCCCGTCCTGCGAGGACTGTTATTTCCACAAGAATCTCTTGTGCGCCCTGGAGCTGGGCGAGCCCTGCGCGACCTTCCGGCCCAACCGTCCCGAGGGCCTCGTGCCGCCCCGCCAGCCGGTTCTCCTGATGCGGGCGCCGCGCTGGGCCTCGACCGGTCGCGCGGTCTCGGCCTGACCGTCCAGTCCGGAATCAACGTCACGCTGATGCCCGCCCGCGACGTGGGTAATGTGTCGTCCAGATGCCGCAGCGCGACCTTTTCGCCGACTTCGCGCGGATGCGCCGGGAGATGGACCAACTGATGGGCGATCCCTGGAGCCGCACCCGTTACGTGAGCCGCCGGGCCTCCGGCTTCTCGCCGAACGTCGACGTCTACTACGTCGACGATCCGCAGCGAGCCGTAGTTAAAGTTGACCTCGCCGGCGTCGACCTCACCGAGATCGCGATCGAGGTCTCCGGCCGCCAACTGGCGATCCTCGGCCGCCGCGCCCTGCAGGAGACCGAGGGCCGCGTCTACCAGCAGATCGAGATCCCCTCGGGCCCCTTCCGCCGCGTGGTCGAGCTGCAGGTCGAGGTCGACGGCAACCGCTCCGTCGCCAACTACGAAGACGGCCTGCTGACGATCGAGCTCCCGCTGCGCGACCCGCAAGAAACCACGCACCAGGTTCCGATAGAGCGAACGTGATGGAGGGCTCTCCCACCCTTGAGGTCGTCGAAGCACCGCTCGACGCCGAAGGCGCACTGCGCGACGGGCCGCCGGCCCTGCCGGAGGCGCTGCCGGTCCTACCGTTGCGCGACTCGGTCGCCTTCCCGGACACGATCACCCCGCTCGCGGTAGGCCAGCCGCGCTCGATCAAACTCGTCGACGACGTCCTCGGCGGCAACCGGATGCTGGTGATGGTCGCCTCGCGCGACGCCGAGCTGGAGGAGCCGACCCCGAACGACCTCTACGGCGTCGGCGTGGTCGGCGTGGTCGAGCGGATGGTGAAAGTGCCGGACGGCTCGCTGCGGATCCTCGTCCAGGCGACCCAGCGCGTGCGCCTCGACGACTTCGTCACCGACCGTCCTTACCTGATCGCCCGCATCACCGAGCTGCCCGACGAGATCGAGCGCACCGCCGAGCTCGAGGCGCTCTCCCGCAACGTCCAGCGCACCTTCTCGGAGATCGTCGAGCAGATCCCCTACCTGCCGGAGGAGCTGCAGCTCGCCGTCGCCAACATCGACGACCCGAGCGCGCTCGCCCACCTGATCGCCGGGGCGCTCCGCGTCGACACCGCCGAGAAACAAGAGCTGCTCGAAGAAGTCGACGTCGGCAAGCGCCTGCGCCACCTCTCCCAGATCCTCGCCCGTGAGCTCGAGGTCGTCCAGCTCGGCACCCAGATCCAGTCCCAGGTCCAGTCGGAAGTCGACAAAGGCCAGCGCGAGTTCTTCCTCCGCCAGCAGCTGAAAGCGATCCAGGAGGAGCTCGGCGAAGAAGACGAGGGCGCCGCCGAAGTCAAGGAACTGCAGGAGAAAATCGAGGCCGCAAACCTGCCCGAGGAAGCCCGCAAAGCTGCCGATCGGGAGCTCGGGCGGCTGGCGAAACTGCCGAGCGCAGCGGCCGAGCACGGGGTGATCCGGACCTACCTCGAGTGGCTGATCGAGCTGCCCTGGGACGTCGAGACGAAGGACAACCTCGACATGCGCCACGCGCGCAAGGTCCTGAACGCCGACCACTACGACCTCGAGGACGTCAAGGAACGGATCCTCGAGTACCTGGCGGTGCGCAAGTTGAACCCCGAGTCGCCGGGGCCGATCCTCTGCTTCGTCGGCCCGCCCGGAGTGGGGAAGACGAGCCTCGGGCGCTCGATCGCGAAGGCGCTGGGGCGCGAGTTCGAGCGCATCTCGGTGGGTGGGGTCCGTGACGAGGCGGAGATCCGCGGTCACCGCCGCACCTACATCGGCGCCCTGCCCGGGACGATCATCCGCGCCCTGCGGGATGCCGGCTCGCGCAACCCCGTCTTCATGATCGACGAGCTCGACAAGATGGGCGCCGATTTCCGCGGTGACCCGGCGAGCGCGATGCTCGAGGTGCTCGACCCGGCCCAGAACGACACCTTCCGCGATCACTACCTGGACCTCGCCTTCGACCTCTCCGACGTCGTCTTCATCGCCACCGCGAACGTGCTCGACACGATCCCGGGGCCGCTGCTCGACCGGATGGAAACGATCGAACTGGCGGGCTACACGCTGGACGAGAAGCGCCACATCGCGCGCAGCTACCTGGTCGACCGCCAGATCGCCGCGAACGGGCTGAAACCGTCCCAGATCGAGTTCGCCGACGCGGCGCTCACCGCGATCATCGAGGAGTACACGCGCGAGGCCGGGGTGCGCAACCTGGAGCGGCTGATCGGCACGATCTGCCGCAAAGTCGCGCGCCAGGTCGCCGAAGGCAAAGCGAAAGGGAAGGTGCGCGTCTCCGGCAAAAAAGCGCGCGAGATGTTGGGCCGCCGGCGCGTCTTCGCCGAAACCCGGCGGCGCACCAGAGACCCCGGCGTGGCCACCGGCCTGGCCTGGACGCCGGCCGGCGGCGACGTGTTGTTCATCGAGGCGACCGGGATGCCCGGCTCTGGGCACCTGACGATCACCGGTCAGCTCGGCGACGTGATGAAAGAGTCGGCGCAGGCGGCGCTCTCCTACGTGCGCGGCCACCAGCAGCAGATCGCGCCGAAGCTGACCGAGGACTGGTTCGCGAGCCACGACGTCCACATCCACGTGCCGGCCGGGGCGGTGCCGAAGGACGGGCCCTCGGCGGGGGTGGCGATGACGGTCGCACTGTCCTCGCTGATCAGCGGGCGGCCGGTCCGTAATGACGTGGCGATGACCGGCGAGGTGACGCTGACCGGCAAGGTGCTGCCGATCGGCGGGCTGAAGGAGAAGTCGTTGGCGGCGCAGCGGGCGGGGATCAAACGGGTGCTCGTGCCCGAGCGCAACGAGGGGGACGCGGCGGAGATCCCGAACAAAGAGCTCGGCGGTCTCAAATTTGTCTTCGTCGACGAGGTCTCGAAAGCGATCGACGTAGCGCTTTCTTGATGGAGGCGGCGA
The DNA here is from genome assembly GCA_018268415.1 of Actinomycetota bacterium. GTDB lineage: Bacteria > Actinomycetota > Thermoleophilia > Solirubrobacterales > 70-9 > VAYN01. Next base: position 58,846 of record JAFDWO010000111.1, on the reverse strand, counting down.
GCCTCCCGCGGGCGGGGCGCAGGGCTTCGGCCGACCGTCGTCGCTTTCCCGTCGAGTGGGTACGCGGGCGCTCCCGCGCCTTTTGGATCGTCGCCGGGCTGACCGTGCTGGCGGCGGTGCTCCGCTTCGCCACGCTCGGCGTGCAGAGCTACCACCACGACGAGATCGTCACCGCCAGCCGCGTCCTGCGCGACGGCTTCGGCCATGCGATGGACGCGGTCTGGTTCAGCGAGTCGACGCCGCCGGTCTACTACGCGCTCGCCTGGGTCTGGACGCAGCTGGTCGGGACGGGGGAGTTCGGACTGCGCTCGGTCTCGGCGGTGGCCGGGGTGCTCACCGTCCCGGTCGCCTACCTGATCGGGGTGGAGCTGCGCGGGCGGCGGGCCGGCCTCTGGGCGGCGGCGCTGGTCGCGGTCAACCCGATGATGCTCTGGTACTCGCAGGAGGCGCGTGCCTATGCGCTGGTCACGCTCTTCGGCGCGCTCTCGGCCCTCTACTGGCTGCGGGCCGAACGGCGTGGGGAGCGGCGGGACTTCGTCTGGTGGGGGGTCTGGTCGGGGCTCGCGATCTGCACGCACTACTTCGTCGCCTTCCCGATCCTCGCCGAGGCGCTGATGCTGCTGCGCCGGCGCGGGCTGCGGGCGAGCCTCGTCGGGATGGCGGTCCTCGGCGGCTTCGCGATCGCGGTGGCGCCGGTGGCGATCCACCAGATGTCGCTCGGCCACGCCGACTGGATCGGCAACTTCTCCCTCGGCCATCGGCTGGCGGAAACCGCGGCGACCTTCGTCACCGGGGAGACCGGCGACATCATCGCCCGGCCCGAGCGCCCCTGGCTGGCCTTCGTGCCGCTGGCGCTGAGCCTGGCGGCGTTGGCGTTGCTGCTGCGCCGCGGGGCGGGGCGGGACCGTCGGGCCGCCGGTCGGCCACTCCTCCTCGTCGCCGCCGGGATCGGCATCCCGGTGGCGCTGGCGTTGGTGGCGGCGTCGAAGGACTTCGTCCTCGCCCGCAACCTGATCCCGGCGCTGGTGCCGTTGCTGGCGGTGCTCGGGATCGCCATCAGCTCGCCCGTCTCGCGTCGGCTCGGTGCCGCGATCGGCGCGCTGCTGGTCGCCTACTCGCTCGGCTTCAGCATCCTGGCGAGTGCCGACGAACAGTTCCAGCGGCCGAACTGGAGCGCCGTCGCCGCCAGCATCGGCGATCCCCACGGGCCGCGGGCGACGGTCACCTGGACGCTCGGCGAGGCGCCCCTCCGCTATTACCTCTCGACCGGTGCGGTCCAGGTGCGGGCGACGGAAGGCTACGACTGGCTGGTCAAGGAAGTCGACTTCGTCTCCGACGGCGCGGCGCCGGCGCCGCCGCGACGGCTGCTCGGGCCGGGCTTCCAGCAGGTCGCGCGCGAAGACACCGGGCGGCTCTACATCCGCCGCTATCGCTTCCGGCCGCCGGGGCTGGCGCCGCTGCGCCTGCGCCTGCTGCGCCGGGCAAAGCTCGATTTCCGCACCAACGGCGTACTCCTCGACGGCGTCGGGCCGGAGTGATCGCGGGCGTGCGATCGTCCGCCGTGCCCTCGTCGCCCCAATCGCGGGTATATCCTGGGCGAAACTGCCCAGATCAGCGAGGGAGAAGGGATGTCCAAGACCAAGACGAGCCACACCGCGGACCGCGCCGGGGACCTGTACGGGGCGGCGCGTGAAAACCCGTACGTGCAGCGCCTGATCGAGGACGAAGATCTGCGCGAGAACCTCAAGGACGCGTTCCACTCCGCCAAAAAGGCCTACGGCCGCGCGACCGGGAACGGGAAGGGGACGGTGAAGGCCGTCACCTCCGACAAGAAGGTCCAGAAGGAACTGCGTCAGGCCGCCGAAGCGCTGCAGGAAGCGCGTGAGCGACTGCAGAAGCCGAAGAAGAAGCGGCATCCGCTGCGCAAGATGATCCTGCTCGCGATCGTCGGCGGGGTCGTCGCCCTGATCGTCAGCGAGGGTGCCCGCAAGGCGGTCCTCGATGCCCTCTTCGGTGCCGAAGAGGAGTTCGAGTACACCAGCACCACCAGCATCAACGGCTCCTAGGTTCGAGGCGGAGGCGGCGAGAATCTCGGTGGAGGCGGCGACCAAAGAGCGTCAGCTCAGCGGTGAGAAGGCGCAACGCATCGTCGATGCGATGCGCGACAGCGTCGCCCGGCGCGGCGCGGCGGGCTCGACCTTCGAGCACGTCGCCCGCGAGGCCGGGGTCAGCCGCGGCCTCCTCCATTACTACTTCGGCACCAAGGAGCGCCTCCTCGTCGAGGTGGTGCGCCGCGATACCGAACTGCGCATCGCCCGCCTCGACGAGACGCTGGCCGAGGCGAAGACCGCGGACGCCGTCCTCGACGTCCTCGTCTCCAGCCTCACCGACATGATCGACAACGATCCGGGGTACTTCCTCCTCCTCTACGAGCTCTTCTCCGCCGGCCGCCGCAACCCCGACATCCAGCATGAGGTCGGCCAGCTCTTCGAGGCGACCCGCTCCCACGTCGCCAAGGTCTTTCGCGCCAAGGAGGACGAGGGCATCCTCTCCCTCCGCTTCGACGCCGAGGCCGTCGTCGCCTACCTCCTCGCCGTCGCCGACGGCTTCGCCCTCCAGTCCCTCTCCGACCCGAGCCGCGACATCACCCCCGCCCTGAACGCCGGCGCCGCCAGCGCCCGTTACCTGCTCGTCAGCGACTGAGCCCCGCTCAGCGCAGCCAGAAGCCGAGCACCGCGCCGAGCCGGCCGGCGGCCATTTTGGCGCTCGACTGATCGCCGACCCCGAACAAGACGATCACGAAGCCCGCGGTCGAGAAGATCCCCGAGACGCATAGCCGGGCCGGGCCCAGAACTCAGGCTTTGCTCGTTCGATGCGGGGCATTGGATCCCTCCCGTTTCCTGATCGCCTTTTCAAGCCTGCGTCTGCGCCGGCGGTGGCGTTCGTAGCCGAGCACCTGGATCGTCCATCGAATCTGGTTGCCGACGATGTGATCGTAGGTCGGCCCGGGCGGCGGCTCCGGCACCGGCTCGAGTTCTCGGAGTTGCCGAGCTGCTTCGTTCGCATCCATGCCGCGACGGTAGCGGGTACTTGGCTCCCCATCCCGAAAATTTGCACTATTGGCACACCTGATCTGACTTCGGCAGTGATGGCCGGGTAGGATCGCGGCCGTGGGGCAGGGGGGAGATGACATTGCGTTCGCGGGGCTTGCCCGGCAGGCGGAGATGGTGCGCGCCGGGGAGGTCAGCCCGACGGAGTTGGTCGGGCAGTCGCTGGAACGGATCGATCGGCTGGATCCGGAGCTGAACGCGTTCCGCAAGGTCTTCGCCGAGAAAGCGATGCTGGAGGCCGAGCAGGCCGAGGCGCGGCGGCGTGCCGGGGACGACCGGCCACTGCTCGGCGTGCCGATCGCGATCAAGGACGAAATCGACGTCGCCGGCGAGGTCAACAGTCACGGCACCGACGCTTTCGTCGAGCCCGCCAAGGCCGACTCCGAGGTGGTCCGCCGGCTGCGCGAGGCGGGCGCGATCATCGTCGGTCTCACCCTGCTGCCGGAGCTGGCGATCTGTGGCTTCACCGAGTCCGCCACCTACGGTGTCACCCGCAACCCGTGGAACCCGCAGCGCACGCCGGGCGGCTCCAGCGGCGGCTCGGGCTCGGCCGTCGCTGCGGGCATGGTGCCGATCGCCTCGGCCGGGGACGGCGCCGGGTCGATCCGCATCCCCGCCGCCTGCAACGGCCTCTTCGGTCTGAAGCCGAGTCGCGGCCGCGTCTCGCTGGCGCCCCGCAAGGAAGGTTGGGGCGGGATGGTGTCGGAAGGTTGCCTCAGCCGCTCGGTCCTCGACACGGCGCTCTGGCTCGACGTCGTCTCCGGCGGCTCGACCGAGGATGAAGCGCCGCCCCCGCCCGCCAAGCCCTTCGTCGAGTCGGTCAAGGACTCGCCGGGAAAGCTGCGGATCGGCTGGTCGACCCTGGCGCCGCGTGCCATCGCCCCGCCCAACGTCTCCGACGAGGTCAAGCAGACGGTCGCCGACGCGGCCGCCTTCCTCGCCACGCTCGGGCATGACGTCGCGCCGCGCGATCCCGACTGGGGCCGGGTCGGAGACACGATCACCGCGCGCTACCTCAAGGGGGTCGCGGAGACGGTCGAGGAGGTGCCCCTTCCTGACCGCCTCGAACGGCGCACTCGCGGTTTCGGCAGGCTCGGCAACCTCCTCCCCGACGCGCTCTACGCGAAGGCGATGGCCGGTCGCCCGGCCGAGATCGCCCGCATCAACGCGATCTTCGCCGACGTCGACGTGCTGATGATGCCGGTGATGGGCGGGACCGCCCTGCCGGTCCGCCGCTGGCAGGGCCGCGGCGCCCTCTACACGGTGCTCGGCATGAGCCGCTTCTACCCCTACTGCGTTCCCTGGAACCACACCGGCAACCCGGCGATGTCGATCCCCTTCGGCCTCGGCGCCGACGGCATGCCGCTGGCGATCCAGATCATCGGCCGCCCCGCGAGCGAGCCCCTCCTGCTCTCCCTCGCCGCCCAGATCGAGGCCGAGCGCCCCTGGGCCGCCCTGCGCCCGCCGATCTCCTAGACGGTTGACCTCGCGCCGGTCCCGGCGCCCTTGCCCGGCGCCTGCTCCACGGGCCGAGGCTTCCTGGGGACGTCACCCGCGCCCCGTCCGTCCGCCGGCCCGCCCATCCACCACTGACGCGCGCAGCGGTCGGGCCCCCACCCGTCCGAGATGTCGATGGGTGTGACGGAAGACGGACGTGGTTTGGGCGGTCGCCGCCTCCGAGGTGCGGCGCGGTGCCGCCCCACCCTCCCCGGGATCGCTCCGCGGTTCCTTATGGTCGCCTGGCGACCATAAGGAACCGCGGAAGGGACGGGCCGTCGAGATGGGACGGCGCGACCCCGACCGCGCCCCGGGCGTGAGGGATACGCGGGGAAGGCGGCACAGGGACGTGAGGAAGGTCGGACTCCCGTGAAGGTCTTGCGTGGGAGAGGCCGGGATCCGCAGGGTCGGGGGCGGGCCGGGGACGAGGGCCCGGGAACGCCCCGCGTGGATCACCCGTGCCATGGGCCGGGTGATCCACGCGGGGCTCCGTGAGCGCTGCATGAGTTGACCGTGCCCTGGCACGGTCAACTCATGCAGCGCGTCCGTGACCGTTGGACAACACGGGAGGAGGTGTGGAGTTCCCACGGTCTCCGTCACGAGGTCGGACCTCGGTGACGGAGTCGTGGCACTCCTTCGAAGCTCCGGCGGGCCTTCCGCCACGCCTTTCATACCCGGCCGTCTCGGCCAAGGCCACAGCCAGCCAGGGCCGTGGACGAGACGGCCGGGTCGCTCGCCCCCGGGTGACAGCTTGAGGGGCCCCACCTTCCCGGGTGCCCGGCTCCACCGCCGGAACCCGGGGGACCATCTAGTTGAACACGCGGCGCATGCGGGCCAGCTCGCGCAGGGTGCCGTGGGGGCGGATGCGGCGGCCGAGCAGGAGCCTCAGGGGGTTCGCGTCGGGTTTGGTCGAGGCGAGCCAGTCGGCCCAGCTCGTCTCGATCGTCACCGTCGGGTTCGGGGCGAGGCCGGGCTCGGCGCGGCTCGAGCCGTTGTCGACGACGATGTGCCACGGCTCGGCGTCGGTGAACTTCCACTGGTAGACGAGCGGCGAGCCGTTGGCGGCGGCGGGGTCGGCGACGCGAGCGGTGACGTCGAACCAGAGGCGCATCAGCTCCGGATCGGTGCTCGGGGTGACGCTGCCGTCGGCGGGGCCAAGGATGCCGCCGAGCATCATCTTCACCTGGTTGGCGGCGATCTCCTCCTCCGACGCGTCGGGGTCGAAGGGGAAGACGCCGGGTGGCATCTCCTCGGTCGGGAAGCCGATCGTCCGCCACCGCTGCCGCACCAGCTTGAGGCCGAAGGCGTAGATGTCCTCCATCGTGAAGCCGTAGCACTCGGTGTAGGCGCGGTCGAGGTTCGGCGGCCGGAAGACGGCCGGGGAGTAGGGGAGCACCTCGCGCAGCAGCTCGACCACGGCGGCGCGGCACTCCGCCGAGGCGGGATGGCCCGGCGCCAGCAGTTCGGAGAGGACTTTGACGCCGAAGCCGATGTGGCGCTGCTCGTCGCGGGAGACGTTCGCCATCCCGGCGCTGAAGCCCGGCATCGCCCCTCCTTTGGCGAAGAAGTCCTCGATGAAGTGCTGGCCGGGCTGGGCGAGGCTGCCCTCGACGATCAGGTGGTAGAGGGTGATCGCCTGCGCGTACTTCGGCAGCGAGGTGTCCTTGCGCAGTTCCTCCGCCATCCGGTCGAGCCGGTCGAAGACGCCGCGATAACCCCAGTTGAGCTGCGGCAGGGTGGCGGCCAGCGTCTCTTCGATGCTCTCGCCGCCGACCCCGATGACCTCCTTGAAGAAGCGGTGGAAGAAGAGCGAATGGCGGACCTCGTCGACCTGCTGGGTGGCGAGGAAGTAGGACTGCTCCTCGGTCGGCGCGGCGGTGACGTAGGGCGCCAGCGTGTCGGCCACCCGGTCCTCGCCGTAGAAGAACATCGAGTAGATCCACATCGCCGAGGCACGCTGCATGTCGGAGAGGCCGGCCCAGCCGGCGACGTCGGCGGAGAAGTCGATGTCGTACGCCGACCAGTTCCCTTGCTCCCACCGCTTGTAGAGGTCTTCGTAGCTGATGTTGTCCATCAAACGCTGGGAGGCGACGCTCATCTCAACCCCGTTTCGTGTCGTGATTCAGGCGGAACCCGAGAGTACCGCGAAACTGGCCGGGCGGCCAGTTTTCGCCGCCCAGAGTGATTACGTCGGGCTGCGTTGCTTAGGGATACATAGCGGGAGTGCCGAGCGACCTGGTGAGTTCGTCACCTGACCTGTGCCGGTAGGTCGATCTCGCGCTTGAGGATCTTGCCGGTCGGGCCCTTCGGCAGCGCGTCCATGAACCAGACCAGGCGGGGGTACTTGTAGGCGGCGATGCGCTCGCGGACCCAGGCGCTGATCTCCTCCGGTGCAACCTCCGCGCCCGGTTCGAGGACGACGGCGGCGCCGACCTCCTCGCCCCACTCCGGGTGGGGGACCGCGACGACGGCGGCTTCGCGGATCGCCGGATGCTCGTAGAGCAGCTCCTCGACCTCGCGCGGGTAGACGTTGTAGCCGCCGCGAATGATCATGTCCTTCTTGCGGTCGACGACGTAGAAATAACCGTCCTCGTCGACGCGGCCCAGGTCGCCGCTGTGGAACCAGTCGCCGCGCATCGCCTCCGCGGTCGCCTCCGGGCGCTCCCAGTAGCCCTTCATCACGTTGTGGCCGCGGATCACGATCTCGCCGACCTCGCCCTGTGGCACGGCGGCGCCGTCCTCGTCGAGGACCTGCATCTCGACCCCCTCGATCGGCGTCCCGATCGAGCCCGCCTTGCGCTCGCGGCCCGGGTGGTTGCAGCAGGCCACCGGCGAGGTCTCCGAGAGCCCGTAGCCCTCGAGCACGATCGTCCCGAAAGCGTCCTCGAACCCGCGCAGGACCTCGACCGGCATCGATGACCCGCCGGTCATGCAGACCCGCAGCGAGGAGAGGTCATAGCTCCCCGCGTCGGGGTGGTGGAGCAGCGCCCCGTACATCGTCGGCACGCCGTAGAAATGGGTCACGTGGTCGCGCGCCATCGTCTCCAGGGCCTCGCCGGGATCGAATTTCGGCACCAGGGTGAGGGTCGCGCCGACCAGCACCGAGGCGTTCATGCTCACCGTCTGACCGAAGCTATGGAACAGCGGGAGCGCGCCGAGGACGACGTCGCCCTGCCCGACCGTGGTGTTGGTGCGCGCGTTGACCTCGCAGTTGCGCAGCAGGTTGACGTGGCTCAGCTCGGCGCCCTTCGGTTTGCCGGTGGTGCCGGAGGTGTAGAGGATCACCGCCGTGTCCTCGTCGTCGACGGCGGCCGTCTCGGTGGTCGGCTCCAGCGCCGCGAGCGTCGCCGCGAACTGCTCCGGCTCGACCGTGATCAGCTCGGCGCCCGCGTCGGCGGCGCCCTCCCGCGCCTCGCCCGCGAACCCGTGCCAGGCGAGGATCAGCTTCGCCCCCGAGTCCTCCAGGTAGAAGGCGATCTCGCGCCGTTTCAGCAGCACGTTCATCGGCACGACGATGCCGCCCGCCCGCAGCACCCCGTAGTAGGCGAGCGGGAACTCGAGCACGTTCGGCAGCATCACGCCGACCCGGTCGCCGGGCCGCAGCCCGTGCTCGCGCAGCAGCGTCGCCACCCGGGCGCTGCCGTCGTCCAGGTCGCCGAAGGTCAGCGTCCGCCCGCCCAGCCGCAGCGCCGGTGCGGCGGCGTCCCGCGCGGCGCTCGCGCCGACGATCGAGGCCAAGTTCGTTCCCATGCGTCCCTCCCGTTCGGGTGTACCCGCCCCGAGTGTAGTGCCGCGCGTGAGGTCGCGGGCGCGCTCCGTTAGGCTCGCGAACATGGACGATCTCGGCTCGAAGGTTTCCTATCTCGTCGCCAAGCGCGGCATCCCGGTCTACTCCAGCGACGAGGTGAAGCTGGGGACGGTGGTCGAGGTTCTCGACGCCCCCGAGGCCGACCTCTTCGACGGGATCATCTTCGACACCACGCCGAATCGCCCCGGTGGTCACAAGTTCGTCGACGCGCCGGAGGTCGAGGGGATCTATGAGCGCGGCGTGCTTCTCACGATCGACGCGGCGGCGGCGGCGAAGCTCGCCAAGCCGGGGAAGAACCCCGGGTCGATCGAGATCTCGCCGGACGACGTGGCGGGGGAGCCGGCGCCGAGTTTCTGGCAGAAGGCCTGGGACCGGATCTCGGGGAAGGGCTGAGGAGGTCCGTCGGGGCTTCGGTGGCCGGTGACGGCGCCTGCAGTTCACGCCGCGCGGCTCACCGCGCAAGGGTTGGCGGCGAGGCCGGGGCGGAGCGCTGCGGCCGTGGCGGAGCGGTTGTTGGCGATTCAGGGGCAGGATCCGCGGGGGGCGCGGTTGGCGGTGCGGGCGCGCAGTGAGGGGCTGGCGGCGGCGGACGTCGATCGGGCGCTCGACCGGCGCGAGCTGGTCATCACCTGGGTCAACCGCGGCACCTTGCACCTGATCCGCAGCGAGGACTACCCGCTGCTGCACGCGCTGACCACGCCGCCGCTCTGGACCTCCTGTCGGCGGCGGCTCGAGCAGACCGGGGTGGGGGACGCCGCCGACCGTGGCGTCGAGACGGTGCGGCGCGCGCTGGCGGACGGGCCGTGCACCCGCGCCGAGCTGCGCGACGCGCTCGATTCCGCCGACGTGCCGACCGCCGGGCAGGCGCTCGTGCACGTGCTGTTCTACGCGAGCCTCCACGGGGTCTGCGTGCGCGGGCCGATGGTCGGCAAGGAGCAGGCCTTCGTCGCGGTGGACGACTGGCTGGGCATCGACGAGATCGTCGATTGCGAGCGGCCGCGCGTCGGCGCGGCGCGGGCCGGGGGCGGGGCGTCCTCGGGCAAACCGCGGCGGATCGACCGCGACGCGGCGCTCGGTGAGCTCGCCCGCCGTTACCTGGTCGGCCACGGTCCGGCGACCGACGCCGATCTTGCCCGCTGGGCCGGTATCTCGCTCGGCGACGCCCGCGCCGGGCTGGGGCAGATCGCCCGCCGGATCGTCGACCTCGGCGACGGCCTCGTCGACCTCCGCGGGCGCGAGGACCCCGCGCCGCTGCCCCCGCCGCGCCTCCTTGGCGCCTTCGACCCGCTGCTGCTCGGCTGGGAGTCGCGTGACCAGGTCATCGGCGCCCACAAGGGCCTGGTCACCAACAACGGCCTTTTCCGTCCCTTCGCCCTGGTCAAGGGCCGCGCCGTCGCCATCTGGCGCCTGGAGAAGGGCAAGGTGGAGATGCAGCAGCTCGAGGACGTGACGAAGACTGCAGCGCGCGCGCTGGAGGCCGACGCCCGCGACGTCGAGGCCTACCTCAGCGGCCTTGCCTGAGCTCCTGCTCCCAGACGTTGTTGAGCGAGACCTGCAGGTAGGCCCACATCGCCGGTTGGATCAGCGCCCAGAGAATCAGGACGAGCCAGCCGTTGATCGGCTCGCGGTCGGCGAGTGCCTCCGTTCCCTGGACCCGCACCGTCCCCCTCCAGTAGGAGATCAGGGCGGGGACGACGATCAGCCCGCCGGGGAAGAGAGCCAGCAGCGAGTTCGTCGGATTGCGACCGAGGTCATAGCCCAGCGACTCGCCGTAGGCCTTCATCTCCTTGTTGATCCGGTACCACCAGACCAGGTGGTAGATCCCGAGGGTGACGAACGGCAGCAGCGCCACCGCCCAGGGGCTGCGGACCTTGACCGTCGCGGTGCTTGCGGGGATCCGCAGCTCGGTTGCCATCGCGCCGGATTGTGGCGCCTGGCAACCGAGCGGGCCGGCTGCGCTGCCCTAGGAGGCGTCGGCGAGTTTCGGCGGGAGCGGGTCGTCGTCGTTGTAGGGCGGCACGTCCTGGCCGGGGGACGGCGAGAGCTCCTGGCGCCAGACGCCGTTCAGCCCCACCTGCAGGTAGGCCGGAAACGCGATCCCGATGAACACGTAGAGGACCAGCGCGATCCAACCGTTGACCGGCTCGCGGCCCACCAGCGCCGCCGCACCCTGGACGCGCTTGGTCCCGCGCCAGTAGGAGACGAGCGGCGGGATGATGATCAGGAAGCCCGGGACCAGTGCCAGCAGCGAGTTCGTCGGGTTGCGGCCGAGGTCGTAGCCCCGCGACTCGCCGAAGGCCTTCAGCTCCTTGTTGATCTTGTACCACCAGACGATGTGGTAGATGCCGATGGTGATGATCGACCAGAGGACCACCAGCCACGGGTTGCGGACCTTGACTTTGACGTCACTGTCCGGAATGTCCATCTCATATGCCACGGTGGGCTCCAATCAGACGAGCAGGGATAGGTTCAGGACCTTTTCGGCCACCAGAACCTACGTCTTGACCCCGAAAGTCGGTAGGCCCGGTGTCGCGCTGTCGCGCCCGGCCGGGCTGAGATCGGTGTTGCCGGCGCCTCTCGCCGTGCCGAGGGGAAGCCGTCGCCACGCCGCCGGGTCGCAGGCGCGAGTCACAGAGAGGACTGTGTCCAGGGACGAATACGTGAGCGTCGGCACGAAGACCCGGGAGACGCCAGGGCCCCGCGCGCCGTGCGGATCCCGTCACGGTGAGTTCGCACTTTGTCGTACCGGTTACGGCAAAGTGCGAACGCGTTGTGACGGGCCGACCTGCCGGGTCCCGGGGCGGGGCCCCATCCCCCTTCCGCTGTTCCTTATGGTCCCCATGGGACCATAAGGAACAGCGGGGCGATCCCGGGGACGGAGGGATGCACGGAAGCGTCACTTCTCCCGGAGCCCGTCAGGAAACCGTGTCCTCCTCCCCGGCCCCGCGCCGGCGCCGCTAGGTCAGCTTCGGGGTCTTCCAGGGAGCCCCGAGGCGGCGGACCAGCTCGTCGCCGAGGCCCTCGATCGGGACTCGGACCTGCTCCAGGGAGTCGCGATCGCGGAGGGTGACGGTGTCGTCCTCGAGGGTCTCGAAGTCTACGGTGACGCCCCAGGGGGTGCCGATCTCGTCCTGGCGGCGATAGCGCTTGCCGATCGAGCCGCCCTCGTCGAACTCGGCGGGGAGGTGGCGGCGGAGGTCCTGGTAGACCTCGCGCGCCTTTTCCGGCAGGCCCTCCTTGGAGACGAGGGGGAGGACGGCGACCTTGACCGGGGCGAGGCGCGGGTGCAGGCGCAGCACGGTGCGCTGCCGGCCCTCGACCTCCTCGACCTCGTAGGAGTCGACGAGGAAGGCGAGGGTGGCGCGGTCGGCCCCGGCGGCGGGCTCGATCACGTGCGGCACATAACGCTCTTTGGTCTGCTGGTCGAAGTACTCGAGCTTCTCGCCGCTGTGGGTGGCGTGCTGGGTGAGGTCGAAGTTGCCGCGGTTGGCGATCCCCTCCAGCTCCGACCAGCCGATCGGGAAGAGGTACTCGACGTCGCTCGTCCCCGACGAGTAGTGGGAGAGCTCGTCGGCATCGTGCGGGCGGATGCGCAGGTGGTCGGGGCGGATGCCGAGGTCGGTGTACCAACGCTCGCGGATCTCGATCCACTCGCGGTACCACCGCTCCGCTTCGTCGGGCGGGACGAAGAACTCCATCTCCATCTGCTCGAACTCGCGGGTGCGGAAGATGAAGTTGCCCGGGGTGATCTCGTTGCGGAAGGACTTGCCGACCTGGGCGATCCCGAAGGGCGGCTTCTTGCGGGCGAAGCCGAGGACGTTCTTGAAGTTGATGAAGATCCCCTGGGCAGTCTCCGGGCGGAGGTAGACCTCCGAGCCCTCGCCCGCGACCGGGCCGACGTGCGTCTCGAACATGAGGTTGAAGTTGCGCGGCTCCGACAGCTCGCCGCCGCACTCGGGACAGCGGATCTCGCCGTCGGGGTCGCCGCCTTCGGCTGCCACGGCCTCGCGTAGGTGGTCCTCCCGCCAGCGCTTCTTGCACTTGCCGAGACACTGGACCAGGGGGTCGGTGAAGCCCGCCAGGTGGCCGGAGGCCTCCCAGACCTTGGGGCTCTGCAGGATCGCCGAGTCGAGCGCGACGATGTCCTCGCGTTCCTGCAGCATCGAGCGCCACCACTCGTTCTTCACGTTGGTCTTCAGCAGCACCCCGTAGTGGCCGTAGTCGTAGGTCGAGCCGAGCCCGCCGTAGATCTCCGAGGAGGGGAAAACGAAGCCGCGCCGCTTGCACAGGGCGACGATCTCCTCCATCGTCACCTCGGTCACGGGCTCCTCCTGTGGGGTGGTCGCCATGCCCGAACCGTAGCGGCTGCGATAATCCGGAGTCCCGTGCCGATCTACGAGTACAAATGCGACAACGGCCACGTCTTCGACGTGATGCAGAAGATGTCGGAGGAGCCGCTCACCGAGTGCGTCGAGTGCGGCGCCCCCGCGCAGCGCGTGCTGACCGCGCCCGCGGTCCATTTCAAGGGCTCCGGCTTCTACAACACCGACTACGGCAAACGCAAGGGCGGCGCCTCGAACGGGAGCAGCAGCGAGGGCTCGTCCGAGTCGAAGTCCTCGGGCTCCTCCGACTCGGGTAACGGCTCGAAGTCGAAGGCCGCCTCCTCGTCGAGTTCGTCGTCGTCGAGCGACTAGCCCGCCCGCGCACGCGAACCCGACTTTGACCCTGCCATGGCAGGGTCAAAGTCCGCTGCGCTCAGCCCATCAGGCGGTGGACGGCGGCGCGGCGCACCGACTGGGGGATTTCGATCGAGCCTTCCGGTCCGTTCAGGTTGCACTTCGCCGCTTCCTTCAGCGACGTCCCGCAGAGGACGTCGGTCCCACCGGTGCCGCCGATCGCCGCCGCCAGCACCAGCTGCGGCATCGTGAAGAAGCCCATGTCGGAGACGAACGCTTTCGGCGCGTCCCAGCCGATCCACGGACCGTGGATGAAGTTGTAGGGGATGCGGGTGATGCTGGTGAGCCGGTCCTTGATCCCGTTGATCACGGCCTGCTGGGCCTTCTCCCGCTGCAGGTCGGAGTAGCCGAAGCTGTAGGCGCTCTTGCCCTTGCCGGGACAGGGGCTGGGCTCGCGGACCCGCGAGTAGGCGAGCGCCTTTTCGCCATTGAGCGTGTTCGCGCCCTTCTTCAGGCGCAGGGTGACCCCGCCCTGGCCGTGGCCGGCGCCGCCGGAGATTTCCGCGCAGAGCTTGTGCGGCAGGTTCACTTCGACCCCGCCCACCGCGTCGACCAGGTTTTCCAGCCCGGTGAAGTTGATGATCGCGACGTGGTCGATCTTGATGTTGAGGAACTTTTCCACCGTCTTGATCTGCAGTGCGGCGCCGCCGTAGGCGAAGGCGGCGTTGATTTTCGCCGGTGGGTAGCCGGGGATTTCGGCGAAGGAGTCGCGCGGGATCGAGAGTTTGTTGAAGGTGCCGCCGCCCGCCCGGACGACCATCAGGGTGTCGGCGCGATATTCGCCTTCCGAGCAGGGCGCGTGGGGCGCCTCGCCCTTTTCCTGCTGTTCGTAGCACTTGGGGTTGTGCGCCGCGCCCGGTTCCTTGGTGTTCGGCGGGCGCGCGTCGGTGCCCATCACGAGGATGTTCTGCGCGCTCGGCAGGAGGAACGGGTTGCCGTGCAGGGCTTCCTTGGCTTCGCCCGCGAGCTTGAAGGACTGGAGCTGGGCCGAGATCGCGAAGGCGAGCAGGCTGATGACGATCCAGCCGACGATCGCGATCCCCGCCCAGAAGGCGATCCGCCGCGCCGGCGGCTTGCGGTTCCCGGGCCGCGCGCCGCGCTTCTCGCGCCGCTTCCAGGGCAGCTTGACCGGCGGCAGGGAGGGGCCCCCGCGGTGACCGCGGCCGTAGTTGGTGCGGCCGGGTTCCTCGGGGACGTCCTGGGGGGGCCGGGGCGACTCCGCGCCGGGGACCTCGCCGCCCCCTTTCAGGCGTGAGAAGACGCCCCGCCGCGAGCGGTACACCTTGTAATCGGGACGGCCCTCGGGCCGTTCGTCCGGCGGTCCCTGCGGCCGCTTCTCACCATCGTCAGGCATATCGTCAGGAAAAGGGGGTCGGAAACCGTAGTCGAGGTTTCTAAGGAACAACGAACTTCGCCGGATGACTCGATCCGCCTGCAAGCTCGCGGGAAAGGCCTTGCGTCGCCCGGGCGGACAGATGACTAGCCTAGCCCCGATGAACGAGGCCGAGACGATCGGTGTCGACCTCGGCGGGACGAAGATCCAGGTGGGCGTCCTCGCCGGAGTCGAGACCCTGTGGGAGAGCCGCGAGACCTCGCGCGGGCAGGACCAGGACGAACTCGTGGAGCTGCTCGTCCGCGAGGTGAACGCGGCGCGCGCGGCGCGTCCCGACGCGGTGGCGGTCGGGCTCGGCATCCCGGCAACGATCAACCAGGAGCGCGGGGTGGCGATCTCCGCCGTCAACCTGCCGCTGCTCGACCTGCCGGTCCGGGACGTCGTCTCCGAGCGGGTCGGCCTGCCGGTCTTCCTCGACAACGACGGCAACGTCGCGGCGCTCGCCGAGTACCGCTACGGCGCGGCGCGGGGGATGCCGACGATGGTGATGCTGACGATCGGCACCGGGATCGGCGGCGGGCTGATCCTCGGCGGCGAGATCTTCCGCGGCGCGAGTGGGGCTGGGGCCGAGCTCGGCCACGTGGTGATCCAGGCCGATGGCCCGCCCTGCCAGGGCAACTGCCCGAACCACGGCTGCGTCGAGTCACTGGCCTCGGGGACGGCGCTCGGCCGCGAGGGGCGCGCCGCCGCCGAATCGGCGCCGGACTCGACGCTCGGCAAGCTGCTCGCCGACGGTCAGGAGATCGACGGGCTGGCGGTCACCGAAGCGGCGCTGGCCGGGGACGAGACCGCGATCGGCGTCTTCGACCTGATCGGCAGCCGGCTCGGCGTCGCCTGCGCGAGCTTCGCCAACATCTTCGAGCCGGAAGCGATCGTGGTCGGCGGCGGCGTGATCAAGGCCGGCGACCTGCTGCTCGACCCGGCCCGCGCCGAAGTCCGCGCGCGGGCGCTGGATCCGATGAACGGGACCCCGATCCTCGAAGCGACGCTCGGCAACGATGCCGGGATGATCGGCGCCGCGGCACTGGCCCGGGCCGAGCTCGAGAAACTGACGCGCGAGCCTTCGGGCAGCCGCTGATGGCGGGCGCGCTCGTCGTCTGCCCGACGCCGATCGGCAACCTCGATGACGTCAGCCCGCGCATCCGCGAGACGCTGATCGCCGCCGACTTCGTCGCCTGCGAGGACACCCGCCGCACCGGCCAGCTTCTCGACCGCCTGTCGATCCGCCCGGCGCCGCGCCTCGTCTCCTTCCAC
This sequence comes from Actinomycetota bacterium, assembly GCA_018268415.1. Lineage (GTDB taxonomy): Bacteria > Actinomycetota > Thermoleophilia > Solirubrobacterales > 70-9 > VAYN01. The sequence goes on along the minus strand of JAFDWO010000111.1, from coordinate 43,048 downwards.
GAGGGCAACGAATCGGCGCGCGCGGTCGAGCTGACCCAGCAGATCGAGCGCGGCTACAACGTGGCGTTGGTGTCCGACGCGGGGATGCCGGCGATCTCCGACCCCGGCTTCAAGCTGATCCGCCGGTGCATCGACCGGGACCTCGAGGTGACGGTGCTTCCCGGGCCCTCGGTGGTGCCGGTGGCGCTGGTGGCAAGCGGGCTGCCGACCGATCGCTGGCGCTTCGAGGGGTTCCTGCCGCGCCGGGCGGGGGAGATGGAGCGCGTGCTGCGCTCGACCGAGACCGTCGTCTGCTTCGAGTCGCCGCGCCGGGTGGGGGAGAGCCTGACCGCTCTGGCCGCGATCGCCCCGGACCGCGAGGCCGCCGTCTGCCGCGAGCTGACCAAGGTGCACGAGGAGGTTGCCCGCGGCACCCTCGGCGAGCTCGCCCGCCGCTTCCGCGGCGACGTGAAAGGGGAGATCGTCCTCGTCATCGGCCCGGCGGAGACCAGCGAGCACGGGCAGGACGTGGGCTTCGCCGTCGACGCCCTCCGTCACCTGGTCCAGTCCGGTGCTCGTCCCCGCGCCGCCGCCTCCGTCGTCGCCGCCCTCACCGGCACGCGGGCGAACGATCTCTACAAAGCCTTGACCGGCCGCGAGGCGAGGCGCTGAGGCGCGTGCGGAGGGCGCTCGTCGTCGCACCGGCGCTGGTCCTGCTCGCCGCCCTCGCGCTCGCCGCCTGCGGTGGGGGCGGCTCCGGCACCACCGGTGCGATGGCCGCCGGCGCCGGTCCGAGTCCTGAGACGGCCTGGGCGAAGGAAGTCGAAAAGGTGATGCGGCGCTTCGAAAACCAGGTCTCGGCGCGGGCGACGGAACAGATCCACACCACCTCCTCGCAGCACCTGGTCGAACCGATCTACCGCGCCTACGGGGCGGCGCTGACGCAGCTCGGTGGCTCGCTGGCCTCCACCGACGCGCCCGCGGCCTGCGTCGCCCTGCGCAAGCAGATGGCCGACGACGCCCACGCCCTCGGCCGGCTCACCACCAAACTGGGACACGAGGGCGACGTGAACCAGGAAGAATTCTCGTCGCTGGTGGTGGTGCAGGAATCGCGGCTCCACCGCTACGGGAGCGACCTCACCGAGATCACCTACAGGCCGCACTGCTGAGGGGCGGCGACGCCGGTCCGGCGTCAGCGGTCGCCGGCGCCGGCGCGGCAGAAGTACCTGCGGTTGTGCTTGACGCGGATGAGGTCGATCTTCCGCCCTTCGAGCCTCTCGCGGATCTTCCGCCTGGCTCTCTGGTCGCGGGCCGCGCGGAGCCTCTTCGTGTCTTCGGCGACCCGCAGCTTTGCCTTCGCCAGGATCGGCTGCATCTTCCTGCACTCCGCGCTCGGGCCGACCGTGAAGGTCCCGACCGGACCGACTTCCACGCCCGGGCCGGGTTGCTTCGGCCGCGAGACCTGCCAGTAGTAGTTGCCGGGCGCCAGGTGTTGTGACGAGGGGACCGCGCGGCATTCGGCTCCGCCGGGGTCGAGCGGCGACCCGCCCCCGCTCGCGATCATCTGCGCGGCGCCGAGCAGCCCTTCGCCTTCGGTCGCCGGCGAGGTCGAGAGCCGCCATGTGTAGTCGGCCCAGGTGACGTTCCCCCAGGCTTGGCAGCGGAAGCGCAGCGGGTTCGATTCCAGCGTCATCTGGAGCGGGAACGACACTTCCAGCGGCGGCCAGAGGTTTTCCATCGCCGGCGGCCGCGGCGGTTCCGGCGCCGGTTCGGCGGCCGCACCGGCGGCGAAGACGAGCGCCACCGCCACCGCCAATCCCCCCACGATCCTCCGACTCTCCAAGGGCATCGGCGGCATCCTCGCATGGCCCGGCCCCATTCGTTGGATAGCTTCCATCCTGGAATGGCATCGGATCGCTTCTACGTCACCACCCCGATCTACTACGTCAATGCGGAGCCGCACCTCGGGCACGCGTACTCGACGCTGGCCGCGGACATCCTTGCCCGGCACCATCGGCAGCGGGGGGAGGACGTGTTCTTTCTCACCGGGACCGACGAGCACGGGGAGCCGATCGAGAACGCGGCGGCGCGGGAGGGGATCGCGCCGGAGGAGCTGGTCGATCGGAACGCGGCCAAGTTCGAGGCGCTGATGCCGATCATCGACGCGACGAACGACTTCTTCATCAGAACGTCGGATCCGCGGCACGAAGCGAAGGTCGCGGAGATCATGCAGCGCGTCTATGACAACGGCTGGGTGCGCAAGGGCGCCTACGAAGGCTGGTACTGCCCGCGCTGCGCGGACTTCAAAACCGAGCGTGAGGTCGCCGCGGGGAACACCTGCCCGATCCACGAGATCGCGCTGGACTGGGTCGAGGAGGAGAACTGGTTCTTCGAGCTCTCCAAGTTCCAGGGCAGGCTGGAAGCGCTGTACGAGGAGCAGCCGGACTTCGTCGTGCCCGAGTTCCGCCGCAACGAGGCGGTCGCCTTCATCAAGGGCGGCCTGGAGGACGTCTCGCTCTCCCGCCCGACGCTGAAATGGGGCCTGCCGCTGCCCTGGGACCCGGACCAGCGCATGTACGTGTGGTTCGACGCCCTCCTCAACTACGTCACCGCGCTGACCTTCGCCCGCCCCGGCGAGGACCTCACCGAGCGCTACTGGCCCGCCGACCTGCACGTGATGGCGAAGGACATCCTCAAGTTCCACGCGGTGATCTGGCCCGCCCTCTGCCTGGCCGCAGGCCTCGAGCCGCCCCACCGCATGGTGATCCACGGCTACCTGCTGATGGGCGAGAAAAAGATGTCGAAGAGCCTCGGCAACGTGCTCGATCCGTTCGAGGTGATCGACCGCTTCGGTGCCGACGCCCTGCGCTTCTACCTCTTTCGCGAGGTGAGCTTCGGCCAGGACGGCTCGATCTCCACGGCGGGCTTCGAGGCGCGCTACGAGACCGAGCTCGCCAACGACTACGGCAACCTCGCCAGCCGCACGCTGGCGATGGTCGCGCGCTATCGCGACGGGGTGGTGCCGGAGGGGCGCGTCGACGCGGTGCTCGCCGAGGACTTCGAAGGGGCGCTCGACCGCCTTTCCGGGCTGCTCGACCGCGCCGAGCTCTCGCAGGCCCTGGAGGCCGTCTGGACGCTGGTCCGGCGCCTCAACCGTTACGTCGAGGAGACCGCGCCGTGGGTCCTCGCCAAGGACGAGGCCGACCCCGCCCGGCTCGACGAAGTCCTCTACAACCTGGTCGAGGGCCTGCGCGTCGTCACCCTGATGCTGCTGCCCTACCTGCCCGCGACCGCGGAGGTGCTGCTGGGCGCGCTCGGCGAGGAGGGCCGCGGCCTGGCCGAGCTCGGCTCCCGTGGCGGCGGCCGGCAGGTCGAGCGGATCCAGCCGCTCTTCCCGAAGATCGAGGCCCCCGCCTGAGGCGACCGCCGCCCGTGCGCTGTTCCTTTTGCCGTCTATTCCGGCAAAAGGAACAGTTGGGCGGGCCAGGCTAGGCTGACGCGGGTGATCGACTCCCACACGCACCTCTTCCTCTGCGAGAAGCCGCTCGCCGAGGTGCTCGCGGCGGCCGCGGCGGCGGGCGTCGACCGGATGCTGAACGTGGGGCTCGACGAGGAGACGAACGCCGACGTCGTCGCGCTCACCGAGGTCGAGGAGGCGGTCTTCGCCGCGGTCGGCCGCCACCCGAACGACGCGAGCGGCTTCGACGACGCCGCCCAGGCGGCGCTGGCCGAGCTCGGTGCCCACCCGAACGTGCGGGCGATCGGTGAGACCGGCCTCGACTTCTACCGCGATACCGCCGCGCCGGAGGACCAGCGCCGCGCCTTCATCGGCCAGATCGAGGTGGCGCGGGACCTCGGCCTGCCGATCGTCATCCACGCGCGCGACAAGGACGGCGAGAGCGCCGCGATCGACGAGATCTTCGCCACGCTCGACGCGCGCGCTGCCGATGCCACCGTGATCCTGCACTGCTTCTCGGCGCCGCAGAAGGTCGCCGAAGCGGCCGCGCGCGGCTGGTACTGCTCGTTCGCCGGCAACGTCACCTACCCGCGCAACGCGGACCTGCGCTTCGCCGCCGCCAAGGTGCCGGAGGACCGCATCCTGGTCGAGACCGACGCCCCCTTCCTCACCCCGCAGGTGCGCCGCCGCGAGCGCAACGAGCCGGCCAACGTCGTCGCCACCGCCGCGGTGGTCGCCGCCGAGCGCGGCGTCACGGCCGCCGAGTTCGAGCGGACGGTCGAGGCCAACGCCGCCGCCCTCTTCGGCTGGTAGCCCGGCCGTGGTGAGGCTCGGCCAGAACTTCCTCGCCGACCCGAACCTGCTCGACGCGATCGTCCGCGACTCGGGCGTGGGGGAGGGCGACGTCGTGCTCGAGGTCGGGGCGGGCGAAGGGGTCCTGAGCGAGCGCCTCGCGGCGCGGGTCGCCCACCTGCACACGGTGGAGCTCGACCGCGGGCTGGAGCCGGCGCTCGCGCCGATCGCCGCGCTCCCCAACGTGACGCTCCACTGGGGCGACGCGGTGAAGGTCGACTTCGCGACGTTCGACCCGGTGCCCGACGCGATGGTCGCCAACCTGCCCTACTCGGTGGCGACGCCGGTGATCCTGCGGACGATCGAGGCGTTGTCGTCCCTGCGCACCTGGACGGTGATGGTGCAGCTGGAGATCGCCGAGCGGCTGCGCGCGGCCCCTGGCAACCGGACCTACGGCGCGCCGAGCGCGATCGCCCAGCTCGCCTGCGAGGTCGAGCTGGTGCGCAAGGTCGACCCGGCGGTGTTCAAGCCCCGCCCGCGGGTCGACTCGGCGATCCTGCGGCTGCGGCGCACCGGGCCGGGGGCCGACGCGGCGACCCGGCAGCTCGTCCGCGCCGCCTTCGCCCACCGCCGCAAAACCCTGGCGCGCTCGCTGGAGATCGCCGGGCTGCGGGGCGTGCCGAAGCCGCGCGCCGCGGCTCGCGCCGGCCTGGCGGAGCTCGGCCTGCCCGAGGACGCGCGTGCGGAGAGCCTGGCGCCCGCCCAATTCGCCGCCCTGTCCACGATCCTCCAGCGATGCTCCTCCACGCCCCCGCCAAGCTGAACCTCGGCCTCTACCTCGGCCGCGCCCGCCCGGATGGCCTGCACGAGCTGTGCTCGCTGTTCGAGCCGCTCGCCCTCGCCGACCTGTTGCGGATCGAGGTGGCTGAGCGCGACGAGGTCGTCTGCCCCGGGGTCGAGGGCGAGAACCTCGCGGCGCGGGCGCTGGCGGCGCTGCGTGAGCGGGGCTGGGGCGCGCCGCCCCTGCGGATCGAGATCGAGAAGCGGACCCCGGTCGCCGCGGGCCTCGGCGGCGGCAGTGCCGACGCCGCCGCCGTCCTACGCCTTGCCGCTCCCGCCACCGATTGCGCGGCTGAGGCTTTTTGGTCCGAGGACAACCAAAGTGCTCCGGCGAGCACGGTTGGTGTCGTCGACCTGCCGGCGATCGCGGCGGAGCTCGGGGCGGACGTGCCCTCGCAGTTGCGGCCGGCGCCGGCCCTGGTCCGGGGCGCGGGGGAGATGGTCGAGCCGCTGCCCGCGCCGGCAGAGCACGCGGCGCTCCTCCTGCCCGGTGGCGGTGGACTCTCGACCAAGGACGTCTTCGACGAGGCCGACCGGCTCGGGCTCGGCCGCGATCCGGCGGAGCTGGAGGCGATCGCGCCGCGCCTGCGCGCCGCGGCCGGGGCGGGTGCCTCGCCGCTCGCCTACGTCGACCTCCTCGTCAACGACCTCGAGCCCGCCGCGATCAGCCTCCGCCCCGACATCGGCGACGCCCTCGACGCCCTCCGCTCCACCGGTGCCCCAGCCGTCTTCCTGAGCGGCTCCGGCCCGACGGCGGTGGCCCTCTTCGCCACCCTCACCGAAGCCGAGCGCGCCGCCGCCACCCTCGACCGCCGGGACGCGATCGTCTGCCTGGCCGGCCCCCAGGCGGTGGCGTCGTGAAGCTGCCCGGCACCGAGGACCAGCGCAAGTGGGCGACCCGCATCGCGATCGTCGCCGCGATCGGGGTCGGCTACTACCTCTTCACCCAGGTCCTCGACCTCGAGAAGATCCTCGAGGACGTCTCCCACGCGCTCGGCGCCTGGACCTACGCGCTCGTCGGCGTCTTCGCCTTCGCCGAGACCGGCGCCTTCATCGGCCTCGTCGCCCCCGGGGAGACCGTGATGCTCCTCGGCGGGGCCGTCGCCGGTCAGGGCGCGATCAACGTTTATGTGACGATCGCCCTCGCCTGGACCGCCGCCTGCGCCGGCGACGTCACCAGCTTCTTCCTCGGCCGGCGCCTCGGCCGTGATTTCCTGCTCCGCCACGGGCCCCGCTTCGGCTTCTCCCACGATCGTCTCCGCCAGGTCGAGGACTTCTTCTCCCGCCACGGCGGCAAGACGATCTTCCTCGGCCGCTTCGTCGGCTTCGTCCGCGCCTTCGCTCCCTTCATCGCCGGCTCCTCCGGCATGCGCTTCCGCATGTTCTTCCCCTACAGCGTGCTCGGATGCGGGCTCTGGGTCGGTTCCACCGTCGTCATCGGTTACGTCTTCTCGAAATCGATCGACACCGCGATCAACTACGCGGGCAAGGGCGCGATCATCCTCGGCACGCTGATCGTCGTGGTGGTCGGCGTGATCTGGTTGACCCGCCACCTGCAGGTCAAGGAGAACCGGGTCGAGGCGGTCCGCTGGATGGACGACCACGCGGTAACCCGCCGGCTCACCGCCTTCGCCCGCCGCCACGAGACCGGCCTGCGCCTGATCGGCGACCGGCTCACCCCCGGCGGCACCTTCGGCCTCGAAGTCACCAGCCTGATGGCGGTCCTCGCCGTCTCCCTCTTCGTCCTGATCGCCTACATCGTGGTGGTCGAAGGCAACCCCGGCCCGACCACCGGCGACGAAACCGCGGCCGACGTTGCCGAAGCGATCCGTTGCGGCTTCATGACGACCTTCGCGAAGGTCGTGACCTTCCTCGGCTCGGGCCTCTTCATCTGGCCGCTGACGATCGGTTGTGCCGCCGCCCTCGCCTGGGCGCGGCGCTGGACCGAGGTCTGCGTGCTGCTCGCCGGGATGATCCTGATCCAGCTCGGCTTCAGCGAGATCAAGGCCTGGGTCGATCGCCCGCGCCCGCCCGACCCGCTCGTCGCCACCCACGGCTCTTCCTTCCCCAGCGGTCACGCCGCCCACTCGGTGATCTACGTCTGGGCGGCGACGACGATCGTCGTGCGTCTGCGGCCGGGGATGGCGCGGGCGGCGCTGGTGGTCGTCGCCGGGATCGCGCTCACCGCACTCGTCGGTCTCAGTCGCGTCTACCTCGACGTCCACTACATGAGCGACGTCAGCAGCGGCTGGGCGCTCGGGGCAGCCGCCTTCTCGATCTGCGCGGCGATCGGCCTCGTCGTCAGCCAATTGCGCCACAATCCCCAGCAGTGATCGCCTTCGGCCTCGCCAAGATCGAACACCAGTACGTCCTCTTCGGGATCGCCGCGCTGATCTGCCTGATCACCTTCGTGACCCTGATCCTCAGCCCCGCGCTCAACGGCGCCGGGCGGATGTGGGAAAAGGCGGCGGCGGGGGCGCTCTCGCTGTTCGTGCTCGCGGCCCTGATCGTCGGCGGCGTCGTGATCGGGCTCGTGGTCGTCAAATACTGGCCCGAAATCCACGAATTCATCGGCGGTTAGAGGGCCGGAGCGCCACGCGACGAGGGATGGACCCCCCGGCGCGGACGCTCGCTGAGTTGAGGGCGCCAGGACGCCCTCAACTCAGCGAGCGAGGGATCCCCCGTGGCGCGGACGTCCGGGCCGCTTCCCTCTCCCGACCGCGTCGGCCCGCGATCTCCCGGCCCGCGTCCCGCGGCCAGGGCTCGCCGGCCTTCCGTCACACGCCCGTGTTGATGGGCCGAAAACTCAAGCTCTGCTTGAGTTTTCGGCCCATCAACACGTGGGGGTCCGGTGGGGCGTGGGGGCGGGATCGGGGATTTGGCGGGAGCTTGGGGACCGTGCTTGCGCGGGCGGTCGGAATAATGCTCCGGTGACCGCCACGTCGAAGGAGGGCCACAACCGCGTGTCCCCGGAAGATCCCACGCTGCTCGACGCCCTCTCGGAGGCGGTCGAAGCGGGCGCCGGCCTGCCTGCCGTGGCGCGAGCCGCGGCGCGACTGCTGGACGCCAGCGTCGCCTTGATCGATCGCTCGAGCTCGGTGCTGGCGGTCGCCGGCGCCTCCTCCGACCAGGAGGAACGGCTGCTCGCCGGGGGCGCGGGCGTGGTCACGGTCGAGCTGCGGGTCGCCGACACCAGGGTCGGTGAGTTCCGTTACCGCGCCAAGGCGCCGCCCGCGCCGGCGATCGCCCGCATGGTGACGACGCTGCTGGCGCTCGAGCTGGAGCGCTCGCGGGCGCCCGAGTGGGCGAGCGAGGAGGTGGCGAGCACCTTCGTCGCCGACGTCCTCTCGCGCCGGGTGACCGATCGCGGCGACATCGTCGCCCGCGGCGCCGAGCTGGGTGCCGACCTCGACCGCGGCGCCGGGGTCCTCGTCCTGCGCGCCGCCCCGCGCGCCGCCCAGAGCGGCGAGTGGCGCGGCCGCGTCCTCACCCTCGCCCTACGCGCGCTGCGCTCGCTCGCGCCGGGGAGCCTGGCGACCGCCGAGGAGGCCGAGCCCGCTGCGGAGATCGCGGTGATCGTCCCGGCCGAGGACGACGAGCGCCTCGCCCGCGCCGCCGCCGGCCTCGCCCGCGAGCTCGCCGACAGCCTCTCCGGATTCCACCTCACGATCGGCCGCAGTCGCCGCTCCGCCGACCCCGTCGACCTCTACCGGGCGGGCTCGGAGGCGCGCCTCGCGGTGAACGTGGGGGAGGCCGAAGGGCGACCGCTCCTGGCCTTCGAGGACACCGGCGCCTACCGCCTGCTGCTGCCGGCGATGAGCGACGATCCGGGCGAGCTGGAACGCTTCTACGCCGAGACGATCCAGCCCCTCTCCGACTACGACGAGCAGTACGAGACGGAGTTGGTCACCACGGTCGAGGCCTACCTCGACAACGATGGCAACGTCGCCGCCACCGCCAAACAGCTCTTCACCCACCGCCACACGATCCGTTACCGCCTGGAGCGGGTGCGCGAGCTCTGTGGCCACGACGTCTCCTCGACCGAGGGACGGGAGAAGCTCGGCCTCGGCCTGAAAGCGATGCGCGTCCTCGGCATCGCCTCCCCCCGCGGCCCGGCCCTGGAGCCGGGCGCCGGCGGCGGCAAGGTCGCCCGCGTAAGCGAAGACTGAGGCCCCGGCGCTACGCTGCCATCCGCGCTCCGGGGTGGTGTAATCGGCCAGCACGCCAGGTTTTGGTCCTGGAAGAGAGGGTTCGAGTCCTTCCCCCGGAATAGAGTCCCTGTCCATGGAGTACGGAGGAGCTTCTCTCGACCCCGAGGTGCGCGCCGGCCTTGCCCAGACCTGGCGGACGCTGCGCTGGGTCGGCATCGCCTCGATCATCATCGGCTGCATCGCGATTCTGCTCCCGGAGCTGTTCTCGCTCGGCGCCGCGGTGTTCATCGGCTGCATCCTGGTCATCGTCAGCGCCTTCCTCACCGCCGCCGCCTTCACCGCCCACGGCGTCGGCAGCCTGTTGGCGCGGCTGGCCTGGGCGCTCCTGACCTTCCTCGTCGGCCTCTGGCTGATCATCGAACCGCACAACGGCACCCTCACCCTGACCCTGGTCCTGGGCATCTACTTTCTGCTCATGGGGGTGACGCGGATCGTCGTCGCCTTCATGGGGCGCGGGACGCCGAACGCCGGCTGGGTCGGCCTCTCCGGCCTCTGCGGCCTGATCATCGGCGTCCTGGTGCTGATCGAGTTCCCCTCCAGCGCCGACTGGGCGATCGGCCTGCTGGTCGGCATCGACCTGATCTTCGCCGGCTGGACGCTGGTCTCGGTCGCCCAGGTCGGCAAGGAACTTTCGCGCGAGGGCTGAAGGCGACGCCGAGGGGCGCTCGCCAATAACCTGAAGGGCAGTGGCAGCCCCTCTGGTCCTGGTCATGGCGGCCGGCTCGGGAACGCGCATGCGCTCCGCGATGCCGAAGATGTTGCACCCTGTGTGCGGGCGACCGATGGTCGCCTGGCCGATCCTTGCCGCGCGCGAGGCCGGTGCGGGTCGGGTCGCGGCGATCGTCTCGCCCGGTCGCGACATCTCCGCCGGGCTCCCGGACGGGGTCGAGACGGTCGCGCAGCCCGAGCCCGACGGCACCGGCGGCGCGGTCCGCGCGGCGCTCCCGTTGATCGCCGAGGCCGAGACGGTCCTCGTCCTCTCCGGCGACGTCCCGCTGATCTCGACCGCGACGATCGCCGCGCTGCTGGAGGCGCACCAGGCCGCGCAGGCCGCGGCGACGATGCTGACGATCGAGCTCGACGATCCCGGCGCCTATGGCCGCGTCGTCCGCGCCGCCGACGGCGGGGTGGAGAAGGTGGTCGAGGCGAAAGCCGCGGGCGACGCCGACGCCACCCAGCTCGCGATTCGCGAGGTCAACGCCGGCACCTACGCCTTCGACGCGGCGCCGCTCGCCGTCGCCCTCGGCGGTCTCTCCAACGACAACGCCCAGGGCGAGTACTACCTGCCCGACGTCTTCCCGGCGATGCGCGCCGCGGGCCTCACCGTCGCCGCCCATCTCACGGCGGACCTGGCGGTGACGATGGGGATCAACAACCGCGTCCAACTTGCCGAGGTCGAGACCGAGGCGCGCCGCCGCCTGCTCGAGGCCCACATGCTGGCCGGGGTGACCGTCGTCGACCCGGCCTCGACCTGGATCGACGCCGGCGTCGAGATCGGCCAGGACGCCCGGATCGAGCCCGCCACCGGCCTGCACGGCGCGACCACGGTCGGCCCGGGCAGCGTCGTCGGTCCGCTGACCACCGCGATCGACACCGAGATCGGCACCGAGGCCGTCGTCCTGCGCTCCCACGTCGAGGGCGCGCGGATCGGCGACGGCGCCACCGTCGGCCCCTTCGCCTACCTGCGCCCCGGCACCGTGATGGACGCCGGCTCGAAGGCGGGCGCCTCGGTGGAGATCAAGAACTCCCACATCGGCAAGGGCGCCAAGGTCCCCCATTTGTCGTACGTCGGCGATGCCGACATCGGCGCCGGGGCCAACCTCGGCGCGGGCACGATCACCGCTAATTACGACGGTTTCACCAAGAACCGGACGACCGTCGGGCGCGATGCGCGGGTCGGGGTCGACACGATGCTGATCGCGCCGGTTGAGGTCGGCGACTCCGCTTACACTGGCGCCGGCGCGGTGATCAAGGACGATGTCCCGGAAGGGGCTCTTGCCGTCTCTGAGAACGCGCAACGCAATATCGACGGCTACGCGGCAGACAAGGCGGCGAAGATGCGAGAGGAGCAGGACACGTGAGCACGCTCGAAGAGGGGCCGATGGCTTCCACGGCGATCTCCCACCTCTATGAGAAGCGGATGATGGTCTTCGGCGGGCGCAGCTCGCAGGAGCTCGCCGCGAAGATCGCCAACCAGCTGGAGATCGACCTCGGCAACGTGACGCTGAAGACGTTCGCCGACGGCGAGGTCTACTGCCGCTACGAGGAGTCGATCCGCGGTGCCGACGTCTTCCTCGTGCAGTCGACCTGCGGCAACGAGCGCACCGGGTTGACCCCGAACGACTCGCTGGTCGAGCTGCTGGCGATGATCGACGCCGCCCAGGGCGCCTCCGCCCACCGGATCATCGCCGTGATGCCCTGGTACGGCTACGCCCGTCAGGACAAGAAGTCGGCCCCGCGCGAGCCGATCACCGCGCGGATCGTCGCCAAATGCCTGGAGGCGGTCGGCGTCGACCGCGTCCTCACGATGGATCTCCACGCCGGTCAGGTGCAGGGCTTCTTCGACGTCCCGGTCGACCACATGACGGCGATGCCGATGCTGACCCAGTGGTTCATCGACCAGGAACTGAACGACGAGCTCGTGATCGTCTCGCCGGACGCCGGCCGGGTGAAGACCGCCCGCAACTTCGCCCGCCGCATCGGTACGCAGTGGGCGGTGATGGAGAAGGAGCGGCCCGCCCAGGCGGTCGCCGAGATCGGTTACGTGGTCGGCGACGTGAAGGGCAAGACCGCGGTCCTGGTCGACGACATGATCGCCACCGCGGGAACCCTCTGCGCCGCCGCCCAGACGGTGCTCGACGAGGGCGCCGCGCGGGTCATCTCCTGCGCCACCCACGGGGTCTTCTCCGGTCCCGCCTACGAACGGCTGGCGGAGTCGGCGATCGAGCGGATCGTCGTCACCGACACCCTGCCGCTGCGCCCCGGCGCCCCCGACAACATCACCGTGCTCTCGACGGCCGGCACCTTCGCCGACTCGATCCGCCGGATCTTCACCGACGACTCGGTCTCGGAGATCTTCGCGGGCGAGAACCAGCTCTTCTAGACGCGTGCGGTTGGTCGGCCACAAGGGGGCCGACCTGATCGCGCCCGGCAACACGCTGGAGAGCTTTCGGGCGGCGGTCGAGGCGGGCGTCGACACGATCGAGTTCGACGTCATCTGGCTCCGCGACGGTCATCTGCCGCCGGCGCAGCGGGCGCCGCTGACCGTGGCCCACGATTGGGAGGACGCGGCCGGTCGCCTGCCGCTGCGCCTCACCGAGGCCCTCGACGCGTTCCTCGAGCCGCCCCTCGACCGGGTGGAGATCGACCTCGACGTGAAGCTCCCCGGGAGGGAGGAGGAGTTCGTCGAGGCGCTCCGCGAGCGCGACCTGATCGACCGGGCGATGATCTCGACGATGGAGATGCACACGCTGAAACGTGTGCTCGAACTGGAACCGAAGTTGCGCCGCGGGTGGACGTTCCCGAAGACGCGCCGCGACTGGACCCGGCGGCGGTGGGCGAAGCCGGGCCTGAAGGTCGCCCTCCAGGGCATGCGCCTCCAGCTTCCCGGCCTCGCCGCCGAGAAGCTGCCCCAGTTCGGCGTCTTCGCGATGTGGGTCTACCACCCCCTGATCAGCCCGCGCCTGGCCGGGATCTGCAAGCGGTGCGGCGTCGAGCTGATCGCCTGGACCGTCGACGACGAGCCCCGCATGCGCAAGCTGGCGGAAATGGGCGTCGACGGCCTGGTCTCGAACGATCCGCGGTTGTTCCGGCGGCTGGGGTAGGGCCTGGCCTCGCGTGTTGGCGTCTTGCGCACGGCGGGGCCCGACGAAAGGGCCTGGGGCGCCTGCGGCCGTCCGAGGGAGGCCCGGGCGCCTCATGGTGGTCCTGGCAGGCTGTGACCCCCATGAGGCGCCCGGGACGGGAGGTTTGCGGGGGAGACGTCACGAATCGTCTGCAGTGTTGACACTATCCCTGAGGGTCCGCGCCGCCTGCCAGCCGGTCCGGGCCGGTCGCGGCCGCCAGATCGCCCGTCGCGCACACGGCGGCGGGTCGGGGGACCGGGATCCCGGGATCCCGAAGGGACATGTCCTTCACAGGGATTCCGGGAACGTCACACTTCCGTGCCCTTCGGGACGCATGCCGGCACAGAACGCGGGACCCTGGAAAGTGTGGTCGACCTAACCTACCTATAGCGCCGGTTAGGTCGACCGTGCTTTCGCGGGTCATGAGAAACACGGGAGGAAGCGTGGAGTTCCCGACGTTTTCGTGACGACTCCCGGGCCCGGATTGGTGACGCTCCCGTGACGTTCCGGCATCAAAGGGGCTACCGGATCCTCGCCCGCGGCCCCGCGGCCCCGCGGCCCCGCGGGCCCCACTGGCGCCTTCGGGCTCACGGGCACGAGGCGGGCGTGTAGCTGTTCCTTCCTTATGCCACCATAGGCGGCATAAGGAACGGCTGGAGGGATACGAGCCCGGCGAGGGCTTAGGTCACGGAGCGGTGACGGTCCCGTGGGCGGTTCGTGAGGCTACGAATGGGGATCCGTGATGCTCCTGCGAGGGATCCGCCACGAGCTCCGGAGCACGCTGCCGGAGGCGCTCGGAACCCCCGCAGGAGTACGGGCCAACCGCCGCACGCACCCGCAGTCGTCCTTTGGGCAGCGCCTCGGAGCAGTCCCCTCGCGCGGCGCCCCGCATTCCCTGCCCCTCCCATAAAACTGGCCGTCTCGGCCACGGCCACAGCCCGCCAGGGTCGTGGACGAGATGGCCCGGCCCTTGCGCAGTTCGGGCGTCAGCCTGCAGAGACCGGACCCTCTCCCAAGCGCCCGCTTGAGAGGCCGGCCCTCGAACCCAGCCGCCCGTCGCTCGCCTAAACCGTGCCCGGGGTGGCCCCGGGGACCTTCGCGCCGCGGCTCGGCTTCACGGCGCTCTCCAGGTCTTCCTGGGTGAAGCCGCCGACGGCTTCGCCGTCGAGGACGTACCGGTAGAGGGCGACGCCGAAGATGCCGCTCAGGGCCTTGGAGACGAGCAGTGCGACGCAGAGGACGAGGGCGCCGATCACGATGAGGGTGGCGCCGCCGACCCCGGTCGTCGGCCAGAGCAGGAAGCCGAGGAAGATCAGGAGCAGCGCCGGCAGGACGCCGAGGAGGAAGACGCCGCCGCCGATCGCGATGTTGCCGGTGACCTGCGGTCCCCAGCGTTCGCGAAAGAGGGAGGCCGAGCGCTTGAGGGTGTCGAGCGGGCCGGTGCCCTCGATCGCGATCACCGGCACCGAGAGGAAGGTGACCAGGGACCAGGCCATGCCGACCAGCCGCCCCGCGATCTCGCCGAGCGTGCCGCCCTGGCTCTCGATCAGCTCGAGGATCAGCCCGACCGCGGTCGAGAGTGCGGCCCAGCCGCAGATCGCGCCGAGGCGAGAGTTCGCGACCGCCATCCCATCGCCGACCGTCGCGGTCTCGCCGCGGAAGATGCGGTCCGCGCAGGCGGCCAGCCCGACGCTGAAGTAGATGCCGACCGTCGCCAGGACGTAGATCCCGATCACGATCAGCGGCACGCCCACCCCGTAGGTGTGCTGGTCGAGCGCGAAGACGCCCGGGCCGAGGAAGGCGAGGCCGAGGACGATGGTGGCGATCCCGCCGTAGAGCGGGAAGCGGACGAGTTCACGGTGCGAGTTGAGCAGCGCCCAGCTCTTCTTCGTCAGGGCCCAACCGCGGCGGATGCGCTTCATTCAGGAGGTGTCGGCCAGACCGGGCGTGCGCTTTAGCCCGCGCTCCTCGAAGTACTCCCACTCCTGGCGGCCGAGCTCGGTCGCGGGCGCGTCGGCGTAGACCCACTCGCGCAGGATCCGGTGCCAGTTGCGCTTCGCCCGCAGCTGTCCGAGTACGGCGACGACGCCGATCTCCATCCGCCGCCCCATCAGCTCGTCGGCCGGGATC
The DNA here is from genome assembly GCA_018268415.1 of Actinomycetota bacterium. GTDB lineage: Bacteria > Actinomycetota > Thermoleophilia > Solirubrobacterales > 70-9 > VAYN01. Next base: position 27,794 of record JAFDWO010000111.1, on the reverse strand, counting down.
GACTCGCGCCGCATCAGGTCGAAGTACTCCGAGCGCGGGTCGTTGGTCGACTCGATGATCTTCATCACGATCCTCGCGTCGATTTCCACCTCGCGGTCTTCGACGTACCAGCCGCCGATCGAGCGCATGTGGTCGAGCAGCCGTTCGGCGTCGAGCTTCGACGGGTTTTTCACGAAACCGAGCTCGTGGAGTGCGGCCCGGAAGGCGTCCGGATCGTCGCGCGCGGCCGCGTCGAACGCCCGCTGCTCGAGCAGGATCTGCTCGCGGTCGAGTTTCTTCGTCATGCCGAAGTCAAGGAAGGCGACCCGTCCGTCGCCCATCAGGATGTAGTTGCCGGGGTGGGGGTCGGCGTTGAACTGCTGCAGGTGGTAGATCGAGCCGAAGCTGCCGCGGAAGACGATCTCGCCGAAGCGGCTGCGCTCCTCGTGCGGCAGCTCTTTGATCGCGTCGAAGCCGATCCCCTCGACCAGCTCGGTGACGAGGACGCGCCGGCGGGAGATCCGGGTCACGACTTCCGGCACGTAGATGAACGGATGGTCACGGTAGGCGCGCGAGAAGGTGCGCTGGTTCTGCGCCTCGTACTCATAGTCGAGCTCCTCCATCACCCGTTCGCGCAGCTCCTCGGCGATCGCCTTCGCGTCGAGCCCCGGCGCGATCGCCCGCGCCAGCCGCACGATCGTCCCCGCGTTGCGCAGGTCCGCCTCGAGCGCCTCGGCGATCCCCGGGTACTGGATCTTCACCGCCACCCGCCGTCCGTCGAGCAGCTCGGCCCGGTGGACCTGGCCGATCGAGGCGGCGGCGAAGGCCTCGTGCTCGATCTCGGCGAAATAGTCGGAGAGCGGTTCGCCGTCGTACTCCTCTTCCAGCACCTTGACGACCTGCGCCCAGGGCATCGCGGGCGCCTCGCTGCGCAGCTTGCCGAGCTGCTCCTGGTAGATCTCGCGGTACTCCTCGGGGATGAACTCGGTGTCGATGAACGAGGCGAACTGGCCGAGCTTCATCGCCGCGCCCTTCATCTGGCCCAGGGCGCCGACCATCTTGATGGCCGTCTCCAGGTGGCGCTGTTCGAGCCGCTCTTTCCCCTCCTCCTCGGAGCGCGCCACGTTGGCCGCCTTGGTGCCCGCATAACGGGCTCCCTGCGTCCCGATGATCGACCCCAATCGCGCCGATCTGCGGACCCGCCCCTTGGGAATCTTGGCCTCGTCAGCCACGGCTAGAGCTTGCCACAAGCGCCTGAGGGCCTATCTCGCTGGGGCCCGCATCCCCGGATGCGGCCTGGATGACTTCGCGCTGCCTCGTCCTCGGTCGGCCAAATGGCTCTGCCATCAGGCCTCCCTGCGTCCTCGCCCAGCTCGTCCCGAGGTCGCCTCGGTGGCACGCTCCCTGCCGGGATCGGCCCTTTCCGCGCCGATTCTCTATCCTGTCCGACCCGATGGCTGACTCACGCACCACTTTGAAGGTCGCTCCGCGCGCCGATTTCGGTTCCCGCAACGCCCGGCGCATGCGCCGCGAGGGACTCGTCCCCGGCGTCGTCTACTCCGGCGGCTCGGAGGCCACCCACTTCCAGGTCGCCGAACGCGACGTGCGCAACGTGATCGCCGAGGGCGCCGCCCTCTTCGACCTCTCGATCGATGGCGGGAAAGCGCGCCCGGTCGTGGTCAAGGAGCAGCAGCTGCACCCGGTGCGCGGCACGCTTCGCCACATCGACCTCCAGGAGGTCAGACTCGACGAGGCGATCCACGCGGAGGTCCTGATCGAGCTCGAGGGTGCGGAAGACGCGCCCGGCGTGAAGGCGAGCGGCGTCCTCGAGCACGTCACCCGCGAGATCACCGTCGAAGCCCTGCCTACCGACATCCCGGACAAGATCGTCGTCGACGTCTCCGCGATGGAGATCAACGACACCTTGCAGCTCTCCGCGGTCACCCCGCCGGGCGGCGTCACCTTCCTTGCCGATGATCCCGAGGAGATCACGATCGCGACCCTCGCCCCGCCGCGCGTCGAAGAGGCCGCGCCCGAGGTCGAGGAGGAGACCGAGGTGGTCGGCGAGGCCGAGGGCGGCGACTCGGGCGACGGCGATTCGGGCGACGATTCGAGCGACGAGTAGCCCGCTCGGGCCGTGGCCCTCTTCGGCCGTCGAGAGAGTGACGGCGACCGGATCTTCATCGTCGGCCTGGGCAACCCCGGGCCCGAGCACGCCCGTGATCGCCACAACATCGGCTTCGACGTGGCGCGCGAGCTGGCCCGCCGCTGGGACCTCGGCAAGCCGCGCTCCAAGTACCGCGGCGAGCTCTGGGAAGGACGGACCGGCCCCGGCGGCGCCCGCGTCGCGATCCTCCTGCCGCTGACCTACATGAACGCGGTCGGCGACTCGGCCGGACCCGCCCGCGGCGCCCTCAAGGTGCCGCTCGAGCAGACGATCGTCCTCCACGACGAGATCGACATCCCCTTCGGTGAGATCCGCGTGCGCGAGGGGGGAGGCCTGGCCGGCCACAATGGCCTCAAGTCGCTCAAACGTGGTTTCGGGTCCGCCGGCTTCTGGCGCGTGCGCATCGGCGTCGGCCGCCCCGACTCGACCGATCCTGAGATCGTCTCCGCCTGGGTCCTCGGCCGCTTCCGCGAGCCCCCCGCCGAGGTCGAAGCCCTGGTCGACGACGCCGCCCGCGAGACCGAACGGCTGGTCGAGCGGCTCGATGCCTGAGGGCGTGGTCGACCTTTCGTACCCCCGAGCGAGGGCGTGGTCGACCTTTCGTACCCCGAGCGACGCGTGGTCGACCTTTCGTACCTATAGCGGAGGTTAGGACGACCGCGCCGCGGTGGCCCGGCGGTTAGGACGACCGCGGTCGGCGCCGGGGTTGTCGCTTCGAATAGGTTCCGGTCATGAGCGACGCGACCGAGCCGCAGAACGTCACCACCTACGAGGTCGCCGAGGATGGGGTGGCGCTGATCCGCCTCGATCGGCCGCGGGCCCGCAACGCGATCAACACGCAGATGCTGAGCGAGCTGCTCGAGCACCTGGCGGTGGCGCGCGGTGACGATGCGGTGCGGGTACTGGTCTTCTCCTCGACCGACCACATGGGCCTCTCGGCCGGTGCCGACGTGCGCGAGGAGCTCGACCACGACGGCCACGTGCGCCGGATGCAGCAGTTCTCCGACCTCTACGACGCGATCGTGGCCTTCTCCAAGCCGACCGTTGCGGCCTGTCACGGCGACGTCGTCGGCGGGGGCGCCGAGATCGCGATCGCCTGTGACCTGCGGGTCGGTGGCTCGAACCTGCGGATGCGCTTCCCCGGCGCCGCCCTCGGCATCCCGGTCGGTCCCGCCCGCCTCGTCACCCTCTGCGGCCTCGCCGCCGCCAAGTACCTCCTCCTCACCTCGCGGACGATCGGCCCCGACGAGGCCCTCCGCCTCAACCTCGTCAACCGCGTCGCCCCCGCTGCCGCCACCGAGGAGTCGGCCCTCGCCCTCGCCGCCTCCGTCGCCGCCCACCCACCCGAGTCCGTCGCCCGCCTGAAGCGCATGCTCCACGAGTGGGACGACATCGAGGGCCGCTCCGCCACCGAGGGCGTCGGCCAGGTCGAGCACGTGCGTGGCAGCGGCTTCGACTACACGAAGCCCGCCGAGTAGACGAACGTCCCCGCAGTTTTCGCGGACGCCGCCGCGCCGGCCCTGTACGTTGCGCGCCGTGATCGAGGGAAACACAAGGGTGCTCCGAGGCCGTGTCCACTTCGCCGCGCTTGCGACGCTCGTCTGCGCGCTGCTTGCGACGGCCGCGCTCCCGGCTTTCGCCTCGGCCGCCGGGATCGAAGTCGACAGTCTCGGTGACGCGCCGCAGGCGGCGCCGGGCGCGACCTGCGACACCGGGGCGCCGGTGGGCGAAGCGTGCACCCTGCGGGCGGCGATCGAAGCGGCGAACTTCAGTTCGGACCCCAGCCTGATCGAATTCTCGAGCGTCAAGTTCACCGGCGCCCAGCAGATCGAACCGGCGACGCCGTTGCCCGCGATCACCGAGCCGCTGACGATCTCGGGCGGTTCGGTCTCCCATGGCTCCTACAGGGGTCCGCGCGTCGGTGTGACGGCTCCCACCGGTGCTGCCGGTCTGACCGTCCAGGCCGGCGGGGTCGCCGTCGAAGGTGTGGCTTTTGGCGGCGGCGAGTACGGCATCGAGGTGCTCGACGGGTCCGAAGGCTTCGTCGCCACCGGCGACTGGTTCGGCCTGTCGGCCGCCGGCGTCGCGGCGCCGATCGGGACGACGGGGATCATCGTCGAACCCGGCGCCGATGGCGCCACCATCGGCGCCGGTGAACACGAAGCGGAGACGCGCAACGTCTTCACCAACGGCGAAGCCGGAATCGAAGTCATCGGCGCATCGAAGACCAAGATCCTCGGCAACTACATCGGGGTCGAGCCGGACGGCGCCGGCCCGACGACGCTGACGAACGGGATCGTGGTCGCCGACGCACCGCCGTTTCTGGCGGAGGAAACGGAAGTGGGCGGCGTCCTCTCCGCGGCCGAGGCCGCGACGCCGGCGTGCGACGGCCCCTGCAACGTGATCGCGGCGGAAGGCGCCTTCGGAATCGCGATCATCGGCGAAACCCCCGGCCCCGGTCACCAGAGCCGCATCCGCGGCAATCTCATCGGGCTGGAGGCGGACGGCGTCACTCCCGTCGGCTACCGAGTGGACGGGGTTGCGGTGGTCTCCGCGGGCTCCTGCGGCGGCGGCCCGGAAGTCACCGTCGGCGGGTCCGCGCCGACCGAGACGAACTACATCGTCGGCGGCGCGGCCGGCATCTACGCGGAAGGCGCGGAGAACTTCACCGCGGCCGGCAACGCGATCGGGATCGCCGCGGACGGCCAACCCTCAGCCTCGCCCGAAAGGGTCGGGATCGCGATCTGTGCCGAAGGGGTGACCTCGACTGCTCACGTCGCCGGCAACCGGATGGTGCTCGGCTCGGGTGCGCTCGGCATCGCGAGCAGCTGGGGCCGCGCCGACATCGTCGGCAACTCGATCGAAGGCGGCACCGTCGGGATCGTCACCGACGAAGAAAGCGCCGGGGCCGGCGACCTGATCGAAGGGAACTCGATCACCAGACCGGAGCGTCAGGGCATCGAAATTGCCAACGATTCGAACGTCGTGATCGGCAACACGATCACCGGGGCGGAATGGGTCGGGATCGACCTGGAGGCGTACGCCGGCCACAACCGGATCGGCGGCGACGGGCCGGGCGAAGCGAATACGATCGTCGAATCCGGCCTTCGTGGACAGCCGGAAGACGGTGCGATCACGATGTTCACCCGGCGCGGGGTTCGCAACGAATTCGCCGCCAACAGCGGCTTCGGCAACGGCGGAGCGTTCATCAACCTGTTCACGAACCCGATCGAAGGGGAGGCCGCCAACGGGATCGTCCCGCCGGCGTTCGTCACGGTTCAGCAGTCGAGCGCCTCCGGGACCGCGGCGCCGGAAGCGACCGTGCGGGTCTACGCGAAGGCTTCCGCCGCACCGGGTGAGCTCGGGGCCCAGCTGGCGAAGGTGCAGGCCGACGCCTCCGGAAACTGGAAGGCGACCTTCGCCAAGCAGGCGGTGGGCGGCCTCCTCGCCGCGACGGCAAGTCGCGAAGGCGGCACCTCCGAAGTCTCGGCGCCGGGGGCCGCAGTCGCCGACCCGGAAGAAGAAGAGGGAGATGGCGGCAATGGCGGCACCGGCACCGGCGCGCCCGCCTCCGGTGCCTCGATCCCCCCGCCCCCCGCGAAGGTCGCGCCCAAGGCGAAGATCACCGCGAGGCCGAAGAAGTCTTCGACGGCGACCACAGCCAAGTTCAAGTTCAAGGTCACCAACGTCTCGGGCGCGAAGTTCGAATGCAAGCTGGACGGCGCGAGGTGGGCCAGGTGCAAGTCGCCGAGGACCTACAAGAAGCTGAAGGCGGGAAAGCACGCCTTCCGCGTGCGGGCGATCGCGAACGGCCTCAAGGGTCGCGTGACGAAGTTCCAGTTCACGGTCAAGGGCTAGGTGATTGATCCCACGGGCCGGCGCGCCGGGGAGGGATGGGACCGGGGAAGCCGGCGCCCGGGGAAGGGACGAGACCCCCTGAAGCCGGCGCCGGCGGGGAACCGCCCCGGCCCACTCAAGCTGTCGCCCGTGGGAGAAAGGGATGCGGCCTGGTGAAGCCGGCGCGCGGGGAAGGGATGCGGCGGCCCCTGGAGCTGTCGCCCGGGGGCAAGAGTCCCGGCCCCCCTCAAGCTGGCGTCCACCGCGGAAGGGGCGAGACCCCTGAAGCTGTCGCCCGTGGGCGAGAGGGATGCGGCCGTCTCGGCCACGGCCCGGGCAGGCTGTGGCCGTGGCCGAGACGGCCGAGGGTGCGGGGAGCGGCCGGGGGGAGCACGGAAGGCCCTCGCGGGAGGATGCGGGCGAGTGAGGCGAATCCCTCACGGGCTCCCACGGATCCCCCCGACTCCGGCGTCCGGGGGCCGGAGGGTCCCACGGATCCCCCCCCGATCCCGGGCCCGGGGGCCGGAGGGTGCGACCGTTCCGCGACGGGACCGTCACGGAAGAGGGACCCCGTCACGGAGACGTAGGGAACTCCACGCCTCCTCCCGTGTTGTCCAACGCTCACGGACGCGTTCCGGACTTTGACCATGCCATGGCAGGGTCAAAGTACGGAACGCGTTCCCGGGCCTTCTTTCCGGGCCCGGGAACGGACCGAAGGGTCCGGAAAGGGTGACGTTCCCGGCCTCTTCGTGACCGATCGGGGCGGGGTGTGGCCCTTCCCGCACCGACCCGTCACGGAAGTCAGACCTCCTCCCGTCCCTGCGTCCCCCCTCATCCCTGTGTCGTCTTTTTCACGACCCCCTCCCGTCCCCGTGCCCCCCTTCCCCACGACCCCCTCCCGTCCCGGGCGCCTCATGGCGCTCACAGCCTGCCAGGAGCGCCATGAGGCGCCCGGGACGCATCTCGGACGGGTGCGGGGGTCGGGGTCGGGACGCTACGCTCGCCCGGGACGCATCTCGGACGGGCGGGGTGGTCGGGGGTCGCGCGGCATCTCGGACGGGCTGGGGGCCGGGGTCGGGCGGCAACGCGCGCCCGTACCGCAAACTCGGACGGCCGCCCCGGCCGGGGTCGCGCCACGACACGGTCCGGGTCGCATCTCGGACGGGTGGGAGACCCGAGGTCGCGCGCCACCTCGGACGGGCGCACCGCCCGGGATCACGCCGCACCTCGGATGGCCGCACCGCCCCCGAGTCCCCACCCGCCAGGGGCCCAATCATCAAGCGCTCGGGGGATTCGTAGAATCCGATGCAGTGGCCGGATCGGTCGATCTGGCCGTCCTGCGTGCCATGAGCCTTCGTCCCCTTCTAGATCTCGCCGCCGAGAACGAGCGCATCCATGCGCTCGCGTCCGACGTGCTCGCCGCCGCCGACGGGGGGGCGGGGGTCAGCCTGCGCGCTTCGCAGACGCTGCGGCCGTTGCTGCTGGCGGCGCTGCTGGAGGACGATCGGGGGCTGGCGGGGCGGCCTGCCCTGCTGGTCGCCGCCGATGATCGTGCCGCGCGTGACCTCGCCGCCGACCTGCGCGCCTACCTGACCCCGCGCCGGGTGCGCCTCTATCCGTCGCGGGGGACGGGCTACGCCTCCAGCGTCACGCCGCCGCCGCACCTCGTCGGCCTGCGGATCGACGCGCTCGACGCGCTCTCGCGGGAAGCCGACGCGATCGTCGTCGCCTCCGCCGTCGCCCTCGCCGAGGCCGTTCCCGATGCCTCGCTGCGCCCGGCCGGTTTCGAAATCGCCAAGGGGGATGAGGTCGACCTCGGCGCCGTCGCCGAGGACCTGGTCGGGGCGGGCTACGAACGGGTCGAGCAGGTCGAGGCGCGCGGCCAGTTCGCCGTCCGCGGCGGCATCCTCGACGTCTATCCGGCGACCGAGGAGCGCGCGGTCCGGGTCGAGCTGTTCGGCGACGAGGTCGAGTCGATGCGCTGGTTCTCGACCTTCACCCAGCGCAGCCTCGGCGATGCCGAGGTGGTCGAGCTCGCACCGGCCGCGGAGCTCGACGCCGACCACCGCGAGCTCGCCGCCCTCGCCGCGCTGGAGGCCGCCGAAGGCGAAGGCGGCGCGACCGACCTTGCCGAGCTCCTGCCGCTCGATCAGTTCCGCGCCCCGCTCGACCTCGTGCCGGAGAACGCCGCCGTCGTCCTTGCCGCGCCCGAGGACGTCGAGCCCGCCCTCCGCGACGTCTGGGAGGACGCGACCACCTCGATGAAGGACGAGGACGCGCGCCGCCTCTACGTCGACGTCGCCGAGCCGCTCGCCGCCCGCGCCGCGCTCTCGCTGACCGCGGTCGGCGAGGACGACACCGACGCCTTCCGCGCCTCCCGCGCCGAGAGCCCCGCCCGCTCGCTCAAAGAGGCCGAGTCGGAGCTGGAGAAATTGGTCCGCTCCGGCTATCGCACCGTCGTCGCCTTCGACAGCATGGGGGAGGCGGAGCGCGCCCGTTACGGGCTCGACCGGATCGAGCCGCGGATCCTCGAAGGCGGCCACCTCCCGCCCGACCCCGGCCTCTCCTTCGCCGAGGCGCGCCTGCGCGAGGGCTTCGTCGCGCCGGAGCTGAAACTCGCCGTCTATCCCTTCCGCCGCCTCGTCCACCGGCGCCGCCGCGCCGAGGAGACGCCCGCCACCGGCGGCGGCCGCGGCCGCCTCGCCTTCTCCGAGCTCCGCGTCGGCGATTACGTCGTTCACGAGGACCACGGCGTCGCCCGCTTCGCCGGCTTCGAGACGCGGGAGATCGGTGGCGTCACCCGCGACTACCTCTACCTCGAATACAAAGGCGAGGACCGCGTCTACGTCCCCACCGAACAGCTGGCGAAACTGAGCCGTTACGTCGGCGCGGGGGGCGAACCGTCGCTGTCGGCCCTCGGTGGCAAACGCTGGCAGAACCTGAAGGCGCGGGCGCGCAAAGCCGCGGGTGCGCTGGCGGGCGAACTGCTCAACCTTTATGCCGAGCGCAAAGCCCGCAAGGGCCACTCCTACCCGCCCGACGGCGAGTGGCAGATCGAGATGGAGGCGAACTTCCCCTACCGCGAGACCGCCGACCAGATCGAGGCGATCGAAGCGGTCAAGGGCGACATGGAATCGGAGCGGCCGATGGACCGGCTGGTCTGCGGGGACGTCGGCTTCGGCAAGACGGAGGTGGCGCTGCGCGCCGCGGTGAAGGCCGCCGCCGACGGGCTCCAGGTGATGATGCTGGTGCCGACCACGATCCTCGCCCAGCAGCACTGGGGCACCTTCCGTGAGCGTCTCGTCGACCTTCCGTTCCGGGTCGAGGGGATCTCCCGACTGCGTCCCGCCGCCGAGACCAAAGCCGTGCTCGCCGACTTCGAGGCGGGCAAGGTCGACATCCTGATCGGCACCCACCGCCTCCTCTCCCGTGACGTCCGCGCCAAGAACCTCGGCCTGGTCATCGTCGACGAGGAGCAGCGCTTCGGGGTCAAGCAGAAGGAGCTGCTGCGCCAGATCAAACTGAAAGTCGACGTGCTGGCGATGTCGGCGACGCCGATTCCCCGCACCCTGCAGATGAGCCTCGCCGGCCTGCGCGACATCTCGGTGATCGAGACGCCGCCGGAGGGCCGTCGCCCGGTCCGCACCTACGTCGGCCCTTACGACGAGGACCTGGTGAAGAAGGCGATCAGCCGCGAGGTCGAGCGCGGCGGCCAGGCCTTCGTCCTCCACAACCGGATCGACTCGCTGTTCGAGGTCGCCGAGCGCCTCCGCGGTCTCGTCCCCGGCGCCCGCTTCCTCGAAGCACACGGGCAGATGGACGAGCACGCGCTGGAGGAAACGATGCTCGCCTTCCTGCGCGGCGAGGCCGATGTGCTGGTGACGACCACGATCATTGAGTCCGGCCTCGACATCCCGACCGCCAACACCCTGATCGTCGAGCGCGCCGACCAGCTCGGGCTGAGCCAGGCGTACCAGATCCGTGGCCGGGTCGGGCGCTCGAAGGAGAGCTCCTACGCCTACATGCTCTACCCGAGCGCCGAGGCCCTGACCGAGGACGCGGCGGCGCGCCTCTCGACCCTCGCCGACCACACCGAGCTCGGCTCCGGCTTCCGCATCGCGATGCGCGATCTCGACATCCGCGGGGCCGGCAACCTGCTCGGCGACGAGCAGTCGGGCCACGTCGCCGCGGTCGGCTTCGAGCTCTACTGCCAGATGATCGACGAGGCGGTGGCCGAGGCCGCCGGAGACGACGCCGAGCGGGAGGAGGCCCCCGAGCCGGTCCGCCTCGATGTCCCCGTCGACGCCTACCTGCCGGCCACCTTCGTGCCCTTCGAGGCGGCGAAGATCGACATCCACCGCCGCATCGTCGCCGCGCGCGAGCCGGGTCAACTGCGCCAGATCGCCGACGAGCTCGACGATCGCTTCGGCCAGCTGCCACCGCAGGCGGAGAACCTCCTCAAGCTGCAGCGGGCGCGGATCGAACTGGGGCTGGCGGGGGCCCGCAGCGTCGAGTTCCGCGGCGGCAAACTGACCGTGACCGGAGTGGAGCTGGACTCGACCGGCTCCGGTGTCCTTTCCGAGCAGGTCGAGGGAGCGCTCTACGAATGGCGCGAGCAGGCCGCCTCGCTGCGCGTGCCGGGCGATCCGAACGAACGCCTGGCGGCGGTCCTGGCCCTCGCGGTGGGGCTGCGCGAGGCGAAGCGCGCCGCCGAGCCCGCGGCGGCCTGAGCGCGCCCCGCTCGATCCCGGCGCCCGCGGCGCCTCCGATCCGCGCGACTTCTTTCGCCCGACCCCTTCTTTAACCACCGCCCAGCAACTTTCACTATGCTGCCCCGTCGGTGGGAGCCAAATCGGGGCGAAATAGGCAGGGCGGCAGGGGCGGCCCGAAAAAATCGGGTGCGCCGCAGGCCAAACGGAGCGGGGGCATCGGCACCGCCCAGCGCACCGGCCTCGTCCTGTTCGCGGTCGTCTTCGTCGCCCTCTTCGTCGTCTTCGCGGTCGCCCAGGGTCTCGGCGCGCCGAGCGTCCCCTCCGGCGACATCGCCAAGGTGACCAACGTCCCGAGCTCCAGGGGCGAGATCTCCGAAGCCGACTACAAGCGCTCGGTCGAACAGCAGGAAGCGCAGCAGAGCCTGAAAAAGCCGCCGAAAGCCGGCTCGAAAAAAGCCGAAGAACTCCATAAAGCGGCGATCGGGGAACTTCTCAACAGCGCCTGGATCTTCGGTCAGGCGGAAGAACTCGGGATCAAGGTCACCCCGAAAGAAGTCGAAACCGAACTCGCCAAAATCAAAAAAGAAAGCTTCAAAACCGAAAAAGCTTTCCAGGAATTCATGCAGCAGTCGCACTTCACCCAGGAAGACGTGAATTCCAAGATCGAACTTCAGATCCTCTCGAAAAAGATCGAAGAAAAGATCAAAAAAGAAACGCCGCTGCTCACCGAAGAAGAACTGAAGGCGTACTACGAAGCTGAAAAGGCGACGCAGTTCACGAAAAAACCGACCCGCGACGTCCGCGCGATCGTGAACGAAAACAAAAAAGAAGTGGAAGCCGCGCAGAAAGCGCTGGAAGCCGACAACTCGGAAGCCAGCTGGAAAAAGGTGACGAAAAAATACTCGCCGACGACCGCTGCGCAGGCCGGGCTCCAGAAAGAAATCGCCGAAGAATTCCTCACGGAACCGCTGAAAAAAGACATCTTCAAATCAGCGACCGGCGAACTGGTCGGCCCGATCAAACAGGAAAAAAATTACCTGCTGCTCGAAGTCGTGAAGCTGCACCCGGAAAAAGTCCAGACCTTCGAAGAAGTCAAATCGACCATCGAAAGCACGCTGAAAGCCCAGAAGGAAGAAAAATTCTTCTCCACCTGGGTCTCCGGCTTCCAGTCGAAGTGGATCAGCCGCAGCTACTGCGCCTCGGGCTTCGTGATCGAATCCTGCGCCAACTACAAGGGCACCGGCCACCCCGCCGAAGCGCCTGCAGCCTGCTACGAAGCCAATCCCAAAACGCCCGCCAAAGAATGCCCGGCGCCGGTGGTGCAGAACCAGCCCGCCCTCCCGGGCACGGTGACGCTGGTCAAACCGGAAGGCGAACGCAAAGTGCAGCGCCCGCGGCCGGAAGAAACCGCCAAAGCGGCCAAAGAAGGGGCGGCCGGCGCGGCTGAAGGCGCGACCGGTGCCGAAGGCTCGGCCGAATCCGAAGCCGCCCAGAAAGCGGTCGAAGAAGCCGCCGCCAAAGCCGCCGAAGAATCGGCCGGTAAAGGCAAGTAGCGCCGGTCGAACGGGCGGCATGGCAGCCGCCTCGTCAGACCGCGCCGAAGTGCTGCCGGCGAATAGGATCGCCGTCCTATGAGCACGATCGCAAGCATTCACGCCCGTCAGATCATCGATTCGCGCGGCAACCCGACCGTCGAGGTCGAGGTCGCGCTGGAGTCCGGAGCGCGCGGCATGGCCGCGGTCCCCTCGGGCGCCTCGACCGGTGAGTTCGAGGCGGTCGAGTTGCGTGATGGTGGCGATCGCTGGGTCGGCAAGGGCGTCACCAACGCGGTCGCCAACGTCAACGGCGAGATCGCCAAGGCACTGACCGGCGCCCGCGCCGCCGAGCAGGGCGCCCTCGACGAGACGATGATCGAGCTCGACGGCACGCCGAACAAGGGCCGGCTCGGTGCCAACGCCATCCTCGGCGTTTCTCTGGCTGCTGCCAAGGCCGCCGCGGCCGATTCGCAGCAGCCTCTCTATCGCTATCTCGCCGAGCTCTACGGCGGCGGCGAGCCGCGCGTCCTGCCGGTGCCGATGATGAACGTGCTGAACGGTGGTGCCCACGCCGACAACTCGGTCGACTTCCAGGAGTTCATGATCGTCCCTGCCGGCGCCCCCAGCTTCTCCGAATGCCTGCGCACCGGTGCGGAGGTCTTCCACGCGCTGAAGAAGAGCCTCGGCGCGCGCGGCCTGGCCACGGCGGTCGGCGACGAGGGCGGCTTCGCCCCCAACCTGGAGTCCAACGAGGCGGCCCTGCAGGCCGTCCTGGAGGGTGTCGAGGCGGCCGGGTACAAGCCCGGCTCCGACGTCTTCATCGCCCTCGACCCGGCGACCAGCGAGGTCTTCAAAGACGGCTCTTACGTCCTCGAGCACGAGGGCCGCACGCTCTCGCCGCAGGAGATGGCCGCCTACTGGGGCGACCTCGCCGCCAAGTACCCGATCGTCTCGATCGAGGACGGCATGGACGAGGAGGACTGGGACGGCTGGAAGCTCCTCACCGACACGATCGGCGCGACGGTCCAGCTGGTCGGCGATGACCTCTTCGTCACCAACCCGGAGCGGCTGCGCCGCGGTATCGAGCTCGGCGTCGGCAACTCGATCCTGGTCAAGGTGAACCAGATCGGCACCCTCTCGGAGACCCTGGAGGCGATCCGCATCGCCCGTGATGCCGGCTACACCGCGGTGATCTCGCACCGCTCGGGGGAGACCGAGGACACCACGATCGCCGACCTCGCCGTCGCCACCGGCGCCGGCCAGATCAAGACCGGTGCCCCCTCGCGCTCCGATCGTGTCGCCAAGTACAACCGCCTGCTGCGGATCGAGGAGGAGCTCGGGGCCGATGCCGAGTTCCCGGGCCTGAACGCATTCGTTCAACGTCGCTCTTAGGCCGCCGGGGGCGCTCCTTAATGAAGGAGAAGGCCCGCCGGCAGCGTAGCTGCGGGCATGGCCTCGAACCGTCGCCCCCCGAAACGCCGCCCGGCGGCGCGCCGTCCCGGCGCCCGCCGGTCCGCCAGCCGCATCAAGTGGGACCGGGTCGGCCGGATCGCCCTGGTGCTGGTCCTCTTTGCCGTCGCCTACAGCTACCTGAACCCGGCGATCAACCTCTTCGAGACCTACCGGTCGACCACCGCGGCAAAAGCCGAATTCCACGAACTGCTGCGCGAAAACAAGCGCCTCCACAAGGCCGTCAAGTCGGCCGACCAGGCCGCCGTGGTCGAAGGGACGGCGCGCAAGCAGGGGATGATCGCCGAAGGCGAAACCCCGTTCGTGCTCCACGGCCTGAACTGAGCGCCCGTGCCTAGCTTCGGCTCCTACCTTCTGGGGGCCGCTCAGCTCGCCGTCATCGCCGTCGCCACCGGCTATGCCGCCTGGCTCCTGCGGGAGCGTCTGCTGCCACGCTGGGGGGGCGCGCCGGCGCGCCTGGTCGAGGTGACCGTCGCGGTCGGGCTCGTGGTCGCGGTGAGCGAGGTCCTCGGCACCTTTGGGCTTCTTTACGCGGGCGCGCTCATCCTCGCCCTGCTCCTCGTCGCCCTGGCGGTGCGCTTCGTGCCCCAGGGGCACGGCGGCGGCCAGACCGCCCGCGGCGTCCAGCCCGGCGTGCTCGCCTCGCTGGTGGCGATCGCGGTGATCGCGATCGTCGTCTTCGACTGGGCGGTGACGGCCAAGCACGCGCTCGATGCGGGGATCTTCAACTTCGACTCGCTCTGGTACCACATGCCGTTCTCGGCGGACATCTTCCAGTCGCACTCGACGACCGGGATGCACCACGTCGAAACGGTGTTCGTCAACTGGTTCTACCCGCAGAACTCGGAGCTCCTGCACGCGATCGGCATCCTCGCGATCGGTCGCGACACCCTCAGCCTCTTCATCAACTTCGGCTGGCTGGCGGTCACCTTCCTCGCCGCCTACTGCGTCGGCCGCCCCTACGGGCGGGGAATCCCGACGACGATCGTCGCGGCGATCCTGGTCGGCTGCCACACCCTCGTGGTGCGCGAGCCGGGTGCCGCCAAGAACGACCTGATGGCCGCGGCGCTGCTGCTCGCCGGCGTCGCGATCCTGGTCGAGGCCTGGAACGCCCAGGAAGACGACCGGCGGGCGCTCTACGGGTGGCCGCCGGCCGCTGCGGGGCTCGCGGTCGGGCTCGCGGCGGGGACGCGCCTCACCGTCTTCGCCTTCGCCGCGGCGCTCAGCGTCGTCGTCATCGTCCTCGCCCCCTCAGGCAGGCGCTGGAAGGCCGCGGGATGGTGGTTCGTCTCCGGCCTCGTCGGCGGCGGCTACTGGTACCTGCGCAACGTGATCGTGTCCGGCAGCCCGATTCCCGAGGTGACGAAGCTCGGCCCGATCTCCCCGCCGCACCCCGAGCGC
Organism: Actinomycetota bacterium; assembly: GCA_018268415.1. Classification (GTDB taxonomy): domain Bacteria; phylum Actinomycetota; class Thermoleophilia; order Solirubrobacterales; family 70-9; genus VAYN01. The sequence continues at coordinate 12,693 of JAFDWO010000111.1, read as the reverse complement.
CTGCAGGAAGGCCGCCCCGGCTACAGCATCGCCCATTACCTGACCGACACCGGCGTCTGGCGCCACTACTTCGTCCCGGGGGTGCACGACGCCTTCGGCGTCCTCTGGCCGCTGATCCTCGTCGGCGCCCTGGCCGCCTGCCTGCTGGCGATCTTCTCCGGCCGCGACCGGCTGATCCGCTGGCTCGGCGGTTGCGCGCTCTTCGCCCTCGTCGCCTACCTCTTCACGCCGCTGGGCGCGGCCGGGGTGGAGGGCGCGCCGGTCGGCTTCGCGATCAACATCCGGTACGTGATCCCCGCTCTGCTGGCGGCGCTGGTGCTGCTGCCGTTGCCGCGCTTCCTCGACGGGGAGAAGCGCCAGTGGGGGCTGATCGCGGTGCTCACGCTGGTCTACCTGATCACCGACCGGCCCGACGACGGCCTCCACGACAAGGCCCGCCTCTTCGCCCTGGCCTTCGTGATCGTTTTCGTCGGCGTCCCGGCGCTGATCTGGCTGGCCCGCCGTGATGGTCTATCAGGGCGGCTCGTCGCGGCCGCGCTGGCGGCGCTGGCCGTGGCCGCCGTAGCGCTCGGCTATCCGGTGCAGCGCCATTATCTGAACCACCGCTTCGCCAACGTCACCGCCGCCACGTCGATCCCCGGCATGAACCTCGACGACGCCTACCGCTGGGCGCGCGGCGTCCGCGATTCCCGGATCGGCCTGGCCGGCACCACCGCCGGTTTCGCCGGCTATGGCTTCTATGGGCCCGACCTCTCCAACCGGGTCATCTACCTCGGCGAACCGGGTCCGCACGGCGCCTTCGACGCCATCTCCACCTGCCAGGGCTTCCGCGAAGCCGTCAACGCGGCCGACCTCGACTATCTCGTGACCTCGCCGTTCCTCAACTTCATCCACCCCGGCGAGCCGGTCCCCTCACCCGAGGCGCGCTGGCTCCGCGGCGCCGGCGGCGTCAAGCCGTACTTCAACGAAGGTCCGGTCACCGTCTGGAAAGTGACGGGTCCCTTGAAGCCGACCTGCACCCCCGCCAACGCCCCCCTCCACGAAGTTCCGGAGACGCCAGGAAGCTGACACACCCTCCGTGTTGATGGGCCGAAAACTCAAGAATGGCTTGAGCTTTCGGCCCATCAACATCGCTCAGCGGCCGCGGCCGCGGGAGGTGGCGACCTCGCAGGCCTCCTCGGCGCCGATCACCGGGGCGAGGGCGAAGTAGGTGAGGACGGGGGAGAGGCGGGGCAGGTGGGCGAGCTTGCCCGCGCGGATCGTCTCGAAGAGGACGCCGAGGATCGCCCCCACCGTCGCCTCGATCACGATCGCGGAGGGGGCCTCGCCGCCGCCGGCCGGCGGGCGCACCAGGCTGGAGACGATCTCCCGCCCGGTCGCGTCGCGGCTGGCGATGGCATCGGGCCCGGCGCCGTAGACGTCGACCATCCGCAGGGCCGCGAAGTCGGGCTCGGCGGCGAAGAATCCGCAGATCTCCTCGAAGCCGATCCTCGCCGCGATGCGCCAGTCGTCGGTCCGGCGCACCGCCGGCATCACCGCAGCGAGCAGTTGGGACCCGCTCGAGTCGAGCGCCGCGGCCAGCGCGTCGGCCTTCCCGTCGAAGTATTCGTAGAAGGTCGTCTGCGAGATCGAGGAGGCGGCGGCGATGTCGGCGATCGTCGTCGCCGGGTACCCCTTCTTCGCCACCGCCGCGGCGAGGCCGCGGATGATCCGCTGTTCCGGGCTGTAGGACGCGAAGGGGGTGGCCTCGGCGACCGGCCGTGAGACGATCAGCCGCCCGCCGCGCCGCAGCGGCCGGGGCGGGGCGGGGAAGCTCATCGCCCAGTCCCAGATCTCCGGCACCAGGTCCGGCAGCTCGGCCTCGCGCTCGTCGAGCAGGCGCGCGTAGATCACCTGGTGGATGCCGGCGACGACCCCGCGCAGCACCTCGCGTGGCATCCCGGCGCGGTCCGGCATCTGCTCGGCGGCATCGCGGGCGAGCAGGACCGCCCGGTCGATCGCGCGCCGGATCGGCTCCATCCCGGCCTCGCCCGCCGCGTAGGATTCGATCAGGCAGAGGCGGGCGGCGGCGGGTTGGGCGACGACGACGCCGACGAAGGCCGCCAGCGCGGCGCGCGGTCGGGCGATGGCGTCGCCCTCGCGGCCCAACTGTCCGGCGATCGCCGCGATCCCCCCGGCGACGATCTCGTTCTCCGCGGCGCGGAAGCAGTCGAGCTTGTCGTCGAACTGCTCGTAGAAGGTCGCGCGGGAGACGCCGGCAACCCGCAGCAGGTCCTCGACCGAGGTCGCCTGGTAGCCCTTCTGTGCGCAGCCCGCCACCATCGCGGCGAGAAGCCGCTCGCGCTGGTCGCGGCGGGCGGCGTCACGATCGTCGCTCCGACCCGGAGGCAGACGGCGCCTCCGCAGCGCGTCGGCATCTCCCCACGGCGTGCGCAGCATCTGGCGACCATAGACGACCGCTCGCATACCGGCATCGGTACGTTCCTGATACCGATATGTATGGCATGAGTTCGTGTCATGGTCGTAATTTGGCGCTCTAAAGCGCCATTCAGGGAGTTCCAGCTGACGTCGAGTCAGCTGCCGGGGACCGCCGACTTGACGAAACGATACGGCGATGTATATGTTCCTCGCGCCCGACACATCGGTTCCCTGAATCGGTGGGTACGGCAGATCAGGGACGCCGGCTCGTCCGGCAAAGGGAAAGAGGGGGATATGAGGCGTTTCGCAGTACTGCCGGCGGCGCTATGCGTGCTCGCCACCGTCGCGACCGGATCGGCCGCCGCCGAGGGCTGTCCCAACGAAGCGCTGCGGGCCGGCCCGTCCTCGGCCCTGCCCGGTTGCCGGGCCTACGAGATGGTCTCGCCGGTCGCGAAGAGCGGCGGCAACGTCAGCTCGACCTTCGGCGTCCACGCCGCTCCCGGCGGCGCCGCCGTCGCCTTCGGCTCGACCGCCTCGTTCGCAGGCTCTCCGGCGAGCCCGCTCGGCAGCACCTACGTCGCCCGCCGCGGATCCAACTGGGCGACCGAAGCGGTCGACCCGGCGCAGTTCAACCACAGCGGCCTGCTGATCCGCGGGACCCCGGTGAGCAGCGCCGACCTCGGCCTCAGCTTCGGCGTCAGCCGGCTGGCGCTCGCTCCCGGCGCGGTGGAAGGCGGCTCCAACCTCTATCTCCGCGACAACGCGACCGGCGTCCGGACCCTCCTCGCGGCGACCTCCGGAGAAAGCCTCTTCCAGCAGGGCTCCGGGGCCGGCGGTGGCGTCTTCCTCGGCGCCGACGCCGACTGGAGCCACGTGGTGATCCACAGCCGCGAAGCTCTCCCGGTCCCGCCGTCGGAGCCGCAACCGGCGGCCGGCGTGGAAAACGTCTACGACCTGATCGGGGGTACCGCGCACCTCGTCAACGTGAAGCCCGACGGCACCGTCGATCCGTCCGGCGCCCACATCGGGTCGTCCAACATGTCCTCCCAGCACCTGATCTCCGCCGACGGCTCGAGGGCCTTCTTCCAGGTCGGCGGGTTCGGCACCGGTCCGCTCTACCTGCGCGAAGACGGCGAGACGACGGTGCCGATCTCGGTGTCGCGAAACGGGGCGGAAGCGGGAGAAGTGAAACCTGCCGAATTCGGCGTCGCCACCCCGGACGGCTCAGTCGTCTACTTCACCAGCTCCTACGAACTGGTCGCCGGCGCGGGTGGGAGCGCGCTCTACCGCTTCGACGTCGCCACGGGCGAAGCGACCCCGGTGATCGCGAGTCCGCCGGGCGGCCGCGCGGAAGTGAGGGACGTACTCGGCGCCAGTGCCGACGGCTCCTACGTCTACTTCAGCTCCGGCGCGGTGCTGGCCCCCGGCGCGAGCGAACCGGAAGGGTCGGGCGTCAACTTCTACGTCTCGCACGACGGCTCGATCGACTTCATCGGGCAGACCGACGCCGCCGACGGGGAATTCTCCTTCCCACAGCAGTGGAGCGTCAGTCCGAACGGAAAGGTCTTCGCTTTCGCGACCGCGTCGCCGATGACGGCGGCAGACGTGCCGAGCCCGGACTGCCCGACCAACCCGTTCATCAACAACGCGCCGGAACATTGTCTGGACGTCTACGCCTACCGGACCGACACCGATCAGCTGACGTGCGTCAGTTGCGACGGGCCGGGTCGAGGATTCTCGGAACTCGGCGGGCACGGGACCCACGAACCGGGAACCGGGGACGAATACCAGCGCGCCGCCCTCGACAACGGCACCGTCTTCTTCGACACGCCGAACGCGCTCCTGCCGCGGGACGTCAACGGGGTCGGTGACGTCTACGCCTGGCGCGACGGGGCGGAGGAGCTCGTCTCCACCGGCAGGGGCGAACAGCCGTCGACGTTCGGCGACGCGACCCCGGACGGCAGCGACGTCTACTTCCTCACCAAGCAGCAGCTCGTGCCGCAGGACACCGACGAAAGCACCGACGTCTACGACGATCGCGAACTTGGCGGCCTGGCCACCCAATGGCCGCCTGGCTCGGAACCACCGTGCCAGGGCGAAGGGTGTCGTGGCGCCTCCTCGGTGGCTCCGGCAGGTCTGGTGGAGGCCGCCGTCGCGAGCAAGGCCGTCGCGCCGTCCTGCGGCGCCCTGCGGGCGCAGGCCAAGAAGGCGGAGCGCAAAGCCCGTCAACTCGCCAAGCGCGCCCGCCGCGGCGGGAAGGCGAGGGCGCCGAGGGCCGACTCCCGGCGCCTGCGCCACCAAGCCGCCGCCGCCCGCAAGCGGGCGCACCGAATCCAGCAGAAGGCCGTGACCTGTGGGAGGAAGCGCTGATGAGCCGCAAGCTGTCGATCGTCCTGTCGTTGCTGGCGCTGGTCCTCGCGGCCGCCCCTTCTGCCGCCGCCGCCCTCGAGATCGAAAGCGTCGAAGGCTCGCTGGGCGACTCCGCGGGCGCCCCGCTGCTGCAGGCGGGCGGGCACCCGGACTTCAACATCGCGATCCACATGACCAAGCTGGTGAACCCGGCAACCGGAAACCCGGCGCCGGACGGCAACCCGAAGGACATCGAAGTCACCCTGCCGCCGGGGCTGATCGGCAACCCGACCGCCGTCCCCACCTGCACGCAGGGGGACATCTCGGTCCTGAACTTCGTCGCCGACTGCTCGCCGTCGACGCAGGTCGGGATCGCCTCGATCACCAACTACGTCGCCGGGGGCACCGAAACCAAGGTCCCCGTCTACAACCTGGAGCCGCCGCTGGGGGTCGCTGCCGAGTTCGCCTTCAACCTCTACAGCGACATCGTCCACATCGATTCGAGCGTCGTCCCGGACGAATCGGCTCCCGGCGGCTACCGGATCGAGACGAAGATCCAGAACATCTCCCAGGGCGTAGCGATCGGCGATACGACCCTGACGTTGTGGGGCGCCCCGTCGTCCTCGTCCCACGACCTCGAACGCAGCCCGAAAGGAGGCTTCCCCGCGGGCGAACCGGTCGTGAGCGACGTCGGCAGGCCGCGGGGGCTGATGACGAACCCGACCCTCTGCGACGAATCGGCGCAGTCCGTTGCGGCGCGCCTCGACTCCTGGCAGGCGCCCGGCGCGTTCTCCTCCGGGAGCTACGACCGTGACCCGGCGGGCAATCCGTTCGTCTTCACCGGCTGCGACAAGGTGCCGTTCGAAGCGTCGCTCGAAGCCCAGCCGACGGTGACGCGGGCCGACTCGCCGACCGGGCTCGACGTGACCCTGACCCTGCCGCAGAACGAACTGCCGGAAGGGGTTTCCTCGTCGGACCTCCGCGATGCCGTGGTGACGCTGCCGGAAGGGATGGCGATCGATCCGTCCTCGGCGGCGGGCCTCGGCTCCTGCGCCCCCGGCCAGATCGGACTGGGCAACGGCGCTCGGCCGAGCTGCCCGGCCGACTCCCGGATCGGCTCGGTGCAGATCGACACGCCGCTGCTGGCGAACCCGCTCGAAGGCAGCGTCTACCTGGCGCAGCAGGGTCAGAACAAGTACGGATCGCTGCTCGCGCTCTACCTGGTCGTCGACGACCCGACCACCGGCGTGCTGTTGAAGATCCCGGGCAAGGTCGAGACCGATCCGGGCAGTGGCCGCGTCGTGGCCCGCTTCACGGACGCACCGCAGCTCCCGGTCAGGAGCCTGCGGCTGCGCCTCGACGGCGGCCCGCGAGCCTCGCTGGTGACGCCGCCCGCCTGCGGCACCTACACGACCCAGGGCGAGTTCACGCCGTGGTCGGGTAGCGGGGCCGTGGTCGTCACCGACAGCTTCAGGATCGCCCAGGGGCCCGCAGGCGAAGCCTGCGGGCCGGGGAGATTCGACCCAGGGCTCCAGGCGGCCACCGGCGACCCGACGGCCGGCACCTACAGCCCGCTCGAAGTGCGGATCTCCCGCCCCGACGGGAGCGCGCGCCTCGGCGCCGTCTCGGTGAAGCTGCCGAAGGGCCTGCTGGGCAAGCTGGCGGGTGTCGTGTACTGCCCCGACGCAGCGCTCGCCGCGGTGCCGACGGGGGAAGGGACCGGCGCCGCCCAGTTGGCCTCGCCCGCCTGTCCCGGCACTTCCCGGGTCGGCTCGGTCGCCGTCGCCGCGGGCGCCGGGCCGAGCCCCTTCTGGGTGAAGACCGGCAGCGCGTACCTCGCCGGCCCGTACAAGGGCGCGCCGCTGTCGCTGGCGATCGTCACCCCGGCGCTCGCCGGGCCGTTCGACCTCGGCAACGTCGTCCTGCGGGTGGCGCTGCGGGTGAATCCCGAAACCGCCCAGGTGAGCGCCGACAGCGACCCGCTGCCGACGATCCTGGCCGGGATCCCGCTCGACCTGCGGGAAGTGCGGGTCAGCCTCGACCGCAAGGGTTTCATGCTCAACCCGACCTCCTGTGCATCGCAAAAGGTGGAATCGACGCTGACCGCGGTGGGTGGCACGACGGCAAGCCCGAGCGCCTGGTTCTCCGCCGCGTCCTGCGAGCGGCTCGGCTTCGCGCCGAACTTGACGCTGGCGCTCAAGGGCGGGACCCGGCGCGGCGCCTACCCACAGCTGACCGCGAAGGTCAACGCGAAGCCCGGCCAGGCCAATCTGGGGCGGGTGGCGGTGCAACTGCCGCACTCCGAGTTCCTCGCCCAGGGGCACATCGGCACGGTCTGCACCCGGGTCCAGTTCGCCGCTGACCAGTGCCCGCCGCGCTCGGTCTACGGCTATGCCGAAGCGCGCACCCCGTTGCTCGACCAGCCGTTGCGCGGGCCGGTCTACCTGCGGTCCTCGAGCCACAAGCTGCCCGACCTGGTCGCGGCGCTCCGCGGTCAGATCGAGATCGACCTCGACGGGCGGATCGACTCCCACAACCGCGGTATCCGCACCACGTTCGCGACGATCCCCGACGCCCCGATCTCCTCCTTTGTACTGCGGATGAGGGGCGGCAAGAAGAGCCTGCTGGAAAACAGCACCTCGCTCTGCCGCAGGCCCGAGAGGGCGCAGGTATCGATGGTGGGCCAGAACGGCGCCAGGCACGACCTCTCCCCGGTCCTCGGCGCCCCCTGCAAGCGCCACCGTTGACACTTCCGTGACGCCCCCTTGTTGATGGGCCGAAAACTCCAGGAGGGCTTGAGTTTTCGGCCCATCAACGCGCGGGGTCGGTGGGTGGGTACAGTCGGGCGATGGCCTATCCGCTCGCCAACGCGCTGTACCAGTGGGAGGAGGGGGCGCGGGAGCTGGCGGCGATCGATGACCCACGCCGCCGGCGCCTCGCCGACCGCGTGATCGACGCGATCCGGGTCGAACTGCGCCGCCGCATCGGGCCGACCTTCAGCGCCGAGGAACTCGCCGAGCTCTACGGCGAAGGCACCGACTGGGCCCAGCAGGTGGCGATCGACGTCGCCCCGGCAGCGTCGGACGACGCCCAGATCCTCGCCGATGCCGCCTTCTGGGCGTACCTGCGCAACGCCGGCGACTTCGCCGGTGGTCGAAGCCTGGCCTGAGCGGCTCGGCGGCTACCCGCTGAGCGGCTCGGCGGCTACTCCGGACGACGACTACTCGTCGTCGTCGGAATCGTCGCTGTCCGCCTCGCCGTTGCTGCCGGCGCGGCGGATGACGATCTGATCGGCCTCGATCCGCACGGTGACGTCACGGTTGCCGGCCCAATGCTCGGCGTAGATCGGGTTGTCCTTGACCGAGGCGTCGAGCCAGAGGCCGTAGCCCTCGTCTTCGCCGTGGTCGAAGGTCGCCTCGTACTCCTTGCGGCGGCCACGACCACCGCGGCGACCGCGACGGCGACGTTTGCGCGGGCGGCCGGAGCCCTCGTCGTCGCCCTCGCCGTCCTCGTCACCCTCCTCCTCGGCGTCGGCCTCTTCGGCCTCCTCCTCGGCGGTGGCGGCTTCGATCTCCGCTTCGATCTCGTCGCGCAGGTCGATGTCGCTGGAGCCGGCGTTCTCGTCGTCGGGCGAGAGTTCGTACTGCTTGCGGAACTCGCGCAGCTCGGTGGCCGAGATTTCGAGTTGGTGGGCGATCCAGGCGTCCGTGCGGCCCTGATGGACCCAGGCGCGGATCTGATTCAGCTGTGGCTTCAAAGAGCGTCGTGGCATCGGCGGGCGAGTCTATTGAAAGCGACGGCTCGCGCGTCCCGCGAGTGGCGCGGGGTCGGGCGAAATCTAGGAGATGAGGAGCGCGAGCGCCTCGAACATCGCGACCGCGACCACGATCACGGTCACCGTGAGGCAGATCGCCAGCACGCTGAAGCGGACCGTGCCGGACTGCTGGGTGCGCTCGATCCGGCGGGCGCGGGACCGGTTGGCGGCGCGGCGGCGGAGCTGCTCACGACGGCGGCGCTCAAGTGAAGTCTCCTGTTCGAAGGCCGACTCGAACTGGGAGATGCTCTGTTTCATCTTCATAGAAGGGGAGTCCCGAAGGACCGCGGGAGACCGTAGCAAAGGATCTTGCAAGTCTTATGTTCCGCTCCCGCCGAGCCGATGGGCGAAGCGGGTCAACACGCATTCCAAAGCCCTTTCCCGGCCCGCGCGGCTTTTTGCTCGATTTCTTCGAACCTGGGCGCGAAACGGTCGTTTGGATGGAAGGTGAGCGTGCGGGCGAGGCCACGGCGGAGCAGTTCGGCCTCGAGAAAGCGCCCCCGGGGACGTCCCTCGACCCAGACGTAGGCGAGCAGCCGCCCGTAGAAGTCGCGCGGTTCGACGCCGGTCAGGAGCCGCACCCGGCGGCCTTCGACCGCGCGGTGCTCGAAGGCCGAGGCGCGCGGGCCGAAGCACTGGACCGGAGTGTCGGGCTTGACCGTCTCCGGCGTGTCGACGCCGATCAGGCGGACCGTCTCGGTGGCGCCGCCGTCGAGCGCCACCTCCAGCGTGTCGCCGTCGACCGCCCGGACGACGCGTCCGCCGAGGTGGCGCGAGGCCTCCGCCCCAGCGGAGCCGCCCCGATCCCAGGGCCGCAGGAGGATCGCCGCGGCGATCAACAGCAGGGCGATGCTCCCGCGTCCCTTCACCCCCGCCCAAGGGCGGACGGGGGCGGAAATTACCCCCCGCAGGTCGCTGTACGCGCCTGCGGGGCGCGCTCCTTACGGGGTGCGCCGCACGTTCGAGAGGAGGGTCGACTTGATCTGGTCGATGATCCCGATCGCCTCGTCGTGCTCGCGCTGCCAGACGTTGCGGCCGAAGATCACGCCGCTGCCGCCCGCCTCCATCACCTCACGGGTGTTGCGGAGCACGGCCTCGTCGTCGGTCTTGGAGCCGCCGGAGAGGACGACCAGGGCCCGGCCCGCCGACTCGACGCACTGGCGGATCGCCTCCTGCTGGTCGACCTGCATCTCGTTGTAGGGAGCCGGCGCGTCCTTGTCCTTGTCCGCGTCGATCTTCGGCATGTTGAGCTTGACGATGTCGGCGCCCATCTCCATCGCCATGCGCGCCGCGTAATCGATCGCGTAGAAGGAATTCTGACCGCCCTTCGCCTCGACCGCTTCACCGCGCGGGTAGGACCAGACGACCAGCGGCATGCCATAGCGGTCGCATTCTTCGCGGACTTCGCGCAGCTGGGCGAGATCCTCGTCCTGGCGCGGGGAGCCGACGTAGAGCGTGTAGCCGATCGCGTCGGCGCCGAGCCGTACGCCGTCCTCGACGCTCGCGTTGCAGCTGGAGAACGCGTGGGCGGAGCTCGGGATGTCGGTCTTGCCGTTGACCTTGAGGATCAGCGGCACGCGGCCGGCATAGTCGGGGTAGTACTTCTCGGCCATGCCGATCTGGCAGGCCAGAGCCGAGTACCCGGCCTCGGCGGCGAGGCTGAACTGATAGTCGGGATCCTTGGAGGCGGGGTTGGGGAAGAAGTCCCGCGGGCCGTGCTCGATGCCCTGGTCGATCGGCAGCAACATGAGAGTGCCGTTGCCCGGACCGAACTCATACAGAAGGCGGTAAAGACGGGCGCGTTTGCCGGCGGGAAGCGTCGCGAGCAGGGATTTCTGCTCGGTCAAGCTCTTCAACTCCACTGTGATTCCTCCTCGAATATGGGTGGATCGCCAGTATGGCAGCGGAATCGACCATGGGGAGCCCGGTTGCCGGGTATCCTCGGAAGATCCCATGAGTGAGACTGAGCTCAGCGTCATCTGCAAGAACTGTGGTTCGGAGGTCAGTCCGTATGTGACCGAGTGCCCGTACTGCGGTGCGCGACTGCGCAAGCGGGCGCCGAAGCTGGAGCGGCGCGGGGACCAGTTCGAGGCCCAGCGGCCGAAGCGGCGGCGGCGACGGCTGCGGATCCCGCGGCCCGGCAGGCCGGGACGGGTGAGCTTCTCCCGCTCGGGGACCTTCCGTCCCTACGCGACGCTGACCGTGATCCTCGGCTCGGCGATCCTGCTCTTGATCCAGAAGGCGACCGGCAACCCGCTGTCGACCTTCGGCGGCCTGATCGTCCCGATCGGCGACCAGTGGTGGCGTTATCTGACCGCGCCCTTCGCCTACGTCGACGTCGGTTATCTCTTCGTCGTCGCGGTCGGCCTGGCGATCTTCGCGACCGGGGTGGAGCGGCGGCTCGGGTCGGCGCCGACGGCGGTGTTGCTGCTTGCCTGCGGGGCGCTCGGCGTCCTCGCCGCGGGTGGGATCGCCGCTGCCCGGGGCGACGTCACGGTGATCGCGGGGGGGAACGGGATGGCGCTCGGCGCCGTCGCCGCCTGGTTCGCGATCCGCCGCGCCGAATCGCACGGCGCGATCGACGAAGAGTACGACGTGATCGGGGTGGCGGTCGCCGCCGCGGTGCTGATCGCGCTGCCGCTCTTCGCGCCGACCGCGAACTTCTTCGCCTGTCTGGTCGGCGGCGCCGTCGGCGGGCTCGCCGGACTTGCCGCGACGACGCTCCACCACAAGGAATAGATGCCCGACGAGCAGCAGCTCGAGGCCGCGATCGAGCGGCTGATGGACGCCGAGCGCTTCGCCGAGGCGGAGCGGATCGTCGCCCAGGCCGCGCCGCAGCTGCAGAAGGTGCTCGTGGCGGCGCTCGCCGAGGGCGGCTGGTTCGGCGAGCCGCACGAAAACGAGACCCTGCGCGCCGCCACCGTTCCCGACCCGGACGAGCGGCTCGCCGCGGTCCGGGCGCTGCTCGCCGAGGAGGCGCGCATGGGGATGATGGTCGGCGTCGCGGTGGGCTGGGCGCTGAGCGAGGAGCTGCGTAGTGATGGAGGGCGCGACCAGACGCGCCGACCCGACCAAGAGGGAGACACCTGAGATGGAGATCAAGTTCCACGGCCATGCTTGCTTCGAGTACTCCGACGGTGGGACGACGGTGCTGACCGACCCGTTCCTGGCGCCCAACAACCCGGCCGCCGTCGCGACGGCGGCCGACGTCGAGCCCGATGTGATCGCGGTCACCCACGGACACGCCGATCACATCGCCGACGCGGTGCCGGTCGCCCAGCGGACGGGCGCCCACTGCGTCGCGATGGTGGAGGTCGCCGGCTGGCTCGGCTCGCACGGCGTCGAGAACCTCAGCGACCCCAACCTCGGCGGCACCGTGAACTTCGATTGGGGCTGGATCAAGCTCGTCCCCGCCTGGCACACCAACACGCTGCCGGGCGGAGGCGAAAACCCCTTCAGCGCCGAGACCGGCGTCGTCGTCGGCATCCCGGCCGGACTGCTGATCAACCTCGGCGGGAAGACGATCTACCAGACCGGCGACACCTGCCTCTTCTCCGACATGAAGCTGGTCGCCGAACGCAACCCGGTCGACATTCTCGTCCTGCCGATCGGCGGCCACTACACGATGGACCGCCACGACGCCGTGGCCGCCGCCCAGTTCGTCGGTGCCGACACGGTGATCCCGATGCATTTCAACACCTTCCCGCCGATCGAGACCGACGCAAGCGCCTTCAAGGCCGACGTCGAGGCCGCGGGCGCGGGCACCGTCGTGGTGCTGGCGCCGGGGGAGAGTCACGGCCTTTAGGGAGTAGTCCCCGGGAGGCGCGGGCGCGACTAGTGGGCGTGGCGCCCGTCCGAGATGCGTCCCGGTCCCGGCCCCCGCGGCCGTCCGAGATGCGTCCCGGGCGAGCGTGGCCCCCCGACCCCGGCCCCACCCGTCCGAGATAACGCGCAGCGGCGCGTGGCCCCCCGACCCCGACCCCCGCACCCGTCCGAGATGGTCCCGGGCGCCTCATGGCGCTCCTGGCAGGCTGTGAGCGCCATGAGGCGCCCGGGACGGGAGGGGGTCGTGAAAAAGACGACACAGGGATGAGGGGGGACACAGGGACGGG
>JAFDWO010000110.1 GCA_018268415.1 Actinomycetota bacterium | reverse complement strand
TCCTTCGTGATGTCGAACTCCTTCACCAACCAGGTGATCGCCCAGATGGAGCTCTTCACCCGGCCCGACGAGTTCGCGTCGAAGGAGGTCTACATCCTCCCCAAGCACCTCGACGAGAAGGTCGCCCGACTCCACCTTGCCTCACTTGGCGTCGACCTGACCGAGCTGACCCCCGACCAGTCGAGCTACCTCGGCGTCCCGGTCGAGGGTCCCTACAAGCCCGACCACTACCGGTACTAGGCATGGCCACCGGTTACCGACAGGCGGCCGACTTCGAGCGGGTCGGGTCGAACGTCCTCGAGCACCCCTTCTGCGCCCGCTGGGCGACGGGGGGTCTGAGCTTCGAGGAGCTCGCGAATTACGCGACCGAGTACGAGCACGCGGTCACCGCGATCGCGGGCCTGGCGGCCCGCGTGGCCGCGTTCGACCCGTCCCGCGCCGACCTCGCCGCCGAGGAGCTGCGCCAGGTGAGCTGCTGGCGCGCCTTCAGCCGCGCGGTCGGCTGGGGTGGGATGCGCGCCTGGACCTACGGCGAGGATCCGCTGCCCGGGACGCGGGAGCTGGCTCGCGTGTGGGCGGGGGAGGGCGCATCGACCCTGCCCGAGCGGCTGCTCACCTTGGAGGCGATCGATGCCGTCCAGGGTGCCGTCAGCGAGGTGATGCTGAACGGCCTGCTCCGCCACTACGGGTTCGACGAAGGACTCGCCACCGAGTACTTCCGCCTCCATGCCGGGACCACCGCCGAGCCGCGCGGGGAGATCGGCGAGGCCGTCAACCGCGCCTACCGGGGCCTCCTCGACGGCGTGGTCGAGTTGGCGGAGCGCTGATGTCCTTCCTGCTCACCTGCCCTCACTGCGGCGTCCGCGAGGTCACCGACTTCGGCTACGGCGGTGAGGTGACCAAGCGGCCCACGGGCTCGCCGGACCGGCGCGAGCTCAATACCTACAACTACTTCCGCCGCAACGTCGCCGGGGTGCAGCGGGAGTGGTGGTACCACCGTTCCGGTTGTCGCGCCTGGTTCATCGCCGAACGCGACACCACCACCAACGAGGTGCACAAGACGGAGGCGGTCGGGTGAGCAGGCTCGCCGCGACACCGGGCGAGCGGATCGACCGCTCCCGTCCCCTCGGCTTCAGCTTCGATGGCAAGCCGGTCACGGGCTACGAGGGCGACACGATCGTCTCGGCGCTCTACGCCGACGGGCGGCGGGTCTTCTCGCGCTCCTTCAAGTACCACCGGCCGCGGGGCGAGCTCTGCGGGTGCGGCCAGTGCGCGAACTCGCTGGTCGACGTCGACGGGTCACCCGGTGTCCGCGCCTGCGGCGAGCCCGCCCGCGCCGGGATGACGGTGACCCACCTGAACGCTTGGCCCTCGCTCGAGCACGACGTGATGTCGGCCACCGACCGCTTCGGCGGGCGCTTCACCCAGGTCGGCTTCTATTACAAGACCTTCATCAGGCCGCGCCGGCTCTGGCCGGTCTACGAGAAGGTGCTGCGCCGCGCCGCCGGCCTCGGGCGCCTACGCGAGCGCCAGGACGAGCGCGAGTGGGAGACCGAATATCGCCGCCGCCACTGCGACGTGCTGGTGATCGGCGGCGGCGTCGCGGGCCTCGCGGCCGCGGTGCGGGCGGCCGAGCTCGGCGCCGACGTCGTCCTCTGCGACGAGGACGTCGAGCCGGGCGGCGCCCTGCTCTTCGAGGGGGGTCAGGAGCGCGCCCGCGAGTTGGCGGACCAGGCCCGTGCGGCCGGCGTCGAGGTCCTCACCCGCGCCGCCGCGATCGGCACCTTCGACGACCTCGTGCCGGTCGTCCAGGGGAGCGTCCTGCACCAGGTGCGCGCGGCGCGCACGATCGTCGCCGCGGGCGCGATCCAGCAGCCGCTCGTCTTCGGCGACAACGACCTGCCGGGGATCATGCTCTCCGGCGGCGCCCGTCGCCTCGGGGCGCTCTACGGGGTCGCGCCGGGCAAGGCGGCGGTGGTTGCGACGGTCGACGACCGTGGCCTCGACGACGCCCTGGCGCTTGTCGCGATGGGGGTTGAGGTCCGGGCCGTCGCCGACCTACGCCCCGAGGTCCCCGGCGGGCCCGCCGCCCGCCTGCGCGAGGCGGGGGTGGAGGTCCTCGGCGGCCTCACCCCGGTCCGCGGACACGGGCGGCGGGCGCTCGAGGCCGTCACCGTCGCCCGTCCTCGCGGCGGCGGGGAGCGGCGGATCGATTGTGATCTCCTGGCCGTCTCCGCCGGCGCCGCCCCGGCTCTCTCCCTCGCCCTCCAGGGCGGCGCCCGCGCCGCATACGACGGGGCCCGCGCGGCTTTCCGGCTAACCGACCTGCCGGCGGGGATGTTCGCCGCCGGGGCCGCGGCCGGCTTCGACGACCGCGAGTCGGCGGAGCGTTCAGGCTTGCTGGCCGGGGCGGAGGCGGCGGCCTCGCTCGGTCGCCACCACCCGCGCCTGCGCGAGGAGCAGGTCAGGTTGGGGGGAGAACGGCCCGAGCCCCTGGTGGCGACGCCACCGGCCTGGGCCGGCGAAGGGGGCAAGGCCTTCGTCGACCTCGACGAGGACGTCACGGTCAAGGACGTCAAGCAGGCGGTCGCGGAGGGGTTCGAATCCCTGGAGCTCTCCAAGCGCTATACGACGGTGACCATGGGCCCGTCCCAGGGGCGCTTCTCGCAGCTGCCTTCGGCGCGCCTGATCGCCGCCGAGACCGGGCTCGACCTGGAGACCGTGGGCCTGACCACCGCGCGGCCACCCTGGACCAGCGTGCCGCTCGGGGTCCTCGCGGGCCGGCCCTTCGAGGCGGCCAAGCGCTCCCCGGTCCACGCCCGGCACCGCGAGCTGGGGGCGAGCGTCCGCTGGGCGGGGGATTGGATGCGGGCCTACGACTACGGCGATGCCGAGGCGGAGACGCGGGCGGTCCACGAGGCCGCCGGGATCATCGACGTCTCGACCCTGGGCAAGCTGATCGTGCGCGGGCCGGAGGCGGGGGAGCTGCTCGACCGCCTCTACCCGAACCGGATCTCGAACCTCGCGCCGGGCCGGATCCGTTACGGCGTCCTGCTCACCGACGCCGCGCGGATCACCGACGACGGCACGATCTGCCGCCTCGACGAGGAGACCTTCTACGTCACCACCACCTCCAGCGGCGCGGGCGCGGTCGAGCAGTGGTTCACCTGGTGGCTGGCCGATTGGGGGCTCGACGCGACGGTCACCGACGTGACCCAGGGCCTGGCGGCGATCAACGTCGCCGGGCCGCGGGTACGCGAGGTCCTCGCCCGGGTCACCGACCTCGACGTCGGCAAGGAGGCCTTCCCCTACCTCGACGCCAAGCAGGCGAAGGTGGGCGGCGTCGAGTGCCTGCTGCTGCGGATCGGCTTCGTCGGCGAGCTCGGGTACGAGATCCATTGCGCCGGGGCGCACGGGCAGGCGCTCTGGGACGCGCTTGCCGACGCTGGTGCCGAGCTCGGCGTCAGGCCGTTCGGGCTCGAGCCACAGCGGGTCCTGCGGCTGGAGAAGCAGCACATCATCGTCGGCCAGGACACCGACTCCGAGTCGACCCCTTACGTCGCCGCGATGCCGTGGATCGTCAAGCTCGACAAGGAGCAGGAATTCATCGGCCGCTGGGCGCTCGAGCAGCGCCGCGGCGAGGCGCCGCCGCTCGAGCTGGTCGGCTTCCGCTGCGCGGACGGCAAGGTGCCGGCCGAGGGCTCGGTGGTCCTCGGCGACGACGGCACGCCCGCCGGCGAAGTCACCAGCGCCCGCTTCTCGGCCAAGGTCGACGCGGTCATCGGCATGGCCCGCGTGCCGAACGAGCTGGCCGCGGACGGCGCGCGAATCTCGATCTCCGACGGCGGCCAACGGATCGAGGCCGTCGTCACCAAGGAACCGTTCTTCGATCCAGAGGGAGAGGTGTTGCGAGGATGAGTGCCGGGTTCCTCACCGTTGCCGCCGGCGGGCCGCCGGCGCGTAGTCCACTTGCCGAAGGCTCCCACCGGGGCGCCGAGTTGGAGGAGCGTGACGGCTGGATGGTGGTCGCCTCCTACGGCGACGCCGAGGGCGAGTCGCGGGCCCGCCGCGAGGCGGTCGGCTGGGCCGATCTCTCCCACCTGCCGAAGGCCGAGCTGAGCGGCGCGGGCACCTGGATCGGCTCTCCCGCCGAGGGGCTCGCGACGCCGCGCGGCGACGGCTGGTCCTGCCCGCTGACCCCGCGCCGCGCCCTGCTCGTCGGCGATACCGGGGCGCCCCCGGAGGGCGCCACGCTCGACCTGACTTCCTCGCTCGGCGCGATCTCGATCGTGGGCCCGGAGGCCCGCGAGACGATCGCGCGCTTCTGTGCGCTCGACACCCGGGCGGCGGTCATGCCTCCATTTGGCTTCCGCCCGGGGTCGATCGCGCGAACCCCCGGCTACCTGCTGCGCGCGGGCGAGGAGGCCTTCCTGTTGATCTTCGGGGCCGCCTACGGCGCCTACATGTGGGAGGTGGTCGCCGACGCCGGGAGCCGGCTCGGCGGCCGCCCGGTCGGCGCCGCCGCCCTCACCCCTGCCCTCCCCGCCCCCCGCCAGGAGGTGACCACCGATGCGTGACCTCCTCCGCAGGCGCCGCATGTGGCGCAGGCGCCCCGAGCTGAAGCGCTCCTACGACGTGGTGATCATCGGCGCCGGCTCGCACGGCCTCGCCACCGCCTACTACCTGCGCCGCCACGGGATCACCGACGTGGCGATCCTCGACAGGAGCTACATCGGCTCCGGCGCCGCCGGGCGCAACACGACGATCCTGCGCTCCAACTACAAGACCCCCGAGGGCGCCCGCTTCTACGACGCCTCGGTGAGGCTCTACGAAGGGCTCGGCGCCGAGCTCGACTTCAACCTCCTCTTCAGCCGGCGCGGCCACCTCACCCTGGCCCACTCCGACCGCGCCCTGGCGGTGATGGCCAACCGGGCCGAGGTCAACCGCCTGGAAGGGATCGACTCGCGGCTGATCGGCCCCGACCGGGTGGCGGAGCTGGCGCCGACCATGTACGTCGGCCCCGACACCACCTATCCGATCATGGGCGCGCTCCACCACCCGCCCGGCGGGATCATCCGCCACGACGCCGTCGTCTGGGGCCTCGCCCGCGGCGCCGACGAGGGCGGCGCCGAGATCCACCCCCACACCGAGGTGACCGGCCTCAGGAGGGAGGGCGATCGGATCACCGCGGTGGAGACCGGCCGCGGCACGGTCGCGGCCGGGACCGTCCTCAACTGCACCGCCGGCTGGTCCACCCTCCTCTGCGACATGGCCGGCGTGCGGCTGCCGATCACCACCCACATCCTGCAGGCCTGCGTGACCGAGCCGGTGAAGCCCTTCCTCGACGTGGTCGTCGTCTCCTCCCAGATGCACGTCTACATCTCCCAGTCCGACCGCGGCGAGTTCGTGATGGGCTCGGAGATCGAGCCCTGGACCACCTACCGGATGCAGAACACCCTGAACTTCCTCCAGGACCTGACCCGCCACACCCTGGAGCTCTTCCCCCAGCTCGAGCGGGCCCGCCTGCTGCGCGCCTGGGCCGGCCTCTGCGACATCTCCCCCGACTACAGCCCGATCCTCGGCCGCACCGAGGTCGAGAACTTCCACGTCTCGGCGGGCTGGGGCACCTACGGCTTCAAGGCGGCGCCGATCGTCGGCAGGACGCTGGCCGAGCTGGTCGCGACCGGCCGCACGCCCGAGCTGATCGCCCCCTTCGCCCTCGAGCGCTTCCACACCGACGAGCTGGTGTCGGAGCTGGCGGCGGCGGCGGTGAGCCACTGATGGGCGCCACCGCCGCCGCCCCGGCCGAGGCGTCGACCGGGGATCGCAGCCGCGTCGTGATGCGGCTGGTGATCTCCTGCCCCGACCGCCCCGGGATCGTCGCCGCCGTCTCCGGCTTCCTCGCCGAGGCGGGCGCCAACATCATCCGCTCCGACCAGTACAGCTCCGACCCCGAGCGGGGCACCTTCTTCATGCGGATGGAGTTCGCGATCGCCGCCGGGCGACACCCCGGGCTCGGCGAGCGCTTCGGCCTCGCCGTCGCCGGGCGCTTCGGGATGACCTGGCGCCTCTGGGACGCGGCGGTCCCGAGGCGGATCGCGGTCCTCGTCTCCCGCCACGACCACTGCCTCCAGGACCTGCTCTGGCGCTGGCGGCGCGGCGATCTCGGCGGCGCGGAGATCACCACCGTCGCCTCCAACCACCCCGACCTGCGCGAGGAGGTCGGGTCCTTCGGCCTGCCCTACCACCACGTGCCGGTCGAGAAGGGCAGGAAGCCCGAGGCCGAGGCGCGGCTGCTGGAGCTGCTGGAGGGCACCTGCGACCTCCTCGTCCTCGCCCGCTACATGCAGATCCTCTCCGGCGCCTTCCTCGAGCGGGTCGGGGTGCCGGTGATCAACATCCACCACAGCTTCCTGCCCGCCTTCGCCGGCGCCGGGCCCTACCGGCGGGCCCGGGAACGGGGCGTCAAGCTGGTCGGGGCGACCGCCCACTACGTCACCGAGGAGCTCGACGCCGGTCCGATCATCGAGCAGGACGTGATCCGGGTCGACCACTCGCGCTCGGCCGGAGAGCTGGAGCGGCTCGGCGCCGACATCGAGCGGGTGGTGCTGGCCCGGGCGGTGCGGTGGCACTGCGAGGACCGGGTGCTGCGCCACGGCGACACGACCGTGGTCTTCTAGATGTCGGAGCAGGCGCGGGTCTACGGGGTGCCGGGCCTCTGGAAGGCCTCCTCGGCGCGGGTGATCGACGGCAGGGCGATCGCCGCCGCCGAGCGCGCCGCGGTGGCGGCGGGGGTGGAGGAGTTCGTCGCCGCCCACGGCCGCGCCCCCGCCCTCGCGACGATCCTGATCGGCGAGGACCCCGCCTCGGCGGTCTACGTCGCGGCGAAGATCAGGGCCTGCGCCGAGGTCGGGATCGGCAGCGTCCACCACCACCTCCCCGCCGGGACCCCGCAGGCCGAGGTGCTGGCGCTGATCGACGCCCTGAACGCCGACCCCGCGGTGAGCGGCATCCTCTGCCAGCTGCCGGTGCCCGACCACCTCGACGGTGCCGGGCTGACCGACCGGATCGACCCGGCCAAGGACGTCGACGGCCTCACCGTCGCCAACGCCGGGCGCCTCGCCCTGGGGCTGCCCGGCCTGCGCCCCTGCACGCCGGCCGGGGTGATGGTCCTGCTGGCGCGGGCGGGGATCGACCCGGCCGGGCGCGACGCGGTGGTGATCGGTCGCTCCAACCTCTTCGGCAGGCCGATGGCCCGGCTCCTCACCGCCGCCGACGCGACCGTCACCCTCTGCCACCGCCATACCCGCGACCTCGCCGCCGCCTGCCGCCGGGCCGAGATCCTGATCGCCGCCGCCGGTCGCCCCGGCCTGGTCGGGGGTGACTGGATCAGGCCCGGCGCGACGGTGATCGACGTCGGCATCAACCGCGTCGGGGGGAGGCTGGTCGGCGACGTCGACTTCGCCGCCGCCGCCCGCCTGGCCGGCGCGATCACCCCGGTCCCGGGCGGGGTGGGGCCGATGACGATCGCCTGCCTGCTGGGCAACACGCTGGAGGCGGCGGGGGCGGGGTGAGGCGCGCCGGCGGGCGCCTCAAACCGTCGAGAGAGAGAGAAGCTGTCGCCGCCCGGCCGCAGGGGAGGTCGCGGAGGTGCGTCGGTCCAGGCGCGAAGGCGTTAGGGCCCCGTCGTCCCGCCGATCCCGCCCGTCACCACGGGCCGACCTACAGGGGTCGCGGGGCGGGGGCCCATCCCCCTTCCGCTGTTCCTTATGGCGGTGTGGGCGCCATAAGGAACAGCGGGGCGATCCCGGGGACGGGGGATGCACGGAAGCGTCACCTTTCCTTCGGCGACCCGAGGCGTCAGCCGGCGTTGCCCGCTCTACAACGACGTGATCGAGGTGGCGACGATCACTCCCAGGAGGGCGAGGAGGGTGGTGGCGGCGATCGCGGTGGCGGTGAGGCGGCGGTCGAGGTCGAAGAGGATGGCGATGGTGAGGGCGTTGACGCCGACCGGGGTCGCGGCCTGGATGTAGAAGGACTTGGGGACGCCGCCGACGGTCAGGGCGACGAGGGTGAAGAGGGCGGGGACGAGGAGGAGGCGGATCGCGACGGCGGCGCCGACGGCGAGGGCGAAGGATTCGCCGGCGTCGGATTCACCGGCAGGCAGGGCGAGGTTCACGCCGGTCGCGTAGAAGCCGACCGGGGCGAGGGCGACGAAGGTGAGGTGGGAGGCTTCGAGGGCCCAGTCGGGGATCGCCGAGGCGGGGGTGAGGAGCGCCGGGACGATCACCCAGAGGACCGGGTTGCGGCCGATGAAGAGGCGCAGGCGGGCGCCGAACCCGGCGCGGTCCTCGCCGTAGCAGGCGCCGATCGCGAAGCCGACCAGGTAGGTGAGCGGCTGGCTCACCAGGGCGTCCCAGGCGGCCGCCGCGGTGACCGCCCCCGAGCCGAGCACGAGGATCGTCGCCGGCAGGCCGAAGTAGGCGGTGTTGGAGACGAGCGCCGTGCTGATCAGCGCGCCCGCCGAGCGCTCCGCGAGGCCCAGTGCCCGCGCCGCCGCCCAGGCGATGGCGGCGCCTGCGAGGAGGCAACCGGCGCCGATCAAGAGGCCGACCCCGGCGCTCGACGCGATGTCGAAGTGGGCGACGTTGACGAACACGCAGGGCGGCAGCACGAACCACAGCACGAAGCGGATCAGCCGCGAGGCGAGCCGGTCCGCCTGGCGTGGTCGCAGGCGGCGCGATGCCACCCCGGCGCTGCCGGAGACGAGGATCGCGGCGACCAGCGCGAGCATCTCGATCACGTCGCCCTCCCCGGTGGCCCCGTCATCGTCTGCTAGCGTCGTCCGCCGGGAGGTGCCGCCGAGGAGAGGGCATCGCGAAGTGAAAGAAACTGCGCCAATCGCCGGTCGCTCGCCGGCCTACCGACGGATCGAGGACCTGATCGCGGCGGGTCGCTGCGTCTCCCTCGACGGCGGCATCGGCACCGAGATCGCCCAGCGCGCCGGCGCTCCCGACGAGCTGGAGGAAAGCGCCTGGGCGACGCGTGCCTCGCTGACCGAGCCGGAGACCGTGAAGGAGGTCCACCGCGCCTACCTCGCGGCCGGCTGTGATGTGATCACGACCAACACCTGGGGCCTCGCGTCCTGGCAGGGCGACGCGAGCGGGATGGCCGGTCCCGGGCATGCTCCGGTCCACTGGATCGACCTGGCGCGGGGCGCGCTCCGGGTGGCCCGCGCGGCGGTCGAGGAGAGCGGCCGTGACGCCGCCGTCGCCTTCTCCCTGAACGGCGAGGTCGACTCGGTCGACGCGCGCGAGAGCGTGCGGCTGCTCGACCGGGTCCTGAAGGAGGGCCCGGCGCCGGACCTGATCCTGGTCGAGACCCTGTCGGTCGTGCGCCCGTCGCTGCTCGCCACGGTTGAGGCGCTGCTCGAGGTGGGCCTCCCGGTCTGGCTCTCCTTCCGTCGGTGTCGCCACGGCCTCTGTGGTGTCTACGGCGAGCATTGGGGCGGGCCGGAGGGCGATGCGTTCGGGCGCTCCGCGCACGCCTTCGAGGAGCTCGGGGTCGCGGCGCTGCTGATCAACTGCGTGCCGCCCGACCACATCGACGGCATGGTCCCGTTCCTGCGCGATTTCACCGACCTGCCGCTCGGCGTGTACCCGAACCTCGGCTACCTGACGGACGCCGGCTGGCAGTTCGACGCCAGCGTCGATCCCGCCGACTACGCCGCCCTGGCGCGACGCTGGCGGCACGAGGGCGCCCAGATCATCGGCGGCTGCTGCGGCGTCCGGCCCGAGCACATCGAGGCCACGCGGGCGGCGCTCGAGGACGAGCTGGAGCCGGCCGAAGCCGCCGCTCCCGCCGGCGAGCTCGAGCCCCGACCGGGACCCTGGGCGGACGCCGAGCCGTGGCTCGACGGTCGCGGTCGCGACCTCTTCCCGCTCCCCTTCCCGGAGCTGTCGGCCGAGGTCGGGGTGGAGCCGCCCGACGAGGCCGGGCTCCTCGCCTGGCGTTTCCTCCTGCGCGAAGGCGCCGGCGCCCACCAGCGTTGCCTCGACGTCGGTTGCGGCACCGGCCTGCTCGCCGTGCAGCTTGCCCTGAACGGCGCCGCCCACGTCCGCGCGATCGACATCGACGCGGCGGCGGTCACCAACACGATGACCAACGCCTATCGCAACGGGGTCGAAGACCGCGTCAGCGCCGGTGTCGTCGACCTCTTCCCGTGGACCCCGGAGGAGCGCTTCGACCTGATCGTCGCCAACCTCCCGCAGACGCCCCGCAACCCGATGAACGCCGCCTCCAGCCACCGCCGGGCCGATTACTGGGGCCGCGGTCTGTTCGACCAGTTGTTGGCCAAGCTGCCGCGGGCGCTCGCCGCCGACGGCGTCGCCTACGTGGTGCAGCTGTCGCTGCTCTCGCAGCGCTGGACGGCTTCGCTGCTCGCCGCCCACGGCCTGAGTGCCCGGGTGGTCGACTTCACGCCGGTGCGGCTCGACGATCCGCGTGCTTTCGACCCGGTGCAGATCGCCAGCGTCGAAGCGGCGAGCGACGCCTTCCGCCTCGGCCTCGGCGATTCCCAGGCAGCAGTCGCCTACCTGCTCGAGATCCGTCCCGCCTGAGCGCGGGACGCTCGGCGCCGCCGCCCGCGGACGACCGGGCGCCCTGGTTCGCATGGGCCGGGAGGCTACTCGATTGGACCGACCAATAGGAACAAGTGGTCCTACCACTTGTCAAATGAGGACCGGGAGGGTGGGGGTATGGCCCGACGGGGTTAGTCGGCCGCCGCAAAGTTGACCCCCGGGACACATGGTTATGGCTTGGGTGCCGAATCTACGATCGCCACAGAAGGGCTAAATCGCGGCGTCCGGCCGCGGATCTGTCTCGACGGGATAGGAGGGATTTCTGTGACCGACCGCTTTAGGGTGGTTCGAAAGGGCGTTGGCTCGATCGGCAGCTTCGGCCGCGGCGGCGTGATCGTGCTGGCCATCGCTGCCCTGACGATGTTGCTGGCGGCCTGTGGCGGAGGAAGCAGCACCAGCGGCACCACCGCCGGAGGCGGCGGCGCCTCGAACGAAGGCGGCGGGGCCGAAGAATCGAAGGCCGAAGGCTCGACCCCGGCCGCGTTCGCGAAGGAGGAAATCCCACAGGGCTCGAACTCCGCGGCGGGGCTCGGCAAGAAAACGATCGGGATGATCGTGATCACGCAGGCCTCCGAAGTCTTCCCGGAGCTGCAGGCGGGGACGAAGAAGTCGTTCGGCGTCCTCGGCTGGGAACTGAAGCTCGTCGACCTCAACGGTGACATCTCGAAAGTCCCCGCCGACGTGGAAAACCTCGTCCAGTCGGGCGTCGACGCGATCATCCTCGCCTCGGTCGAGCCGTCGTTCGTCGGCAAGCAGGCGCTCGCCGTGGCGAAAAAGGCGGGCGTGCCGATCATCGGCCAGTCGACCGGGGTCAAGCAGGCCGAATCGGGCGGCGTCCTTACGGCCTCCGTCGACACCGATCTGACGCCCTACGGCAAGAAAGAGGGTGAACAGATCGTCGAAGAATTCGGTGAAGGTGCCGAAGTGGCGATGGTGATCGACCAGCTCGCCTCCACCGGCAAAGCGATGCAGAAAGGCGTCGAAGCCGGTATGGCGGGCAAAACCAAGGTCGTCGCCGAACACCAGCTCGACTACGCGAAGCTGGTCCCCGACGTCACCGCGACTTCGGAACAGTGGCTGTTGCAGTACCCGAACCTGAAGGTGATCTGGTGCCCGTACGACGGCGCCTGCGTGGGTGCCGGGCAGGCCATCCTGACGACCGGCAAGGAAACCGCGGTGATGTCGATGTCCGGTACGGCGGGCGCCTTCGAACAGATGCGT
The DNA here is from genome assembly GCA_018268415.1 of Actinomycetota bacterium. Classification (GTDB taxonomy): domain Bacteria; phylum Actinomycetota; class Thermoleophilia; order Solirubrobacterales; family 70-9; genus VAYN01. The sequence goes on along the minus strand of JAFDWO010000110.1, from coordinate 32,002 downwards.
GAAGGGGTCAACTTCACCACCTGGGCGATCCCGCTCGAATACGTGTCGTGGCTGACCACCGACGTGCTGGTCGGCATCCTCGGCGAAGGCAGATACGAAAAGTCCAATGAATACCCGCTGGTCAAGGTCGACCAGTCGAACGTCCCGTCCTCGGGGGGGCTGCCGGAAGAAGAAATCTGGGGCAACCTCGAAGAAGAGTTCTCCCAGCGCTGGGGAGTTAAGTGACCCACGCCGCGGCCCCGAGTGCCGCGGCCGGCCCACAGTCGCGTTCGCGACTGTGGGCCGCCGACGAGGCACGACTCACGGTCGACGGGGTCAGCAAAAGGTTCGGCGGGGTACAGGCGCTCCGCTCGGCGAGCTTCACCGTGGGCCCGGGGCAGATTCTCGGCCTGGTCGGTGCCAACGGCGCCGGCAAGAGCACCCTGATCCGCATCCTCGGGGGCGTGATCGGAGCCGACGCCGGCACGATCCGCCTCGACGGCGAGGAGGTCGCGCTGCGCTCGCCCCACGAGGCGCTCGAGCACGGCATCGCCGTGATCCACCAGGAGCTGCAGCTGGTCGGCGCCCAGACCATCGCCGAGAACATCTTCCTCGGCCGCGAGCGGCCGAAACGGTTCGGCGCGCTGGACTGGCGCTCGCTGAACCGGGGCGCGGTCGACGCCTTCGCCCGGCTGGAGATCGAGATCGACGTCGCCAAGCCGGTCGACGAGGCCAGTACCTGGGAGCGCTGGGCGACCACGATCGCGCGGGCGTTGACCGACCGGCGGCGGCTCCTGATCCTCGACGAGCCGACCGCCGCGATGGACAACGAGGAGGTCGAAAAGGTCTTCCGCGCGGTCCGCGGCGCACGCGACCAGGGCTGCTCGGTGATCTTCGTCTCCCACCGCCTGGACGAGGTGCTGGGGCTCTGCGATCGGGTTCACGCGATGCGCGACGGCCAGACCGTCGCCGACGTCGCGGCCGCCGACCAGTCGCGACAGAAGCTGATCCACCTGATCACCGGGGAGCGCCCCGAGGAGGTCGAGGCCCCGCCGACGGTCGCCGCCGGCGGCGAGGTCCCCGCGGGGGCGGCGCTGCTCGTGGAGAACCTGACCGTGGCGCGGCGGGCGAGGTCGGTGAGCTTCCGGGTCGAGCCCGGTGAAATCGTCGGCTTGGCGGGGCTCGTCGGCAGCGGCCGCTCGACCATCCTCCGCGCGCTCGCGGGGTGCGAGCGGGCCACCGGCACGGTCCGGGTCGGTGGCGAGGAGCTGCGGCTCGGCTCCCCCGGGTCGGCCCGGGCGCTGCGTATCGGCCTGGTCCCGGAAGACCGGATCGAAGAAGGGCTGATCCACTCCTTCACCGTCGCCGAGAACATCGCCTTCGGCCGTCGGGTGAACCGCGAGGCCGGCGGCATCGTCGTCCACCACGGCGCCGAGACGAGCTGCGCCAGGACCTGGATCGAGAAGCTCTCGATCGCCGGGGGCGGCCCCGAGGCCGACGTACTCTCGCTGTCCGGGGGCAACCAGCAGAAGACGCTGTTCGCCCGCACCCTCGAGCGCGGGGTAAGGGTGTTGCTGCTCGACGAGCCGACCCGCGGGGTGGACGTCGGGGCGAAGGCCGACCTGCTCGGCCTGGTCGAGGAGTTCGCCCGCGAGGGCGGCGTGTGCGTGGTCTCGTTATCCGATCTGGACGAGCTGGTCGAGGTCTCCGATCGAGTCATCGTCCTGCGTGAGGGAGCCGTGGTCGGCGTCCTCACCGAAGAAAAAATGAACCCCAACCAGATCCTGGAGGAACTGTATGACCACGGCTGAGGCGAGCCTCTCGACCCGCTCGACGTCGACCATCGGTGATTTCACCCACTGGCTTCGTCGAAGCCCCGGCGTCGTGGCCGGAGCGCTGGTGCTGATCGCGGTGATCGCCGGCTTCTCGATCCTCCGCCCGGAAACCTTCTTCACCGTCGACAACGCCAAGATCATCCTCAACCAGACCGCGGTCGGCGCGATCGTCGCCGCCGGGGTGTCGATCGCCCTGGTGGCGGGCCAGTACGACCTGTCGGTAGGGGCGACGGTGGCGCTGGCCAGTGTCATCACCGCCGACGTCGCCAACCTCGGGGTCCCCTGGTGGGTCGCGGTCCTCGGCGCCTGTGGGACCGGTGCGGTGGTCGGCCTCGCGAACGGCGTCGTCGTGGTCGGTGCCCGGGTCCCCTCGATCGTCACCACGCTCGGAACCCAGACGATCCTCCTGGGGCTGATCAGTTGGTTCACCAACAACGCCTACATCCGCATCGACTCGCCGACGATGGCGACGTTCGGCCGGGGCACCGTCCTCAACATTCCGAACACGGCCTGGGTGATGTTTGCGGTCTGCATCGTCGGCGCTCTGCTGATGAGGTACACGATCCCCGGCCGCAACCTGCAGGCGGTCGGCCGCAACCCGGAGGCAAGTCGCCTGGCGGGCATCAACGTCGACTTCTACTCGGTCGCGGCGTTGGTCACGACCGGCGTGCTGGTCGCCGTCGCCGGGGTGGTGCTGTCCGCGCAGCTCGGCGCGGGCCACCCGGAGGTGTCGGGGGGCTACCTGCTGCCCGCCTTCGCCGCGGCCTTCCTCGGGGCGGCGGTGAGCAGGACCGGGACCGCCACCTTCATCGGCGCCCTCTACGGGGCGCTGCTGCTCCAGTGCGTCACCAACGGGCTGATCGTCAGCAACGCGCCGAGCTGGAGCCAGGAAGTCGTGCAGGGCGCAATCCTCATCCTCGCCGTGGCCGTCTCCCAGATGGCGCGGCTGCGGGCCCGGACCGCGGGCGCCTGATCGGGCGGCCTGGGCGCGGGCCCCGTTGCCCGCGCCCGGGTGGCGGGGCCGGGCGCCCGCGCCGTCCGGCGATCGCCTCCTTCAGGCCGGGCGCTGCCAGGACTGGCGTTGCGGCCCCTCGGTGCGCTCGCCGACCCGGTTGCGGAGGAGGCCGATGCCATCGGCTTCGAGCTCGACCGTGGAGCCGGGCTCCAGATAACGGTCGAACTCCAGCCCGCAGCCGCCGCCGATCGTGCCGCTTCCGAGGAGGTCGCCGGGCTCGACCACGCCGTCGAGGGTGCTGTACTCGATGATCTCCTCGAAGCTGAAGTGCATGTTTTCGAGGTTCCCTTCCGACCAGACCTCGCCGTCGACGCGGGCGGTCAGCTTGGATTCGACGCCGAACTCGTCCGGGGTGGCGATGCAGGGCCCGATCGAGGAGCCGATGTCCTTGCTGATTCCCGGCCCGATGCCGACGCTCGAGTCGCGGAACTGGAAGTCACGGGTGCTCCAGTCGTTGTAGAGCGTGTAGCCGACGATGTAGGGGGTCGCGCCCTCGGCCTTGACCCGGTAGCCGGACTTGCCGACCACCGCGCAGATCTCCAGCTCATAGTCGAGTTTGCCGGTGATCGTCGGGTAGGGAACGACGTCCTCGGGCCCGAAGATGCGGTCGGGATTGCCTTTGTAGTGGGCGGGGAGGTTGAACCATTCGGGCGGGAAGTCGTTCTCGCGGCCGAGGGTCCGGTAGCAGTTGCGGAGGTGCTCCTCGAAGCAGAGGTAATCGCGGAGGCTGTTCGGTCGCGGCAGGGGGGAGAGCAGGCGGACCGTCGCCAGGTCGTGGCGGATCGGGGCGCCGTCGACCTCCTCGACCCCGGAGCCGGCGACGTGGTCGAGCGCCTCGCGCGCGGTTTCCAGAGCGAAGTCGCCGCCGCGCAGGAACTCGAGCATGTCGGCGGGGAGCTCGGCGGCGGCGATCGCGGTCGCGCGCGGGTTGCCGCGGGACGCGAGCTGGGCCGCGCGCGCCAGCCCGAGGTCGAGGACGTGCTCGCCCTGGAGCGCGCCGGAACGTCGGATCGGGCCGAGCGGGCCCGTTGCCTCATAAGTGACGAGTCTCAAGATGCTCCTCCTTCGTGTCCCTTCGCAGGTGGGACTTTTTGGTCAAGCGTCGCAGTCGGTCGGGGCCGGGCCAAGCGCTCGCGGGGGTCGAGATCGCTCCCGGCGTTTGTCCCTCGCGGTGATATCGCACGGTCGCCGGAGCGGGAAATATCAAGCCATGACCCCACCCGATGCACCCACGTCGGCAGCAGGTCCGATCGCCGTCGTCGGGGCCGGCGGGCCGACCGGCCGCGCCGTCCTCGGGGCGTTCGCCGAGGCCGGGCTGGCCAGTCGCGCGCTCGTCCATCGCGCCGACCAGGAAGCCGAGGTGCTGGCCGCCGGCGCCTCCGAGGCCGCGGTCATCGAGCTTGACGACGCAGCCACGTTCCCGGCCGCGCTGGAGGGCGCGGCGGCGATCCACTTCATCCCGCCGGTCTTCAAAGCTCGCGAAAGCGACCAGGCGACGGCGCTGCTTGCCGCCGCCGCGGCGGCGGGGGTCGAGCGCCTCGTCATGCACTCCGTCCTGCACGCCGACACGCCGGGGCTCCGGCACCACGAACGCAAGTCGCGGACCGAGGCGATCGTCAGGGCCTCGGACAGCAACTGGACGATCCTGCGGCCGGCGATGTACGCACAGACGATGCGCTTCTACTGGGAGAAATCCCCCGACGGCGTGGTGGTCGTCCCCTACTCGCTCGACACTCCGTTCACGCCGGTCGATCTACGCGACGTGGCCGCGGCCGGCGCCATCGTGCACGGGTCCGATGGGCACGCGTTCGCGACCTACGAGCTCGCCGGGTCGGAGGTGCTCAGCACGCGCGAGATGATGGCGCAGCTGGCCGCGGCCCTGGGGGTGGAGTTCGAGCTCGAGCGGGGTGACCTCGCCGACCTCACCCTGCCCCGCAACTGGTCGGAGGAGTCCCGCCTGGACATGGCGGCGATGTGCCACCACTACGACGAGGTCGGACTGGCCGGCAACGGTCGCGTCCTGACCATGCTGCTCGGCCGGAAACCGACGCGGTTCTCCGCGGCGATCGCCGGCGGAGACGATCGTCCCTGGGCCTGACCGGCGGGGTGCGATGGACTTCGAGGGCCGCGTCGTCGTCGTCACCGGGGGCGCCAGTGGGATCGGCGAAGCAGTGGCCGCGCGCGTGCTCGCCGGAGCCGGGACCGCCGTGGTCGCCGACCTGCGCGAGGACGCGCTGGCGCTGAGTTGCGAGCGCCTCGCGGCGGCGGGCGGGACCGTCTGCGCCTGCGCCTGCGACGTGACCGATCCGGCGGGCGCCCGCCGCGCGATCGAGGCGGCGCTCACCGCCGCCGGCCGCCTCGATGCGGTGGTCACCAGCGCCGGGGTCACCTCGACCGTCCCCTTCGAGCGGACCGACGAGGCGGAGCTCGACCGGGTGATGGCGGTCAACGTCCGCGGGGTCTGGAACGTCTGCCAGGCCGCGGTGCCGGCGCTACGCGCCCAGGGGTCCGGGGCGATCGTGAACGTCGCCTCCGTCGCCGGCATGCGCGGCGGCGGGGTGTACGGGACCGCCGCCTACGCGATGTCGAAGGGCGCGGTCATCGCCCTCTCCAAGGCCCTCGCCCGCGAGCTCGCGCCGCACGTTCGCTGCAACGCCGTCGCCCCGGGCTTGACGATGACCCCGATGGGCAGCCGCCTGGTCGCCGAGGGAGGCGGCCCCGACCGCGTCCTCGCCATCACCCCACTTGCCCGACCTGCCGAACCCCCGGAGGTAGCCGCGGTGGCCGCCTTCCTCGCCTCCGCGGAAGCGAGCTACGTGACCGGCCACGTCTACCCCGTGGACGGCGGCATCGCGATGTGAAGGCCGGGCGTGCCTGGCGAGAGCCGCGGATGCCGGCCCGACCCAGGTCCGGCGGCTCCGGGTCGCCCGACATCCGCGGCACGGGCGCGAGGCGAGGAGGGACGGACCTCCTCGGTGGGCCCGAGGCCCCCGGGCGCTCGCTGAGTTGAGGGCGCCCTGGCGCCCTCAACTCAGCGAGCGAGGGATCTGGCCGTGACAGAAAAGAGCTTGAGTTTTCGGCCCATCAACACCCGGCCGTCGCGTCGGCTGGGGCGCGGGTGCCTACCGGGTCTCGGGCACGGCGCCGACGTCGAAGACGCTGCCGGAGGCCCGGTCCCCTTCGGTCGCCGCCCAGATTTCGCGGGCTACCGTCGTCGGGGAGGCGAGGGTGCCGGCGGCGGCGGCGGTGCGGAACACCTCTCCCAGCGGCAGTCTGTCGGAGGGGGCGTCCATCGCCTCGCGGACCATTGCGGTGTCGACTCCCCAGGGCACGGCGGTGAGGAGCCTCGCCGGGCGGGGGGAGCCCTCCTGCTCGAGGGCGACCGCCTCGATCCAGTGCTCCAGCGCCGCCTTGCCGGCGCAGTACTGGCTCGCTCCGGCGCGCGGGGCGCGCGCCGCGGGCGAGGAGCAGAAGACGACGGTCGCCGGGACGTCGCGCTCCGCGCAGGCCGCGAGGAAGCCCGCGCCGAGGACCTGGCCCGCCGCGGCGTTGAGGAGGACCGCGTCGCGGTACGCGCCCAGGTCGACGTCCGCCGCCGGACCGATCGGGGTCATCACCCCGGCGAAGTGGTGGAGGATCGCCCGCGCGGGGCGCTCCTCGTCGAGCACCGCCGCGAACGCCCGGCAGACGTCCTCCCAGCCGTTCGGATCGGCGAGGTCGGCGGGGAGGTGGCGCCCGCGGGCCGGCGGGCGGCGCGCGACCCCGATCGTCAGCGCGTCGGCCGGGGCCTGCTCGGCAAGGGCGGCGCCGATCCCCGAAGACGCTCCGGTGATCCACACGACGGCGGTCATGCGGCCATCCTCACCGACCTCCCGTAACCAGAAAGATGCCCAGGGGAGACGAAAAACCCGTCCAGATCCGTCTGTTGAGGACAAAAAGAGGGACCGAGTTCAGGTTAGGATCCCCAACGGGAAGGAGGAGCAGCTTGGCTGTGACCAGCTTGGAGTCGGCGCCCGTCGACGTCCAGACAAACGATGGGCACCGCGCCGGGCGCCTGGACGGCGCCCTGGAGGTCGTGACCCGGGCGGCGGGAGCCGACTGCTGCGCGGTCGCCTGGATCGATGCCTGGTCGTCGGTCGGCAGCTCCGGCTTCGGGCCCGAGTCCGCGCCGCTCGAGGACTCGGTCCGCCGCCTCATGGCCGCCGACCGCGGTGAAGGCCCGGTCGTCCCCGACGACCTCGCCTGGGTCTTCCGGCTGACCGCCCGCAACGGTGAGCACTTCGGTTGCCTGGCGCTCGACCAGGCGCCCGATCCCGACTCTCTGGAGCTCGTCGAGGTAGCTGCCCGCCACGTCGCCTGCCTGCTGGAAACGTCGCGGTTCGAAGCCGGCCAGACCGCCGCCTACCGGGCGCTGGTCGAGGTCTGCTCGCAGATCCAGGCGGAGGAGCTGCGGACCGACGAGATCCTCGCCCTGATCGTCCGCGGGGCGCGCCGGCTGATGGAGGTCGACGTCACCTGGTTGGCCCTGCTCGACGAGGACGCCGATCGCGTCATCGTCAAGGTGGCGTCGGGCGCGCGCACCGAAACCTTCGTCCGCATGTGGGTGCAGGTCGGGGTCGGCGTCGGTGGTCTGGCGATCCAGGACCGACGCCCGGTCGTCGTCCGTGACCACCGCACGTTCGAGAACCCGACCACCGACCTGGTCAAGCACGCGATCGACTCCGAGGGGATCATCTCGATGATCTGCGTGCCGATGGTGTTCGAGGGCGAGGTGGTCGGCGCGCTCTACGGCGGCAGTCGCACGCCCACCGACTTCACCGAGCTGGCGGTCTCGGTCTTCGCCGCCCTGGCCAGCCAGGCCGCCGCCGCGATCGTCCACTCGCGGCTCTACCGGACCCTGGCCGACAACAACGCGACGCTCACCCAGGCCCTCACCCTGCACCAATCGCTGAGCGAGGCGGCGCTCTCCGGCGAAGGCATCCACGGGATCGCGGCCGAGCTCGCCCGGGTGATCGAGCGCGACGTGATCGTCCGCCGCGAGGGCGGCACGGGACGGGAATCGCGGTACTCGAGCGACGGCTCGGTGGCCTCCTCGGCGACGCCGCCGCGGAATGGCGGCGCGGCCGCCGAGCCGCCCGGCCCCGAAGTCGACGACGACGACCTCGCCGTGCCGATCACGGCGGGCTCCGAGCTCCTGGGCACGATCAACGTGGCGGGCGAGGCGGCGGTGACCGACCTGCAACGGACCGCGTTGCGCCAGGCCGCCACCGTGATGGCGCTCGAGATCATGCGCGAGCGCGCCTCGCTGGAGGCCGAGTGGAGGCTGCGCGGCGAGCTCCTCGAGGAGATCCTCTCGGCCGAAGGCGAGCGCCCCGAGGGGCTGTCGCTGCGAGCCGAGCAGGCCGGGATCGATCTGGCCGAGCCGCGCTGCCTGGCACTGATCGAGCCGACCGAGCCCTGTGAGCCGCGCGATCTCCAGATCCTCCTCCGCGTCTCCCTCAACCGTTACCTCGACAGCGGCGATGCGCTGGTCGCGATGCGCGGCGAACGCGCGCTGGTCGCCTTCGCGCTCGGCCAGGCCGAGGCCGCCGACGTGGTGCGGGGGGCGCTGGCGAAGGGGATGAAGGCCGGCGTCCCGGCGATCGCCGGGCTGAGCGAGCCGCGCACCAACCTGGCGATCGCGCTGAAAGAGTCCGAGGCCACCCTGCGCCTCGCCGCCGAGGGCGGTCCGGGAGGCCTGGTGATGCACGACTTCGGTCCGCTGCGCTTCCTCCTCGACGGTCCCGGTACCGACGAGATGGTGGCGATGGTCGTCGACCTGCTCGGCCCGATCGCCCGCAGCGACAACAACCGGGCGGGCGGGGGCATCATGGAGACCCTGCGGGCCCACCTCGAGCTGGGCTCCCGTCCCGCCGTCGCCGAGCGCTGCCACATCCACGTGAGCACCGTCAAGTACCGGATGCAGAAGGCCCGGGACCTGCTCGGTCGCTCGATCTCGGAGCCGCGGGTGCGCTTCCAGCTGATGCTCGCCTTCGAGGTCCTCGACGTGTTGAGGACGCTGGGCATCGACCCCCTGCGCGACCTCGGCCGGGACGAGGAGAAGGCCGCCGCCCCGGGTGTCGAGGCTGCTCGGGCCGGACAATAAAAACCCCAGACTTCGCCCCGGCGAAGTCATAGCGCAGCGTCGTTTTGATGGTTCGATTGGAGCCGGAAGGGGTTCCTACGCTGCCGTTGACGCAGAGCACCAACTCAGGAGAGATCGATGAAACACAGTGACGACCGAATCTTGACGACCCACACGGGCAGTCTGCCGAGGCCGCCGAAGCTGACCGAGCTCGTCTACGCCCGGCAGGAGGGCAAGGCCGTCGACGAGGCCGAATTCCACGCCGAGGCGCGGAAGGCGACGATCGAGGTCGTGCGCAAACAGCGCGAGCGCGGCGTCGACATCGTCTCCGACGGCGAGATGAACAAGCCCGGCTTCGTCAACTACGTCGGCGAACGGCTCACCGGCTTCGGTGGCTTGGGAGCCCCCTGGACCCTCGAGGACATGAAGGACATGCCGGACCTCGTCAGCCACCTCTACGGCGGCCCGGGCGGCACCCACATCAAGATGCCGCGCTGCGAGGGCGAGATCGCCTACGAGGGCGAGGCGCTGGTCGCCGAAGACATCGACAACCTCAAAGAGGCGATCAAGGACGACGACTCGATCGAGGCCTTCATCCCGGCGGCGTCCCCGGGCTGTATCTCGATGGCCGCCGAAAACCTCCACTACCCCGACTACGAGAGCTACCTCGGTGCCCTGTCGGACGCGATGAAGGTCGAGTACAAGGCGATCGTCGACGCCGGGTTCCTGGTGCAGCTCGACTGCCCCGACATCCCGATGACCGCGCACACCGCCAGCTGGGCCACGCCGTACGTCGAAGAAATCGGCTACGACCGTTACCTCGCCCTCCACATCGACGCCCTCGACGCGGCGGTCGCCGACCTCCCCGCCGACCGGGTGCGGATGCACCTCTGCTGGGGGAACTACGGCGGTCCCCACACCCAGGACATCGACCTGCAGGACGTGCTGGAGCCGGTGCTCAAGGCGAAGCCGATGGCGATCTCCTTCGAGGGGGCGAACCCGCGCCACGAGCACGAGTGGCAGACCCTCGCCGCGATGGACATCCCCGACGACAAGATCCTGATGCCGGGTGTGATCGACACCAAGTCGAACGTGGTCGAGCACCCGATGCTGGTCGCCCAGCGGATCGAACGTTATGCCGAGATCCTCGGCCGCGACCGCATCATCCCGGGGACGGATTGTGGCTTCGGGACGTTCGTCGGCTTCGGGATCGAGCCCGACGTGGCCTGGCTGAAGCTGGCGGCGCTCGGCGAAGGCGCGGCGCTCGCCTCGGAGGCGCTGTGGTCGGCGAGCCGGAAGGCGAGCTAGCCCCGATGAGCCACTCCTACACCAAGGGCCTGCACGAGCTCGGCGACGGCGTGTGGGCCTACATCCAGCCGGACGGCAGCTGGTGCCTGAGCAACGCCGGCTTGATCGTCGGCGACGGGACGTCGCTGCTGGTCGACACGCTGATGGACCTGAAGCTGACCCGGGAGATGCTCGACTCGATGAAGTCGATCACCGCGACCCGCCCGATCGACACCCTGGTCAACACCCACGCCAACGGGGACCACTGCTACGGCAACGAGCTGGTCCCCGACCGGGCCGAGATCTACGCGACCGTCGCCGCCGCCGAGGAGATGACCGAGGTGCCCCCGGCGCGGCTCCTCGGGATGCGGGAAGCGGAGGACCCCGAGCTGCGCGAGTTCGCCCAGTACTGCTTCGGCGCCTTCGCGATCGAGGAGGTCAACGGCCGGCCTCCCGACCGCACCTTCACCGACTCGCTGGAGCTGGAGGTGGGCGGGCGCAAGGTCTCGGTCGCCGACCTCGGTCCCGCCCACACCCACAGCGACTCGATCGTCTACCTCGCCGACGCGCGGACCGTGTTCACCGGGGACCTCGTCTTCGTCAAGGGGACGCCGATCGCCTGGGTGGGCCCGATCGGCAACTGGCTCGCGGCGTGCGACCGGATCTGCGCGCTCGATGTCGACACGGTCGTGCCCGGCCACGGCCCGATCACCGACAAGGACGGGGTGCGGGACGTGCACGCCTACTTCAGCCACGTCTACGCGGAGGCCAAGCTGCGCCAGGAAGCCGGGGTCGACAGCCTCGAGGCGGCGTTCGACATCGACCTGGGGCCCTTTGCCGAATGGGGCGACAGCGAGCGGATCGTGGTCACCGTGGACACGATCTACGGCGAGCTCGACCCGTCCCACGCCACCGGCGAGCCGACCGAGCTCTTCCGTCAGATGGGCCGGTACATGAAGAAGGCTGCGCCCCAGCCGCGCTGAGCGAAGCCCGTGGCTGACCTGATGGAGAGCGGCCGGACCGAGGATCTGAAGGCGCCGGTGGGCGAGCTCTCGATCGCCGACCGGCGCACGATCCCGCGGATCCTCACGGCCGCGGCCGCCGCCGATCCCGACCGCGAGCTGCTGGTCTTCGACCCGCTCGACGGGGAGTCGACCAGGTTCGGCCGCGCCGACGTGCTGGCCCGCACCCTGGGGATCGCCGACCGCCTCCGCGGCGTCGGGGTCGGGCCCGGCGACGCGATCCACATCCACCTCGCCAACCGTCCCGAGTTCCTCTTCACCTGGTTCGCGGCGGCGGTGCTGGGCGCCCGGATGATCCCGACCAACGTGGTCAGCTCGCCCACCGAGGTCGCCTACATCATCGGCCACTCGGGCGCCTCGGTATCGGTCACCGACCGCGAGCTCGCCGGCGCCGTGCGCGAGGCGGCGCGGATCGCGGGGCGGCGGCTCCCGGTGCTGGTCTGTGAGGACGACCTCGCCGACGCGGTCGCCTCCGACCTCACGCTGCCCGCCCTCGGTGATCCCGACGCGGACCTCGCGGTGATGTACACCTCCGGGACCACCGCCCGCCCGAAGGGCGTCCGGGTGACCCAGGCGAACTACATCTACGCCGGCGAGACCGTCGCCTCGGCCCTGCGCCTGCGCTCCGACGACCGCTTCCTCGTCGTCCTGCCGCTTTACCACGCGAACGCGCAGTACTACTCGGTGATGGGCACGCTGGTGTCGGGCGGCACCGTGATCCTCGCCGGCCGCTTCAGCGCGACCCGCTACGCGAAGCTCGCGGTGCGCCACGAGGCAACCGTGGGCAGCCTCTTCGCCGCTCCGATCCGGATGATCCTGCGCCAGGAGCCGGAGGCGGACTGGCGGGAACACCGACTGCGCGAGGTCGTCTTCGCGCAGAACCTGACCGACGCCGAGATCGAGCGCTGGAACGAGGTCATCGGCGCGCCGTTGCTGCAGCTCTACGGGATGACCGAGACGATCGGGCCGCCGCTGATGAACCCGGTCGAGGGGAGCCGTCGGCACGACGCCCTGGGCAGGCCGACGCTCGGCTACTCCTGTCGGATCCTGCGCGAGGACGGCTCCTCGGTGACCGTCGGTGAGCCCGGCGAACTGGAGGTCAAGGGCGTCCCCGGTGTCTCGATCATGCCCGGTTACCTCGACGACCGCGACTCCACCACGGCGGTGCTCAAGGACGGCTGGCTGAGCACCGGGGACCTGGTGGAAGTGGCCGAGGACGGCCTCCTCAACTTCGTCGGCCGCAGCAAGGACATGATCAAGCGAGGCGGCGAGAACGTGGCCGCGGGGGAGGTCGAGCTGGTGCTCCAGAAACATCCGGCGGTCGCCGACGCGGCGGTGGTCGGGGTTCCCGACGAGATTCGTGACGAACAGATCGTCGCCTTCGTCGTCCCGGTCGCGGCCGGCGCGGTCGACGAGGCGACCCTGATCCGCTGGTGCCAGGAGCGGCTGGCGAAGTTCCGGGTGCCGAGCATCGTCCGCTTCCTCCCCGACCTGCCGCGCACGGCCGTCGGCAAGATCCAGAAGAACCGGCTGCGGGCGGCCTGGGAGGACGAGGCGGGGGCGGAGCGATGAACGCCGCCGTCGCGGCCGAGGTGGCCGAGTGGGCGGAGCTGTACGCGGGGGAGGGGATCGACCTCGGCCATTGTCTCTGTGACGTCCACGCCGAGCGCGGTGCGGACGCCCTCCTCTACGACGGCCCGGGCGGGCGGGTGGAGCTCTCCTACGCCGACCTGCGCGATCGCTCCCGGCGGCTGGCGGGAGCGTTGCGCGCGGCGGGCGTCGAGCCCGGCGACCGGGTGGCGGTGATGCTGCCGAAGTCTCCCGAGGTGATCGTCGCCCTGCTGGCGATCTGGCGGCTCGGCGCGGTCGAGGTGCCGCTGTTCACCGCCTTCGGCCCCGAGGCCGCCACCTACCGCGCCCTCCACAGCGGCGCCCGGATCGCGATCACCGACGCCGCCAACCGGGCGAAACTGGACGAGGCCTGCGCGGCGGGCGTGCGGGTGATGACGGTCGCGGGCGGGGACGGGGAGGTTGCCGAGGGGGACCTCGACTTCGCCGCCGCGGTGCGTGATGGCGAGTCCTTTGCCGGGGTGACCCGGAGCGGCGAGGAGATGATGATCCTGCTCTACACCTCCGGCACGACCGGGCAGCCGAAGGGCGTCGAGTTCCCGGTCGGGGGGCTTGCCGCCGTCCGCAGCTACATGGTCCACGGGCTCGACCTGCGCCCCGACGACGTCTTCTGGAACATCGCCGACCACGGCTGGGCCTACGGCCTCTGGTACACGCTCGTCGGGCCCCTGCTGCTGGGGCGGAGGATCTTCCTCAGCGGCAGGCCCTTCGACCCCGCCTACGTCTTCGAGAAGTTGGCCGAGCTGGGCGTGACCAACTTCGCCGGGGCGCCGACCGCGATCCGCGCGATGCGCGCGATGCGCGCGCCCGCCGGCTTCCGCGAGCGCAACGCGCTACGGGTCTGCTCCAGCGCCGGCGAGCCACTGAACCCGGAGCTGCTCGACTGGTCGCGGCGGGAGATGGGGGTGGAGGTGCACGACCACTACGGCCAGAGCGAGACCGGGATGACCGCGGGCTTCTACCACGATCCCCGCATCCACCGGGAACCGCTGCCCGGGGCGACCGGCTTCGCGGCGCCGGGGTTCCGGCTGGAGGTCGTCGACGGCGACGGCACGCGGTGTGCGCCCGGGGTGGACGGCGAGATGGTGATCGACGTCCGCGCCTCGCCGCTCTTCTGGTTCCGCCGCTACTTCAAGGACCCGGAGCGCACCGCCGAGCGGTTCCCGTTCGGCGAGCGCTATTACCTCACCGGCGATGCCGCCGCGGTCGACGCCGACGGGATATTCCGCTTCGCCAGCCGCGTCGACGACGTGATCATCAGCGCCGGGTACCGGATCGGCCCGTTCGAGGTGGAGAGCGCCCTGGTCGCCCATCCCTCGGTGGCCGAGGTCGCGGTGATCGGGACGCCGGACGAGCTGCGGGGCGAGGCGGTCACCGCGTTCGTCGTCCTCGTCCCCGGGGTCGAGCCGGAGGAGGAGCTGGCGGCCGAGCTGCAGCAGTTCGTCAAATCGACGCTGGCCAAGCACCTCTATCCGCGCCACGTCGTCTTCGCCGCGGAGCTGCCGCGCACCCCGTCGGGGAAGGTCCGCCGGACGGTCCTGCGCGAGCGCTGGAGCGAGGTCGGACCGGCGGCCGGGACGGGGTGAGCAGGTTCCTCCTCGTCCCCGGCGGCTGGCACGGCGCCTGGGCCTACGACGAGGTGCTGCCGGGCCTCCGCGGCGCCGGCCACGCGGCCGACGCCGTGACGCTCGCGGGCCTGGGGCCGGGGCCCGCGGCCGGGCGCGCCGGGGCGATCAACCTCGAGACGCACGTCGACGACGTCGTCAGGGCGCTCGGCGCGCGGCCGGAGCCGGCGATCCTCGGTGCCCACAGCTACGGGGGCATGGCGATCGAGGCGGCCACGCGGCCGACGCCCGGGCTGGTCGCCGGGCTCGTCTACATCGACGCCTACGTGCCCGTCGACGGGGACTCCTGCTGGAGCCTGACCACCGGGCGGTTCCGGCGGATGATGGTCCGCAACACCGGCGCCGACGGGCTCGCGGTCGCGCCGAGCCGGTCCGACGACCCGCGCGCGCGGCCGCATCCGCTGGCCTGCTTCGTCCAGCGGATCCGCCTGCCGGAGGGCGGGGCCGTCTCTGTCCCGCGCGACTTCGTCTACCTCTCCGGCTGGGAGGAGACGCCGTTCGCTGCGCTCGCCGAGGGGCTGCGCGGGGATCCGGCCTGGCACGTCTGGGAGCTGACCCGTGGGCACAACCTCGCCCTCGAGCACCCCGAGGAGCTGGTCGAGCTGCTGCTCGCGATCGCCGCGCGGCACGGGGCGCCCGGAACGCGCGGGCGCTGAGCCCCGGCTCAGCGCCGGTGGGCGCGCTCGCCGATCACGTCGAAGTGGTGGTCGATCGCCCGCATCGCCCCCTCCGCGTCGCCGGCATGGATCGCCTCGTAGACGCGGGTGTGCACCTCGACCATCACCTCCTGGTCGTCGGGCAGGCGTTGCATCCGTCGCCGCCGCTTCGCCAGGTCGTCGCGGAGGACGCCGCGCAGCGCCGCGGCGAAGAAGCTGAGGGCGGGGTTGCCCGCGGCGTTGAAGAGCGCCTCGTGGAAGGCGAGGTCGGCCTGGAACATCTCCGGCCCCCGCGCCGAGGACCCTTCCATCGTGCCGATCGCCTCCCGCATGTAGGCGATCGGCACGGCCGCCGCCCGCGCCGCCGCCTCGGCCGCCGCCTGGCGCTCCAGTGCCACCCGCACCGAGTGCAGCGCGTCGAGCGAGAGGCGGGAGGCGCTGACGGCGAGGTCCAGCGCGATCGTCAGGTTGGCCGATTCGAGCTCCCGCACGTAGGTCCCGGACCCGGTCCGCCGTTCGAGCACCCCGAGGCTCTCCAGTTGGCCGAGCCGATCGCGCAGCGCGGTCCGGCTGACGTTGAGCGTGGCCGCGAGCTCCCGCTCGCCGGGCAGCCGATCCCCGGGCTCGAGCCGACGAATCAAGCCGGAGACCGCCGCCGAGACCGGGTCCTCGCCACCGCGCTCGCGCGCTTTCCCGTCACCGCTCATGTCGAGCGCCCCTTATAGCAAGTGGCGGGTGACCCTCCCGTCAAGCGAGGGTAGGATCGCGCGCTACGAGATGCCGCGACTGACGGGAGGCTTGATGGATGGCGATGTGTCTGGGGCAGGAAGGATGAGGGCCGTCGGGCGACTGGGACTGGTGTCGGCGTTCGCCGCGATCGTCCTTTCCGCCTCCTTGCTCGGAGCCTCTCGTGGCGACGCGCGGCCCGCCCGCCCGGCGGGCGGCTTCGAGGAGCCGTACGCCGGGTCACCGAAGTACGAGCCCTTCGCGCCCACCATGGCCACCGAGCGGCGACAGGTCAACCGGCCGCTGGGCGTCAGGGCTGCCGACCGGATCGCCCGCGCGATCGGCCTGGACAAGGCCGACGTCTTCACCGCGAGGCAATACGCGCTGTTCGTGAGCGGCAAGGGAGTGGGTGGCGAACGAGCGCCCGCCGACCTGGTCGACAAGAGCGTCCGCATCCTCACCAACACGGTCGGCACGCCTCTCTACACGAAGGTCGACGGCAAGGTGACGCCGGTGGTGCTGGGCAGTTACGGGTTGATGGTCAGCACCGACGGGATGCTGGAGAGTCCGGCGAACAAGGAAGCCCCGACCCGGCAGGTGAATTCGGTGATCGAACCGGGTGGATACATGTCCACCTGGTGCCGGGCCAACGGTGCCGAGCAGGCGCTCAGCCGGCTGTATCGCTCGGCCTACACCGTCGAGGCCGTCTGGGGGAACAAGGCCCAGAAACAGTCCGGCGAAGCGCAACTGGTCCCGAACCGCTTCCAGGTGGTGGGAATGTCGATGGCGCCACCCCTGTGGCTCGTCAACTTCGCCTTGATCTACACCTTGAACCCGCAGCTGGCCGCCAAGATGCCCGCCCACTGGACGCCGATCCCGGCGAGCGTGGCCCTGGCGATCGCCGAAAGCCCGACCGGCCAGGTCCCTTACGCCGAATACCGCTCCTCGCTGCCCGTCCGCTGAGCAGCCCCTCGGGTCGGCCTCGGCGTCCTCCACGGTCCGACCGGCATCGGTCGAGGCCGGTGGCTCAGCGGCAAGGGCCCATTCCATATTCCAAATTCTGGAATATGGAATGGGCCGGTCTCGGCGAACTCGACTTCGTGAACCATCAAGGCGGCGTCATCTGCCGCTTCCTCCACCCGGTCGATGATCTGACTTCGACGTGATGCCGACGGAGATCCCCCGTTCTGCCAAGCCAGGCGTCGCGGCACGGTACGGGCCAGATCCGGCCCGCTCCGCACCCAGGCTGTCATCGCGCTCGGCCGCTCGGGACGGCAGCATCGTTCCCGGATGCTCCCGTGCCCACCGGAAGATGAGAGGCTCGCCTGATGCAACGCCGCCGACCCGACGTGCCCGTCGCCCTGGTGTCTCTCGTCGTCTGCTGCGTCGCGCTGTTCGGGGCGTCGAGGGCCGGGGCCACGCCGCTGACCCACAGCGCCTCCTCCGTGGCGGCGCCACTCTACGTCGAAGACCCGGCGGGGCCGATCCAACTGAACCGGCCGCCGAACTCGCTTGTCTCGAGTGCCGGCGAAGGATTCACCTCCGGCGAAGGATGGGGAAGCATCCTGGTCGGCTTCGATTCACGAAAAAGCTCGGAAATCCTCTGGAACACGCGCCGCGGCCTCTTCTGGCTGAGTGGCTACCGCCCGCCGCCCGGTCCGGGGGTTGTCAGCGGCGGCTCGGACGAGTTCGGTGTGATCGACCCCACGCGTCGCCTCGTGCACTTCTACGCGGGAAGTGACGGGCTCTACAGGCCGGGTCTGACCTTGCGGACCGGCATGCGGCCCGTGGCGCTGATACAAGGTTTCGGCGACGCGATGATCCTCAATCGCGGCTCAGCCGACCTCTGGATCTACCGGCGCAAGCGCGAGGCGGGGGCCGAAGGGGGGATGGAACCCGTGGTGAAGGTGCCGATCGGCGGTGATCCGACCGACGCGGTCGGTGGCTCCACCCTCGAATACGGCCCGCTGTTCGTCGCCGACGCCGCGACCGACACCGTCTCCGAGCTCGGGCTGCTGAAAGACGGCGCCTTCGGGCTCGACCACCAGATCGCGGTCGGTGACGATCCAGTGGACCTCGCCCTAGGTCACTTCGTCCCCGGGCGCGAAATCGAAGTTGCCGTCGTGAACCGACGTTCGGGCACTGTGTCGATACTCGCGGGCGGCGGGGCGGGAGCCGAAGCCCCGCCGGAATACACGCGCGTAGCCACCTACCCGGTGGGTGACGAACCGGTCGCCGTCCGCGCGGTGAACATCGACGGCAAGAAGGGGGCCGACCTGGCGGTCGTCGACGCCGGCTCCGACCGCCTGACGATCCTCCTCAACGACGGGCATGGCCACCTTCGCAGGGCCGGCTCCTACAAAACCGGACGCGAACCGGTTGCGGTGTCGCCGATCGACACGTTCGACGGCACCTTCGGCCCGGATCTCGCCGTCGCCAACCGCGGCTCGAGGACCCTCACCATCTTTCTCCGTCACTACTCGGCCATGTGCCGCGGCCGCGAGGCCCAGCCGTTCACCGGCACCGATGGAAACGACACTCTCCGCGGTGAGCGAGGAGTCGACATGATGCGCGGACTCGCCGGCGGCGACCGCATCTTCGGCAACGGCAGCGGTGACTGCCTCTTCGGGGGACCAGGCGACGACTTCATCCTCGGCAAATCCGGCGGCGACCTGATCAACGGCGGGCCGGGGGACGACCGACTCTTCGGTGGTTCGGCCGCGTGGAGTACCCGGCGGGGTGTCAACACGATCATCGGCGGCCGCGGCCGCGACCTCATCGACGCGGGCTGGGCCGCCGACATCGTGCGCGCCGCCGACGGTGAAAAGGACTTCGTCGACTGCGGCGGGGGCGTCGACACCGCCTACGTGGACGCGATCGACGTCGTCCGTCACTGCGAGCACCTCCACGTCGTCGGGCCCCACCGGCCCTAAGGTCGAGTCTCGATCCGCCAGGCGACAGACGGGGGTTGAGCGTCCGAGGCCGAGATCCTCGGATCTCTCGCCATGGAGAGAGAAGCTCCACGGAGGCCGGTCACGCTTCGGCGGCACGGAGGATCGATTCGGCAACCCCGCGGATCTCACCCCCGTCTGTGCTGCCGAAGCACCGGGGCATCACCGAGCGGCTTGGCAGAGGTCGATTTCCCCTTGTCCGACTTACATACCGAGCGCCGAGTTGCGCGGTGAGGAGACTCATCGGGGCGAACGGTTCAAGTCCCCATGAGAAGTGGGTCTGCGAGGCCTTGCATCCCATTTGCATGCTGGAATCCGGGTCGATCCGAGGCAATCACGACTTCAATCCGGGCCGTCTCCGGACGGGTCCATCGTGTCTCACCGCCCTCGGGGCTCGCCTCGAGCTGAAGTATTGAACCTGGCGCCATTACTGGGGTAAGGCGCCTCGCGAAGGCCCTAAGCTTCGGGGGGCTCGGCTGCTTCGTGATCGGGGTCGGCCGTAGCGGTCGGCAGGTGTTCGTACTCGGCCGTGATGTGGCTCGCGTCGATATCAAACTCGCTGAGCTGCTTGGCGATCAGCCTCGACAAACGCTCTGGAATCGCGGCCTCGACAGCCTGCTCATCAAGCGACCGTGATGCCCTATTCTGATGCAGATGACCCGCACCACGGTTGATGTAGACGAGCGCGCCCTCGACGCGGCGCGTCGGGTGCTGGGCACCAAGGGTCTGAGCGAGACGGTCAACGCTGCGCTCCGCGACGCCGCCCGGCGCCGCACGCTGAAGGGGTTCGATGTCGTCCGCGATGTCGACGGCACCCCGCAAGAGGTCGCCGCCGGCCGCGAGCGCGACTGAGCGCCGTGGCCGATCTGCGGTTCCCGCCACTCGATCGGCCGGCGCTCTTCGACACCGGCGCTTGGACGTGGGCGCGCGACCGCCGCTTCCCCGAGCTCACCGCCTGGTTCAACTCCGCGGTCGAGGCCGGATTAGTCCTGGTCTGCGATCTCGTCATCCTGGAGCTCACGCGTCTCGCCCCGAATCAGCGGCGGGCGGACGAGGTCTCCGGCCGACTCGCGGCCTTCGAGGCGATCCCGATGTCAGCCGGGCTCTGGGACCGGGCTCGCACGGTCCAATTGGCGCTGTCGGCGAACGGTGATCACCGTCGGGTCCCGCCCGCCGACCTGCTGCTCGCGGCCGCGGCCGAGGAGGCCGACGTGAACCTCGTCCACTACGACCGCGACTACGAACGGATCGCCGCCGTCGGTGCTCTTCGGCAGGAGTGGCTCGTCCCCGACGGGACGCTGGCTTGAGCCGCCGCAACGAGTGTTCCGCCGAGGCGAGCTGATCCACATCGACCTCAAGAAACTCGGCCCGATCGCCCCCGATGGGCCGGGCATCGGGTGCCCTCTCACCGGATGCGCCGACGGTAGAGGGCTCCCCGCTCCTATTGCTCCCTGCATGCCAGCTGCGTCCCGGAACCGCGCCGCTGCATCCCGCCTGCATCCCGATATCCACCGAACCTCCCCGAACAGGCACGAACCCTGAGCTCGCGAACCACCTGGCTTCGCGTTCGGGTCTGTTCGTGTCTGTTCGGTGTGGTTCGGTCTAAATCGGGGCGCCCGGATTTGAACCGGGGACCTCACCGACCCGAACGGTGCGCGCTACCAGGCTGCGCCACGCCCCGAGAGGAGCGGATTGTGGCAGAGGGCGGGGCGGGGCGCGGCCAGGGTGCCCGACCGTCCCGCTACTTTGCCCGGCGGCGGGTTTCAAGGCGATGACGATGCGGCAGCTCAAGATCCTGGTGGTGGTCGCGGTGGCGGCGGTGCTCGCGCTGCCCGCGAGCGCGGGTGCCTACCTGCCGCCGGGGTTCGTCGGGGTGTCGCCGCAGAACGCGCTCGGGCACAAGGACTTCGAACTGATGCGGGAAGCGGGGGTCGACAGCGTGCGGCTGCCGATGTTCTGGATCGGGATCGAGTCGAAGAGCCCGCTGGTGGCGCGCCCGGACTGGTCGGGCTTCGACCGCGAGGTCGAACTGGCCGCCGAAGACAACATCCGGATCATGCCGTTCATCTGGGGCTCGCCGGAATGGGTCGCCCCGGAAGCTCTGCAGCTGCCGGTCAGGACCTCCTGGCAACGCTGGGCCTGGCAGAAATTCCTCCGCGAAGCGGCGCGCCGCTACGGGACCGAAGGCGAATTCTGGGACGAGCACAAGAAGCTCGATTACCTGCCGATCACGCATTGGGAGATCTGGAACGAGGAGAACATCGTCACCCAGGCCAAGGACCCCAACCCGGCCGAATACGCGAAGCTCCTCCGGATCTCCGGCCGCGCCCTGCACGGCGTCGACCCCGAATCGAAGGTGCTCATGGGCGGCCTCTTCGGCCGGCCGCTGCAGATCCCGCCGAACGTAGCCTCGGGGGACTACCTGAGGCGCGTCTACCAGGCGGGGAACGTCAAGCCGTACTTCGACGGCGTCGCCCTGCACCCGTACGTGGCCGACGCCCGGGCGATGGGCCCGGAGCTGAACAACCTGCGTCGCATCATGCGGAGCTTCGGCGACGCCCGCACGCCGATCTACATCACCGAGCTGGGCTGGGGCTCCCAGAGCGGCCCGACCCGCTGGCAGCGCGGCCCACAGGGGCAGGCGAACCAGCTCTACACGGCGCTCGAAATGCTGTCGAACAACCGGATCCGCTGGAAAGTCGAAGGGGTCTGGTGGTTCACCTGGACCGACGAAGGCGGCACCTGCATCTTCTGCGGCTCGGCCGGCCTCCTCACCTCCCACTACGAAGCGAAGCCCTCCTGGTACCGCTTCGTCGAATGGACCGGCGGCAATCCGGACGCCGTTTCCTCCGCCGTCAACGCCGAATAGGGGCCGCCGCGGACCGGGCCGAGGGGCCGGGAGATTCGCGAAGGCCCGTGCTGGATAGGCTCTCAGGGACTCCAGATATCCGCACGAAGGGAGACCTGATGGCTTTCGAGGTACCTGATCTGCCGTACGCGTACGACGCACTTGAGCCGTACATCGACGAGACCACGATGCATCTGCATCACGACAAACATCACCAGGCCTACGTCGACAAAGCCAACGCGGCGCTGGAGGGCACCGAGTGGGCCGACCGGTCGGTCGAGGACGTCCTCACCAACCTCTCGAGCCTGCCCGGCGACAAGCAGGCCGCGGTCCGCAACAACGCCGGTGGCCACTACAACCACTCGCTGTTCTGGAAGATGATGGCCCCGAACGCCGGCGGCGACCCGAGCGGCGACATCGCGTCGGCGATCAGCGACACCTTCGGCTCGTTCGACGACTTCAAGGCCCAGTTCAAAGCGGCGGGCGCGAACCGCTTCGGCTCCGGCTGGGCCTGGCTGGTCAAGGACTCCTCCGGTCTCGCCGTCGTCTCGACCCCGAACCAGGACACGCCGCTCTCCGATGGCTCCTCGCCGCTGCTCGGCGTCGACGTCTGGGAGCACGCCTACTACCTGAAGTACCAGAACAAACGTCCCGAATACCTCGACGCCTTCTGGAACGTCGTCAACTGGGACTACGTCAACGAGCTGTACGCGGCGGCCTGACCGTCAGGCAGCGGGCCGCGCCGCCTCGGCCGGGCGGTGCGGCTCCGCGTCTGCCTTCGGCGGGATCTCCGCCATCGCGTGCTCGGCCAGGGCGGTGATCGTCAGCGACGGGTTGACGCCGACGTTGGCCGGCACCGCCGACCCGTCGCAGACCAGCAGGTTCTGGTAGCCGAAGACGCGCTGGCGGGAGTCGACGACCCCGTCCTCCGGTGAGTGGCCGATCACCGCGCCGCCGAGGATGTGGGCGGTGTTCGGCACGTTGAAGAGGGCCTCCGACATGCTCGACTGGGCGATGCCGCCGGTCCGCTCGGCCAGCCATTCGGCCGCCTCGTTGGCGACCGGGATGAAGGTCGGGTTGGGACGCTCCGGATCCTGTTCGGTGCGCAGCCGCACGTCGCCGTTGCGCTTCACCTTCGGCCGCAGGGCGATCGCGTTGTCGAGCGTCTGCATCACGAGCACGATGATCGTGCGGCTCGACCACCCCTTCGGCCACATGATCTTGGCGAACCTGCCGGGATGGCGGACGATCTGCCCGAGCAGCTTGAACGGCCGCGTCACTTTGGTCCCGTCGCCGACCAGCAGCGTGTAGAGCGTCGACATCGAGTCGCCGTCGTGGCCGTAGGTGACGGTCTCGATGTGGGTATGGGCGTCGGGGTAGATCGAGGAGGTGATCGCGACGCGTCTGGTCAGGTCCTCCGGATAGTCCTCGGGGACGGTGACCGCGAGGATCATCTCGCTGTTGGTGCGGACCAGCTCGCCGAGACGGGCGGAGATGCGGGGGAGGGCGCCGCCGAGCCGGCAGCGCTGCATCAGCTTGTTGGTGCCCAGCGGGCCGGCGGCGAAGACGACCCCGCGGGCACGGATCGTGCGCCGCCCGCGGCCGGGGAGGACGCCGGAGCGCTCGCTGGTCACCGCGTAGCCGTCTGCGCCGTCGTCGGCGCCGAGCGGGCGGACGTCGGTCACCGTCCGTTCGGCCTCGATCCGCACGCCGCGCCGCTCCGCCAGCCAGAGGTAGTTCTTCACCAGCGTGTTCTTGGCGCCGTGCGGGCAGCCGACCATGCAGCGCCCGCACTGCAGGCAGCCGGTCCGGTCCGGTCCCTCGCCGCCGAAGAAGGGGTCGGAGACGGTTTTGCCCGGGTTGTCCTGGTAGACCCCGACGGGGGTCTTCTGGTAGGTCTCGCCGACGCCGAGGTGTTCGCCGAGCTCACGCAGCAACTGGTCGGCCGGATCGTCCTGGCGGACCTGGTTGACGCCGAGCATCCGCTGGGCCTCGGCGTAGTGCGGTGCCAGCGTCCGCTCCCAGTCCTCGAGGTCGGACCACTGCGGGTCGTTGAAGAACTCGCCCGGCGGCACGTAGAGCGTGTTCGCGTAGCCGAGGCTGCCGCCGCCCACGCCGCAGCCGCTGACCACGGCGACGTCCCGGAACTGGGTCAGCCGGAAGATCCCCTTGAGCCCGATCCGCGGCGCCCAGAAGTACCGCTTCAGGTCCCAGGTCGATTTCGGGAAGTCCTCGTCCCGAAACCGCTTCCCGCACTCCAGCACGGCCACCGAGTACCCCTTCTCGGCAAGCCGCAGCGCGGAGACCGATCCCCCGAAGCCGCTCCCGACGACCACCCAGTCCACATCAAACTGGCTCACCGGCCAAACCCTAGAGGTTCAGCCGGTGGCCGTCGAGGGCGATCAGGCCTCGCCGGGCTCCAGCGGACGGAAATCGCTGGTCCGCGCCCCGCAGACCGGACAGAACCAGCTGTCCGGGATGTCCTCGAAGGCGGTTCCGGGCGGGATGCCGCCGTCGGGGTCGCCGATCGCGGGGTCGTAGATGAACCCGCAGCTCTCGCAGATCCACATCGTCACGTCTTTGGTCTCGGTCGTCATGAAATCGGCACTTTCTATTTGTCGAAGCTGACCGCGACCGGTTCGCGCTCGGATTTGTCTTCGATCTCGAAGTACTGCCGTGCGGTGAAGCCGCCCTGGTTGGCGATGATCGAGCCCGGGAACTGCTGGATGTCGGTGTTGTAGGACTGCACGTTGGAGTTGTAGATCCGCCGTGCCGCCTGGATTTCGTCCTCCAGCTCCGACAGGTTGCGGCTCAGCTGCTGGAAGTTTTCCGTGGCCTTCAGGTTCGGGTACTGCTCGGCGACGGCGCGCAGGTCGGTCAGCGCCCCGGTCAGCTTGGTCTCGGCGGTCGCGGTGTCCTGGACGCTCTGCGCGGACATCGACTCGGCGCGCGCCTGGGTCACTTTCTCGAACACGGCCTGCTCGTGCGTGGCGTAGCCCTTGACGGTCTCGACCAGGTTCGGCACGAGGTCGTGACGACGTTTCAGCTGGACGTCGATCCCACTCCAGGACTCGTCGACGCGGTTGCGGGCAGAGATGATGCCGTTGCGCTTCGCGATGTAATAGAAGGCCGCGAGCAGAAGCAGAACTACGACGACGATGATGACGATGACCATTGAGTCTCCCTCGAGGGTTCGATCGGCTAGGGCCGAACCTTAGCGCCGATCGGGGCCGCGACGGACGGGTCTCCGGGTCGGATCGCGGGGCCGGGCGTCACTAGGATCACGGAATGGGCGCCAAGCAGGAAGCGCAGGACTGGGCCGACCTGGTGCGCCGCTACGGCGAGCGCCACGAAGTCACCTACGAACCGGTCGGCGGGATCAATCCGAAGGACGGCCCGGTGGCGCTTTGCGTCGGGGGCGTCAACCGGCTGACCGGGCAGTTGGTCGAAGGCTTCTGGGGTGCCTCCTGCGATGCCGACGAACGCGAAATGGGCGGGCTGTTCAACAAGGCCGTGCTGCCGACCGCGATCCTCGCCAAGGCCCACATGCCGGATCTGGCCCAGGTGGTGCCCGCCTTCAACGTCGAGTCGATCGAGGGGACGGAGCACGTCCAGCAGCGCCTCTCGCGCAAGGTCGAATTCGAGTCGCTGGACTTCAACAAGCGCTTCTGGACGACCGTGCCGAAGGACTACGACCCGATCAACCTGCGGGAGCTCTTCAGCCCCGGCTTCCTCGCCTGGGTGACGACGATGACCGGGGAGATCGACTTCGGCGTCAACGACCGTCAACTGTGGTTCATGTGGCGGCTGCGCGAGCGCTCCGAGGAAGAACTGAAACTTGCCCTGAAGAACGCCGGGCAGCTCTTCCGGCGGATCCAGGGGGAGATGGACGAGAGCGGCATCCACACCTACCCGCCCGGCCCGTGGCACGCGGGGCTGGCACCGTTCCCCGACGCGGTCAGTCCCGGCGAAAGTCCTCGACCAGGTTCTTGAGGTTCCGCGAGTCGGCGATGCCGGGGAGGACGACGCGGATCTCCTCGCCCTCGTCGATCAGTTCCGGGATCAGCGGCTCGACCGAGCGGCCGCGGTAGGCGGCCAGGGCATCGTTCGAGGTGGCGTGTTCGGCGAGCCAGCCGAGCTGGATGCGGGTCGGGAAGGCGAGACCGATCTCGCCGTCGTCGGCGCCCGCGAGCGCCGCCGCGGGGCGGAACCAGCGCGCGTCGACGATCTCGCCGCCGTCGATCTCGGGCGGCGTGTGGGCGGGGGCGAGGGCCATGAAGAACCAGGCGTCGAAGCGGCGCGAGATCGCCTTCGGGGTGATGAAGCGGCAGAAGGGGACCATCTCCTCCTCGATCGGGAGGTCGATCCCGGCCTCCTCGCGGAGCTCGCGGATCGCGCAGGCGCGGTAGCCGTCCGGCCCCTCGCCGTCCTCCGGCTCGCAGGCGCCGCCGGGGAAGACCCAGGCGCCGGGGAAGAACCCGGCCGTCGGGCTGCGCCGCAGGAGCAGCACCTCCAGCGCCCGCTGTCCGTGCTTGCCACCGCGCCGCATCAGGACCACCGACGCGGCCGGCCGCGGCACGACCGGCTTCCTCTCCTCGGGCATCGCAACACCCTAAGGGGTGTGTCGAGCCGAATCAGCCGAGGGCGCGCTCACGCAGACGACGGACGCGGAAACGGTTCGCCAGCCAGAAGGCGAGAGCGATGAGGGCGATCGGGGCGAGGGCCGCCAGGCCGATGAGCGTGACGCCGGCGGCGATCGTGAGGATGTGGCCGGCGTCGTGGAGCGCGTCGCCGACGCCCCAGCTGCTGTCGCCCTTGCTCGGCGGCGTCACCCCGGCGCCGTGGTCGGTGACGATCCGCACCGTCACCTCCGACATCGACGCGCGCTGGTGCAGGTGGTCGAGCGAGGCGCGGATCGCGGCGTGCCGGCGGCGCTCTTCGCGCAGTCGCGCTTCGACCGATTCCCGTTGCGCTTCCGTTTCGACGTTCCCGAGCTCCTTTAGTAGCCCTTCGATCGCCGCGTTCGAGTCGCGCAGCTCTTCGGCGGCACCGACGGTTGGCGCGGTGATGTCGTTGGTGGCGTCGTGGCGCTGCCGGACTTCGGCGATCTGCGAGAAGGCCGACAGCGCGTCGTCGAGCTTGGCGCTCGGGATCAGCAGGTCGAAGTAGGCCCCGGTGGCCCCCGCGGTGCCGCTCCGCACCCTGGAGTGCAGCACGACCCCGTTCGCCGCGTGCACCGCTTCGTAGACCTTCGCCGCCGCACCCGAGACCTCGCCCGGCTTGGTGCCGAGGGTGACGTAGGCGGAGCGTTCGATGTTGCGGTGTCCCGGGGCCTGAGCCTTCGGCGCAGGGGCGGCCTTCGCGCCGGCCATTGCCTTGGGCGCGGCCTGGTCGGCCTGGGGCGCCATGGCGGTCTCACTCAGGAGCTGGCCTCTGGAGTCCAGATTGACCGACGTCGAGCTCGAGCCGGCGATCGCGACAACCGTCGTCGCCACCGCCAGCGCCACGAGCGCCATTCCCGCCACCGGGACGAGTCGGCGGCCCGGGCTCAGTGCTCGCCAGCGGTCGATCAGCGCGGCGAAAGGGGTCCCGGTCGGGGGCGCGCCCGCGCGGCGGGGAAATCCCGCCGCGGTGCGCTCGTCGAGCTCGGCCGCGAACTCCGGCCGCGGCTCCGGGCGCAGCGCCCGCAACTCGGCGAACAGGGTGTCGTCGTCAAATCGATCCATCGAGGGCCTCCCTCAACTTGGTCACGGCGCGGTGAAGGCGGGTGCCGGCGTTCGACTCGCTGATCGAGAGGACCGCGGCGATCTCGGCGTTGCCGAGGCCGGCGAAGAACTTGAGCGCGATCAGCTCGCGTTCTCGAGGTTCGAGGCGGGCGAGGGCGGCCCGTAGGGCGAGCCTCCGCTCGGAGTGCTCCGCTCCCGCCTCGACCGAGGCTCCGTCGAGGTCGGCGGGCTCGGCCGCGAGCTCGGCCTGGCGGCCGCGGCGCCGCAGCTCGTCGAGCGCCGCGTTGCGGGCGATCCCGAAGAGCCAGGCGCGCGGCTCGCCGCGACGGGAGTCGAAGCGGTGGCGCTTCCGGTAGGCGCGCTCGAAGGCGGTCGCCGTCACTTCCTCGGCCGCCGGCCCGTCGCGGAGCAGGCTCGCCACATAGGCGTAGACGTCGTCGCGGCTCGTCCGGTAGAGCCGGTCGAACGCCATATCTCCCGCGCCCGGAGCGTCTCTTGCCTCTGCGACCGCGGTCTGACTCACGCCCCTACTACGGCCCTCTCCCCGATCCGTCACAGGGTCATGTTCGCGGGCGGGGCGCGACGCGCTCGCTGAATTGTGCCGCTCATGACCGGCTCAACTCAGCGCGCGGTCGGGTGGTCTACGCGCGCTCGGGCGCCGGCACGGAGGCCAGGGCGGCGGTGATCGACTCCACCGTGATGTCGAGCAGCTCTTCCAGCTCCGACTCCGAGATGGCAAGGGGGGGCATCAGGACGACCACGTCGCCGAGGGGGCGGACCAGGGCGCCGCGCTTGCGGGCCTCGAGGGTGACCAGGTGGCCCACTCGGAGTTCGGGGTCGTGGGCGCCGAGATCGATGCCGACCATCACGCCGCGCGAGCGGATCTCGGTGACGCCGGGGAGCTCGGCGATCTCGGCCAGGCGCCGGTCGAGCAGCTCGATCTTCGGTTGCAGGCGCTCGATCGTGCGCTCGCGCTCGAAGACGTCGAGGTTGGCGAGCGCGACGGCGCAGGCGATCGGGTTGCCGGTGTAGGTGTGGCCGTGGAAGAAGGTCTTGGCGTCGGCGGGGGCGCCGAGGAAGCCTTCGTAGACGGCCTCGGTGGTCAGCGTCGCCGCCAGCGGCAGGTAGCCCGCGGTGATCCCCTTGGCGAGGCAGAGGAAGTCGGGCGAGACGCCCTCGCGTTCGACCGCGAACATCGTGCCGGTGCGCCCGAAGCCGGTCGCCACCTCGTCGCAGATCAGCAGCACGCCGTGGCGGTCACAGAGCTCGCGCACCGCACGCAGGTAGCCGTCGGGGTGGACGATCATGCCGCCCGCGCCCTGCACCAGCGGCTCCATGATGACCGCCGCCACCTCGCCCTCGTGGGCGCTCAGGAGGCTCTCCATCTGATCGGCATCGCCGGGCTCGGCCGCCAGCGTGTCGAAGAGGAGCGGCCTGTAGGTCGCGTGGAAGAGGTCGATCCCGCCGACCGAGACCGAGCCGAGCGTGTCCCCGTGGTAGGCCTCGCGCATGCGGATGAAGCGGGTGCGGGCCGTGTCGCCGCGCTGTTGGTGGTACTGGAAGGCCATCTTCAGCGCGATCTCGGCGGCGGTCGAGCCGGAATCCGAGTAGAAGACGCGCCGCAGGCCGTCCGGGGCGATCTCGATCAGTCGCGCCGCCAGCTCGGTCGCGCCGGGGTGGGAGAGGCCGAGCATGGTCGAGTGGGCGACCTTGTCGAACTGCTCGCGCGCGGCGCGGTCGAGGTCGGGGTGGCGATGGCCGTGGACGTTGCACCAGAGCGACGAGGTGCCGTCGATGTACCGGTTGCCGTCGACGTCGAAGAGGTGGACGCCCTCGCCGCGTTCGATCTGCAGTGGCTCTTCCTCGCGCCATCCCTGTTGCTGGGTGAAGGGGTGCCAGACGAACTCCTGGTCGAGGTGGTTGAGGCGGGCGGCGTCGCTCATGGCCACGACACTAGCCCTCGGTCGCGCCTCGCGGTGGCCGGCGGCGGGGACGACCCACCCGCGCGGGGGAGGGCGTGCGTCTGGGGCGGGCAACGCTTGCGCTTGAGAAAAGGTTGCGTGGATGCAACAATTACCGCGATGCAAGTAAGCGATGTCAGAGCGATCGAGCGGGCCGGTGGCGCCCGGGCGAGCACGGAGATCGATGCGGAGTCCCGTGACACGGCCGCACGGATCTGCGCGCTGATGCGCCACGTCTTCCTCTACGACCGCGGCAATCAGCTGCGCGTCCTGCAGGACACCGGGCTGACCACGACCCAGTGCAAGGTTTTGCTCGAGCTTGGGGGCCTGGGAGACTGCCCGTCGACCTGGCAGCTCTCCGACCTGGCCGGGCTTTTCGGCGCCTCGCCGCCGGCGATGAGCCGGGCCGTCGACGGCCTGGTGAAGAAGGGGCTGGCGACGCGGGTCGAGGACCCGACCGACCGTCGCATCCGCCTTGTGCGGATCACCGCGGCGGGCAACGAGCTCGTCGACAAGCTCACGACGGTGAAGCGGAACGGCCTCGAGGCCTTCGCCGCCACCCTCACCCCGACGCAGCGCCGCAAGCTCGACGCCGCCGTCGAGTCCCTGATGGATCGCGAGGACATCGCCAAGACGTACGAACACCTGAAGGAGGCTTAATGTCCTGCAGC
This sequence comes from Actinomycetota bacterium, assembly GCA_018268415.1. GTDB lineage: Bacteria > Actinomycetota > Thermoleophilia > Solirubrobacterales > 70-9 > VAYN01. The sequence goes on along the minus strand of JAFDWO010000110.1, from coordinate 1,947 downwards.
GATGCTGATTCTGCTGCCCCCGTCCGAGGGGAAGACCGCGCCGGAGACGGGTCCGCCCGTCGATCTCGAAGCGCTCGCCTACGCCGGCGAGCTGATGGAGTCGAGGCGGAAGTTGCTTGGGGCGCTCGCCGCGCTCGCGGAGCTGCCGGTCGACCAGGCGGTCTCGATGCTCGCGGTGTCGAAGGGCCAGGCGGGCGAGGTCGCCGTTGACGCGGTCCTCGACTCCGCCCCGGCGGGTCCTGCCGCCGAGGTCTACACCGGCGTTCTCTACGACCGTCTGAGGTTGCCGGAGCTCCCCAGGCGCGCCCAGGGCCGAGTGCTGATCGCCTCGGCCCTCTGGGGCGTCGTGCGGCCCGCCGACCGCATCCCCTACTACCGACTCTCGGCGAAAGCGAAGCTGGACGGGGTCGGTGGTCTCGCGGCCTTCTGGCGCCCGGTCCTCACCGCGGCGCTCCCCGACAAGGAGGGCACCCTCGTCGTCGACATGCGCTCCGGCGCTTACGCGGCGGCCTGGAAGCCCAAGCGCGCGACGCTCCTCGCCGTCCGCGCCTTCACCGAGGTGAAGGGTAAGCGCAAGCCGGTGAGCCACATGGCGAAGGCGGTCCGCGGCGAAGTTGCCCGCGCGCTGTTGGAGGCGAAGAAGGCGCCGGAGAACCCGGAGGGCGCCGCGGCGATCGCCGCGGCCGCGGGGTTTGCAGTGGAGCCGGCGCCGGGGTACCTGGATGTGATCGTTGCTGGGTAGGTAACGGGACGGGCGCCGTGAGGGCCCGGTCCGCGTCGGTCGCGGCGTCGCCGAGACCGCTCCGCTGTTTCCTTATGGCGCCCTGGGTGTCATAAGGAACAGGGAAGGGGCCGGGGCCGTCGAGAAGGCAGGGGCGCGATCCCGGGCGGCGCGGCCGTCCGAGGTGCCGCGTGGCCCGCAACCGCCCCACCCGTCCGAGGCGCGCTACGGCCCAGGCCCTTGCGGCCGTCCGAGGTGCGGCGGGCGCGACCTCTGCCGGTGTGGCCATCGGAGGTGTGGCGCGGCGGCGCGTAGCGCCGGGGCCCCGGCCCCCGCACCCGTCCGAGGGTGCGGCGCGGGGCGCGTTTGCGCCGCGACCCCGGCCCCCGCACCCGTCCGAGGTGCGGTGCGGGGCGCGTGGCCGCCCGACCCCGGCCCCGACCACCCCACCCGTCCGAGCTGGTCCCGGGCGCCTCATGGCGCTCCTGGCAGGCTGTGAGCGCCATGAGGCGCCCGGGACGGGAGGGGGTCGTGGGGAGGGCGGGCACAGGGACGTGAGGGGTCGTGAAAGAGGCGGCACAGGGACGGGAGGAGGTCGTGAAAAAGACGACACAGGGACAGGGGGAGACGCAGGGACGGGCCGGGGTCGTGAAAAAGACGACACAGGGACGTCACGAGGTCGGACTTCCGTGACGGGTCCGTGCGGGAGAGGCCACACCTCGCCCGATCGGTGACTAAGACGCCGGGAACGTCACACTTTCCGCAACCTTCGGTCCGTTCCCGGGCCCGGAAGGAGGGCCCGGGAACGCGTTCCGTACTTTGACCCTGCCATGGCAGGGTCAAAGTACGGAACGCGTCCGTGAGCGTTGGACAACACGGGAGGAGGCGTGGAGTTCCCTGCGTCTTCGTGACGGGGTCCCGGTCCGATGAGGGTCCCGTCACACTCGCGACCTTCCCGACGTCTCCGTGACCAGATCCCTCCTCCGTGACGGTCCCGTCACACCTTCCGGCCCCCGGAGGCCGGGATCGGGGGTCCGTGGGACGCGTGTCGAGTTTTGGTTGCTGAGCAACCGAAACCAGACACGGAGATCCTTGAGTGACGGCGAAGGGCGGGAGGAAGGGTGACGTTCCCGGCATCTCCGTGACGAGGTCTCCCTTCGGTGACGGTCCCGTGGCGGATCGGTCGCACCCTCCGGCCCCCGGACGCCGGGATGGGGGGATCCGTG
>JAFDWO010000010.1 GCA_018268415.1 Actinomycetota bacterium | reverse complement strand
GGGCCGGGAGGTGTGACGGATCCCTCACCGGACCGGGACCCCGTCACGGAGACGTAGGGAACTCCACCCTTCCTCCCGTGTTGTCCAACGCTCACGGACGCGTTCCGTACTTTGACCATGCCATGGCATGGTCAAAGTACGGAACGTGTTCCCGGGCCCTCCTTTCGGGCCCGAGAACGGACCGAAGGGTCCGGAAAGGGTGACGTTCCCGGCGTCTTAGTCACCGATCGGGGCCAGGTGTGGCCCCTCCCGCACGGACCCGTCACGGAAGTCCGACCTCGTGACGTCCCTGTGTCTCCCCTCATTCCCTGTCCCGCCTTTTTCACGACCCCCTCCCGTCCCTGTGCCCGTCTTCCCCACGAACCCCTCCCGTCCCGGGCGCCTCATGGCGCTCACAGCCTGCCAGGAGCGCCATGAGGCGCCCGGGACGCATCTCGGACGGGTGCGGGGGTCGGGGTCGCGCGGCCACGCGCCCCGCGCCGCATCTCGGACGGGTGCGGGGGCCGCGGGTCGGACCGCGACGCGCCGCCGCACCGCACCTCGGACGGCCGCCACGCCCACGAGTCGCGCCCCGCCCGCCCCTTCTCGCCACCCCGCTCCCTCCGCTGTTCCTTATGCGCCTATGCGGCGCATAAGGAACAGCGGAGCGGTCTCCGACGACGGCGGGGCGTCCGTGGACCGCGCCGCCACGCGGCCCCGGGACGCACCTCGGCCGCGAGCCCGCCCGGGGTCGCGGCCCTTCGGCCACGAGCCACACCCGCGCCCTAAGCCAGCTCGAGGAATCGTCGCGCGCGGAGCGCCACGTGGAAGGAGAGCAGGACGTCGCCGTCGGAGAGGTCGCAGCCGGTGATCTCTTCGATCCGGTTGAGGCGGTGGTAGAGGGACTGTCGTTTGACCTCGAGCGCAGCGGCGGTCTCGGCGCGGCGGCCGGCGTTGTCACAGAGGGTGCCGAGGGTCCTGACCAGTTCGCCGCGCCCGCGGGAGTCGGCCTCGATCAGCGGGCGGAGCCGCTGTTCGGTGAACTCGCGCAGGTCGGCAGAATCGCGGAGGGAGTAGAGGAGCCGGTCCGGCGAGGGTTCGGTGACGTCGTGCCAGGGACGCCGCTCCTCGTGGCCCGCGGCCTCGAGCGCGGCGACGGCGGTGCGCAGCCCGAGCCCCGCCTCGCGCCAGCCGGCCGCGGCGCCGGCCACCGCGACGGTCGGGGGCGGGGCGCTGCCGATGCGCCGGGTAAGGGCCTCGCGCAGCATCTCGACCGCCGTCCCGGCGACGCGCTCGCGGTCGGCGGCGTGCCGCAGCCCGACGACGAAGAGCAGTTCGCCGTCCTCGCCGTCGCCGAGGATCGCCGGGATCCGGGCGCGGTCGAGGCTCAGGCGCAGGTCCCGTTTCACCGCCACCCAGGCGACGTCCCCCGGCGGGCCGGTGCGGGGATCGCCGCCGCCGGCGGCGAGCGGGAGGAGCCTCTCCCAGGCGCCGGAGAAGCCGAGCTCGGCGGCGCGCGCGGCGACCTCGGCCTCGCCCGCGCGGGTGCCCGTCAGCCCCAGCAGGAAGTCCCCGCGCTGCCGCGTGCTGAGGTGGTCCTCCTCCTCGCGCCGCATCAGCGCCAGCGCGATCAGCCCCACCGCGCGCTCGACCGCGACCTGAGCCTGCCCGTCCAGCGGCCCGTCCAGGGCCAGCACGACCAGCCGGCCCCAGCTCTCCTCGCCGCCCAGCGGGACCCGCTCCTCGGTCGCCTCGGGGGCGGTGGCGAGGCCGCGGCTGAACGCCGCCCAGGCGCCCAGCGCCGTCTCGTCGTCGCTCTCGTGACGGGCGTGGTAGGCGAGACCATGCCCGGCGCGCTCCAGGAAGACCGGGTTGCGGACGAACCGGGCGAGCTCCGCCAGCACCTCGGTCACGCCCGCGCCGCCCAGCATCAGCGCGGTGAAGCGCCGGTGCAGGCGGTCGGCGCGGCGCAGCAGCTCGCCGCCCTGGTCGATCAGCATCCGGTGGATCGCCTCGGTCACTTCGACGAAGCGGACCTCGCGGTTGAGCGCGATCAGGCAGAGACCATGGCGCTCGGCGGCGCGCAGGAGGCCGCGCGGGACGACCCGCAGCGAGGAGCCGAGCTCGATCACCAGCGCCGCGATCCGCCGCTCGGCCAGTTCGCGGACCAGGCGGTCCTGCCCGGCGGCGGCGCGGTCGAGCCCCATCCCGGTGCTCAGCAGCAGCTCGCCGCCGCGCAGCAGCGAGGCGATGTTCGACACCTCCGAGGCGTGGACCCAGCGGATTTCGTTGGCCAGTCCGGCCTCGTGGGCCAGCACCTCGGGGACGCCGCGGCGGAGCTCGGGGATCTTCAGGGCGTCCCCTACGGAGACGGCGGTTGCGTGAGACAGATGATCGATACACACATTGAAACAGGTGGCTTCTCGGGAGCCTCTTTGTCATAGCGTCAAAAAGGTCGGCCTGAATTCATCCACGCCGTCCCTGGCATCGGCGTCGACCTTCGGCCACGCTGTCGACATGACGACTACGAGCACCACCGAGCGATCTGACCAAGAGGGGCAGACGCGGGCCGCGAGCCCTCGTCGCCTCCGTAACTACGTCGCCGGCGCCTGGGTCGAGCCGACCGCGAGCGCGGTGCTCGAGACCCGTTCGCCCGCGAGCGGGGAGGTGCTGGCCGAGGTCCCGCTCTCGAGCGCCGCCGACGTCGCCGCCGCGACCGCCGCCGCCCGCGCCGCCTTCCCGGCCTGGCGCGCGACCGCACCTCAGCGCCGCGCCCGCGCCCTCTTCGAGCTGCGTGCCCTGGTCTCCGACCACCAGGAGGAGCTGGCCCGGCTCGTCACCACCGACATGGGCAAGACCTTCGACGACGCGTTCGCCGAGGTCGGCCGCGGGATCGAGTCGATCGAGGCCGCCAGCGCCGTCCCCCACATGCTGAAGGGCGAGAACCTCGAGGGCGTCGCCACCGGCGTCGACGTCGAGATGGTGCGCCAGCCGCTCGGGGTGATCGGCGCGATCACCCCGTTCAACTTCCCGGTGATGATCCCGCTCTGGTTCATCCCCTACGCGCTCGGCTGCGGGAACACCGTGGTGCTGAAGCCCTCCGAGCAGGATCCGCTCCCCTCGGTGCGCCTCTTCGAGCTGATCGACGAGGCGGACATCCTCCCGGCCGGCGTCCTCAACCTCGTGCTCGGCGCGCACGACGCCGTCAACGGTCTCCTCCACGACCCCGAGGTCGACGGGATAAGCTTCGTCGGCTCCGCCAAGACCGCCCGCTATGTCGCCGGCACCGCCGCCGCCGAGGGCAAGCGCGTGCAGGCGCTGGGCGGGGCGAAGAACGCGATGGTGGTGATGCCCGACGCCGACCCCAAGCTGCTCGCCGGCGGGGTCACCGGCTCGGCGTTCGGCGCCGCCGGCCAGCGCTGCCTGGCGGGCTCGCTGCTCGTCCTGGTCGGCTCCAAGGAGGAGCAGGACGCCTCGCTCGCCACCGTGGTCGACGCCGCCAAGGCGCTCACCGTCGGCGATGGTGCCGACCCCGCCACCGACGTCTGCCCGCTGATCACGGTCGCCTCGCGCGAACGGGTCGAAGGCGAGATCGAGACGGCGCTCGGCGATGGTGCCGAGCTCGTCCTCGACGGTCGTCGCGACGGGGGAGAGGGCGGTGCCCAGCTCGGCCCGACGATCCTCGACGGCGCCCCGACCGACTCCCGCGCGGTCAAGGAGGAGATCTTCGGCCCGGTGCTCACCGTGCTGCGGGTCGACGATCTGGACGGCGCCCTGGAGGTCGTCAACTCATCCCGCTATGGCAACTCCTCGATCCTCTTCACCAGCTCCGGCGGCACCGCCCGCGAGTTCCGTTACGGCGTGCAGGCCGGGATGATCGGCGTCAACGTCGGCGTCGCCGCGCCGGTCGCCTGGTTCCCGTTCGCAGGCTGGAAGGACTCCATCGACGGCGATCTCCACGCCAACGGCGGCGACGCTTTCGAGTTCTACACGCGCAAAAAGGTGGTGACGTCACGATGGGCGTAGATCCCGGTTCCCTGCTCCTCCACTTCGCCCGCAACGGCGCCTTCGCGCCCGGCGGAACCGAGCTCCTGGTCCTGGAGCGCGGCGAAGGCCCCTACGTCTTCGACACCGAGGGCCGGCGTTATATCGACGGACTGTCCAGCCTCTTCTGCTGTCAGCTCGGCTACTCGCATGGCGCCGAGTTCGCCGCGGTGGCGGGCGAGCAGTTGGAACGGCTGCCGTTCAACACCAACTGGGCGACGGCGACGCCGCCGGCGATCGAGCTGGCGGGCAAGCTTTCCGCGCTGGCCCCGATGGAGGACGCGCGCGTCTTCTTCACCAGCGGCGGCTCGGAGTCGGTCGAGGCGGCCTGGAAGATCGTCCGCCAGTACTTCGTCACCCGCGGCGAACCACAGCGCACCAAGGCGATCGCCCGCGACATCGCCTACCACGGGGTCACCCTCGGGGCGCTGTCGCTGACCGGTGTCGAGCGCTTCAAGGCGCCTTTCGGCACGCCCCCGATCCCGACCCGCCACGTCGCCAACACGAACCCGTTCCGGGACGAGCGCGACGAGGAGACGCGCTGCGCCGACCTCCTCGCCGAGATCGAGCAGGTCATCGCCGAGGAGGGTGCCGAGACGATCGCGGCGCTCTTCGCCGAGCCGATCCAGAACGCGGGCGGTTGCCTCGTGCCGCCGGCGGGCTACTGGGCCGGGCTGCGCGAGATCTGCGATCGCCACGGGATCCTGTTGGTCGCCGACGAGGTGATCAGCGGCATGGGCCGCCTCGGCGAGTGGTTCGGCGTCACCCGTTACGGGGGCGAACCGGACCTGGTCACGATCGCCAAGGGGCTCACCTCCGCCCACGCGGCGATGGGCGCCGCGATCGTCTCCGGCCGCGTCGCCGCGCCCCTATATGAGGACGGCGTCACCCTCCTGCACGGGATCACCTTCGGCGGTCACCCCGTCGCGGCCGCGATCGCGCTGAAGAACCTGGAGATCTTCGAGCGCGACGGCGTGCTCGAGAACGTCCGCACCCTGGAGCCGCACCTGCGCGCGAGGATGGAGGAGCTGCGCGAGCTGCCGATCGTCGGCGACGTCCGCGGCGACGGCTTCTTCTTTGCCACCGAGCTCGTCCGCGATGCCGACGACGGGCGCTTCGACGCCGAGGAAAGGGAGCACCTCCTGCGCGGGTTCCTGCCCGGTCGCCTCCTCGAGGCCGGCCTGATCGCCCGCGCCGACGACCGTGGCGACTCCGTGGTCCAGATCGCCCCGCCGCTCAACTGCACGGCGTCGCAGCTCGACGAGGTGGTCGATGCTCTGCGCGAGACGCTGATCGACGCCGGCAAGTTCGTCGGGCTCCCCGAGGACGCCGCGGCGCTCTCCAGCTGACCAAGGGCCGTGTGACGGAAGGCCGGCGGAAGCCGGCGCCTCCGGGGGCGCGTCAGGCTTGGCGGGAGTTCCCCGGCACGCGCACGGCCAGCGACTTCGTCGTCGACCCGGCCTTGATCACGACCGTGTAGGGACCGGGCCGCAAGGGCTTGCCGCCGACCTTGGTGATCTTGCGGGAGAAGGTGCCCTTCGGTGCCTTGTAGGTGAGGGTGCCGAGGGGCTTTTTTGCGCCCTTGCGGGTGACGGTGATGCGTACCGTCGCGGCCTGTCGGAGCTTCAGCTGGATGGTGAAGGCGCCTCTGGTGGCGCTCGCCTTGGCGCTGCTGATGGTGGGGGCGGAGGAGGGGCCTTCCTTCGAGCCGCCGCCGCGCGGCTTGGCGGTCGAGCCGCCCGAGGCGGTCGGGGAGCCGCCGGGCGGCGAGGTCGAGCCGCCGCCGGACGGCTGGGTGACTTCGAACGGCGCCCAGTGGGCTTCGCGGCCGCCGGGGATCACGAGCTGCGGCGAAAGCAGGCAGGTTTCTCCGACCGCCACGGGGGCGGGGGAGACGTAGATGCCGTCGGGGGTGGTCCAGGCGATCTGCGATCCGTCCGGCGACCAGAGCGGCCGCCCGCCGCCGGTGTCGTTGGTCGCGTAGGACGCGGCGGTGCAGAGGATCTGGGGCGCCGGGTCGGTAGGCGGCGCGGCGCCGGTCGAGAGCTCGGTGTAGCTGACCAGCGCCAAGGTGTGTGGCCTCACCCCCGTGCCGGGGTTCGCGAGGTCGAGGAGCAGCTTGGTCGCGGTCGGGTGGAAGTCGAAGTCTTGGAGTTCGGGCCCGCCGGTCACGGCGAGCCAGTCCTGCATGTGGGCGGCGTCGTTCTGCCAGATCTGCAGGACGCCGCCGCTGATCCCGGCCAGCCGCTGGTCGGGATGGTGGAGCCAGTGCGGCCGGGACAGGTAGTCGTAGGACGGGTAGGTGCTCGTCCCGAAGGTGGGGCTGTTGCGGTTGGTGAGCCGCACCGACGGGGTGTAGGAGCCGCCGAGGCAGTTGTTCGACCCTTTCCAGTAGGAGACCGCGACGAAGGTGCCGTCCGGCGAGGTCGCGGTCCAGAAGGGCCTGAGCCCGCCGCAGAACCCGGACTTCTCGAACAGGAACGGCCCGGCGCGGACCGAGCCGTCCTGGTCGAGGACGACGAAGCTGGCGTTGCCGTTCTCGTCGCCCTTGCTCAGATAGGCGGTGATCCCGCCGTCGTCGGCGACCGAGATGGCCTTGTAGCCGTTTTCGGGATCGGTCGCGTGGGTGACCTTGTGGGCCAGGCTTCCGTCCGGGCGGGCGACCGCGACGTCGTTGCCCTGGTCGAGGTAGACGAGGCTCGCGGCCCCGGCGGCGGCGGGCGCGGCGGCGAGCAGGCAGAGGGCGGCGAGCACGGAGGCGAGGTAGCGGCGCATCACCTCATCGAACCAGTGGCACCGCGCCGGCGCATCCGGGAAACCACGGGTCATGGGGGTACGGTTTCTCCTGTGACCGCGCGCATCGTGATCGCGGGAGGTGGAGTCGCCGCCGTCGAGACCGTGGCGGCGCTGCGGGCGCTGGCCGGGGAGGGGCCGGAGATCACGGTGGTCGCGCCGGCGCCGCGGGTCGAGCAGCGGCCGCTCGCGGTCACCGCGCCGTTCGGCGGCTCGCCGCCGGAGGTGTCGCTGCCGGACCTGGCCGACCGCCTCGACTTCACGCTGCGCGTCGCCCGCCTCGAGTTCGTGGATCACGATCGCCGCACCGTGAGCCTCGCCGACGGGACGCTGGCCTACGACACGCTCGTCGTCGCCACCGGGGCGGTGCCGCGCCCGCCGCTCCCCGGCGCCGTCACCTTCGCCTCGGCCGCCGACGGTCCGGCGGTCGCGGCGGCGCTCGCCGGCGCCGCCCAGGTCGCGTTCGTCTCGCCGCTCGCGTCCGGGTGGACGCTGCCGCTGTACGAGCTGGCGCTGCTGGCGGCGCTCCGCAGCGCCTGTCCCGACATCGCCGTGGTCACCGCCGAGCCCGCCCCGTTGTGGGTCTTCGGGGTCGAGGCGGGGGAGGCGATCCGCGATCTCCTCGCCCGCCGTGGCATCGGCCTGGTGACCGGCGTGCGACCGCTCGCCGCCGCCACGGGCAGGCTCGAGCTCGAGGGGTCCGAACCGGTTGCGGCGGAGCGGGTGATCGCGCTGCCGCGGCTCGAGGGTCCGGCGATCCCCGGCCTGCCCCACGACGCCGAAGGCTTCCTGCCGGTCGATGTCCACTCCCGGGTCGTCGGCGCGGCGGGCGTCTACGCCGCCGGGGACGTCACCAGCTTCCCGCTGAAGCAGGGAGGGCTGGCCGCCGAGCAGGCCGACGCGGCCGCGGAATCGATCGCCGCCGACCTCGGCGCGGACCTGTCCCCGACGCCCTTCGAGCCGGTGCTGCGGGGATTGCTGCTGACCGGGACCGAGTCCCTTTACATCCGCTCCGACGGCACCGGGGGCGCCGCCGAGCGGCTGCCGCACGCGCGGGTCTCCGGCGAGTCGCTGTGGTGGCCGCCGGCCAAGGTGGCGGGTCGGTACCTGGCCCCGCTGCTGGCGGGCGACGAGGGGGAGGCCGTGACGCTGGTCGACCTCGACGGGCGCGCCGGGGAGGCCGAGGCCGGTGCCGACGCGGCCGACCTGACCCTGCTGCTCGCCGAGGAGGACGCGCGCCGCGGCGATTACGCGCGCGCCCTCGGCGCTCTCGACACCGCCGCGCGGCTCGGCGGCGGCAGACTGGCGCCGGAGTGGGAGCGCGCCCGCACCATGTGGCGGGCGCGGATGGACTGGCCCGGTACCTAGCTGCCATCATCGACGTATGGATGCGAGGCCGGACGTCATCCACGAGCTTGATGGTCGGGGCCTGACCAAGGGTGAGCTGCGACGGGAGCTGGAGTCACGGTTTCGACCCCTGCGCCCCGCTTCGACCACGCGCCTGATCCTCGCCGGGATTCTCGGCCCACTGCTCTGGGTGGTGTGCGTGTTGTTCGCGGTGTTCCTCGTCCAGCCCACCGACGAGATCCTCACCGGGGCGCTGGTCGCCACGGCCTCCCTCATCCTGGCGATGCTGGTGCTGTTGGTACTGCGCCGCGGCAGGATTCGCGAGGAGAAGGAGTATGTGGGCGCCGCTTAAGGTCCTGCTGCTGTTCGTCGCGCTCTACCCTGTCGCCACCGCCGCGCTCTGGATCGCCGGCGCCCTCGTGTTCCGCTGGCGCGACGAGCGGACCCCGGGCGTCGAGCCCGACGCCGCGCACTGCCCGGGCGTCACGGTGTTGATTCCCGCCTTCAACGAGGAGGCGACGATCGCGACCAGCGTCGTCGCGGCGCTCGGCTCCGATTACCCGGTCCTCGAGGTGATCGTCCTCGACGACGGGTCCGAGGACGAAACCGAGCGGGCCGCGGTGGCGGCGGCCGGTGGAGACCCGCGATTCCGTGTCCTTCGCGATCCGGTGAACCGCGGTAAGGCCGAGCAGCTGAACGTCGGCTTCCGCACCGCCACCCACGACCTGATCGTGGTGACCGACGCCGACGCCCACCTACACCCGCGGGCGATCCGGCGGCTCGTCGGCCGCATCCAGACGTCGCCGATGCTGGTCGCGGTGGCGGGCGCGCCGCACGTGACCAACCGCAACCGCCTCATCTGCGCGCTGCAGGTGTTGGAGGCGGCGTCGATCATCGGCCTGATCCGGCGCACCCAGTCGGTCACCGGCAGGGTCGGCACGGTCGCCGGCATCTTCGGCCTCTTCCGCCGCGATGCGGTGATCGAGGTGGGCGGTTACGACGGCAGGATGGCGACCGAGGACATCGACCTCACCTGGCGCCTCCTGATGGCGGGTGGCCACACCGCGTTCGAACCGTACGCGTTGGTCGGCATGGAGGTGCCCTCGACGATGAAGGCGCTCTGGGCACAGCGCAAGCGGTGGGCGCGCGGCCAGGGTGAGGTGCTGCACCGGCACCTGCGCAGGGTGAGCCGCTGGCGCCACCACAAGATGTGGATGCTGAGCCTCGAGTCGGTCCTCTCGGTGGTGTGGGTGATGTGCCTGGCCGGCTCGGTGGTCCTGGCCTTCCTCAACACCGTGCTCGGCGACTCGCTCGGCCACTTCGGCTTCGGCCTCGCCTGGGGAGTGGCGATCTCGATCATCGCCACGATCCAGGTCCTCGTCGCCCTCTACCTCAACTTTCGCTATGACCGCTGGGACGTCCGCTCCCTCCTGGTCGGCGCGATCTATCCGCTCGCCTACTGGATGATCTCGGCCGCCGCCGCCCTCCACTCAGAGGTCCTGAGCACCTTCCGCGGCCCGCGCGAGCGCCGCGTCGTCTGGGACGTCCCGCGCGAAGTCGAGGACGAGCCCCCCTCGCGCGGCTGACACCGAGAGCCGCGCCGCGCAACAATCACGCGATGGCGTCGCGGCTGATCTACTCGATGAGCGTCTCGGTGGACGGGTACATCGCCGACCGCGAGGGCGGGTTCGCGTGGACGCCGCCCGACGAGGAGCTCTTCCGCTTTCACCTCGACCGGGTCCAAGGCCTCGGCGCCTACCTCTGCGGCCGGCGGCTCTACGAGACGATGCTGGTGTGGGAGACGGATCCGTCGCTGCGTGATGGCGAGGACCGGAACACCTTCGCCGACGTCTGGTGCGCGCTGCCGAAGGTCGTCTTCAGCCGCACGCTCGCCGAGGTCCAGGGCAACGCCCGCATCGCCCAGGGCTCCGTGGCCGAGGAGGTCGCCGCGGCTCTCGACACGACCGGCAAAGACGTCGAGATCGGCGGCGCCGGCCTGGCCGCGACCGCGGTCGAACAGGGCCTGGTCGATGAACTCCGCATGTTTCGTCATCCAGTCATCGTCGGCGGCGGCACCCCGTTCCTGCCCCCGGTCACCGAAACGGTCCCGGTGGAGCTGATCGAGACGAGGCGGTTCGGCGGGGGCGTCATCTACGAGCGCTACGGTCGCGCGCGACAGGGCTGAGCCGGGTTTGGAGCCGGCTCCCCCGGGCGCGGTCGTCCTAACCGGCGCTATGGGTGGGTAGGGACGACCGCGGGGCGGGGGCGCCGCCCCGGATGAGATGGCCTGCGCCGCGCCGCCGTTCGCACTTTGCCATAACCGGTACGGCAAAGCGCGAACGCGGCGGGACTGGGAAGGGATGGGGTCTCGGGAAGCTGTCGCCCGAGGGGAAAAGGATGCGGCCCCCTCGAGCTGCCGCCCGGGCGAAAGGGCCCCGGCCCCTCGAGCTGTCGCCCGCGGGGAAAGGGCCCCGGCCCCCTCAAGCTGTCGCCCGCTCGGATCCGCGATCCCCTCGAGCTGCCGCCCATGGCGCCAAGGGATGCGGCCGTCCCGTCCACGGCCCTGGCAGGCTGTGGCCGTGGCCGAGACGGCCGGGGGTGCGGGGAGCGGGCGGGGGGAAGCACGGAAGGCCCCCGCTGGAGGATGCGGGCGAGTGAGGCGGATCCCTCACGGGTCTCCCACGGATCCCCCCGATCCCGGCCCCCGGGGGCCGGAGGGTGCGACCGATCCGTCACGGGACCGTCACCGAAGGGGGACCCCGTCACGAAGACGCCGGGAACGTCACCCTTCCTCCCGGCCTTCGTCATCACTCAAGGATCTCCGTGTCTGGTTTCGGTTGCCTGACAACCGAAACTCGACGCGCGTCCCACGGACCCCCGATCCCGGCCCCCGGGGGCCGGGAGGTGTGATGGGACCGTCACGGAGGAGGGATCTGGTCACGGAGACGCCGGGGAAGGTCGCGAGTGTGACGGGACCCTCACCGGACCGGGACCCCGTCACGGAGACGTAGGGAACTCCACGCCTCCTCCCGTGTTGTCCAACGCTCACGGACACGTTCCGTACTTTGACCCTGCCATGGCAGGGTCAAAGTACGGAACGCGTTC